>CAYUPF010000126.1:6833-11634 GCA_964446545.1 uncultured Rubrivivax sp.
CGGCCCCCCAAGGGGGCGCGCAACCGGCTTGGGGTGGCCCGGCGCCGGTTGCCGGCAACGAGTTCAAGGGCAAGCTGCCCTTCCCGCTGCTGCACGTGGACACCGGCCACAACTTCCCCGAGGTGATCGCCTTCCGCGACCGCCGCGTGGCCGAGATGGGCGAGCGCCTGGTCGTCGGCCACCTGGAAGACAGCATTCGCCGCGGCACGGTGCGCCTGGCCGATCCGCTGGAATCGCGCAACGGCCACCAGACGGTGGCGCTGCTCGAGGCGATCGAGGAGCACCGCTTCGACTGCCTGATCGGCGGCGCGCGCCGCGACGAGGAGAAGGCGCGCGCCAAGGAACGCATCTTCAGCCACCGCGACGGCTTCGGCCAGTGGCAGCCCAAGGAGCAGCGCCCCGAGCTGTGGACGCTGTTCAACACGCGCATCCGCCCCGGCGAGCATTTCCGCGCCTTCCCCATCAGCAATTGGACCGAACTCGACGTCTGGCTGTACATCGCGCGCGAGAACATCCCGCTGCCCGGGCTGTACTTCGCGCACCCGCGCCCGGTGGTGCGGCGCAAGGGCCTGCTGGTGCCGGTGACCGAGGTCACGCCGCCGGCCAGCAACGAAGCGGTGGAAACGGCGACCGTGCGCTTTCGCACCGTCGGCGACATGACCTGCACCTGTCCGGTCGAGAGCACGGCCACCAGCGCGGTGGAGATCGTCGCCGAGACGCTGACCGTCAGCGTCAGCGAGCGCGGCGCCACGCGCATGGACGACCGCACCAGCGATGCGTCGATGGAGCGGCGCAAGAAAGAAGGCTATTTCTGATGAGCGCGCTGCTGAAGGAACCCGAACAGGCCGCGCACACGCCGGCCGCCACCGAGGACCACCGCGCGTTGCGCTTCCTCACCGCCGGCAGTGTGGATGACGGCAAGAGCACGCTGATCGGCCGCCTGCTCTACGACAGCCGCGCCATCCTGGCCGATCAACTGGACATGCTGGAGGCCAAGTCCGAAGGCGAGGCGCTGGACCTGTCGCTGCTGACCGATGGCCTGGAAGCCGAGCGCGAACAGGGCATCACCATCGACGTGGCCTACCGCTATTTCGCCACGCCGCAACGCAAGTTCATCATCGCCGACGCGCCGGGCCACGAGCAGTACACGCGCAACATGGTCACCGCCGCCGCCGGCAGCGATGCCGCCATCGTGCTGGTGGACATCACCAAGATCGACTGGCAGGCCGCGCCGGTGGCGCTGCTGTCGCAGACACGCCGCCACGCGCTGCTTGCCGCATTGCTGCGCGTGCCGAGCATCGTCTTCGCGATCAACAAGATCGATGCGCTGGTCGATCCGCAACCCGCTTTCGAGGCGGTGAGCGGCGCGCTTCGCGCCTTCGCAAGCGATGCCGGCATCGAGGTGGCGGCGATCGTGCCGGTATCGGCACTGCGCGGCGACAACGTCACGCGGCCGCTGCAAACACCGTGGTATTCCGGCCCGTCGCTGCTGCAGCTGCTGCACAGCCTGCCGACGACGCAGGAGCGCATCGACGGCACCTTGCTGCTGCCGGTGCAGTACGTGGCGCGCGACAGCGGCGAGCAGGCCGACGGCACCGGCCACCAGCCGCGCACGCTGTGGGGACGCATCGCCCACGGCCGCGTGCAGCCCGGCGATGCCGTGCAGCTGTACCCCAGCGGCGAGCGCGCTCAGGTGGTGGAGCTGCGCCGCGCCGGCAGCATGCTGGCACAGGCCGAGGCCGGACAGTCGGTGGGGCTGATCCTCGACCGCCAGCTCGACGTGTCGCGCGGCGACTGGATCGGCACGCCCGAGACGCTGCTGCCGGTGCAGCGCTTCGGCGCCACGCTGGCCTGGCTGGACACCGAGCCCGCGGTGGTCGGCCGCAAGTACGTGGTGCGCCACGGCAACCGCTGGGTGCAGGCACGCATCGCCTCCATCGGCCACCGCCTGGACATCGGCACGCTCGCACCCACCGACGCGCACGAGCTGGCCGTCAACGACATCGGCCATGTGGTGGTCGAACTGGGCCAACCGCTGCCGCTGGAACCTTATGCGCACAACCGCGTGGCCGGCTCGCTGATCATCGTCGACCCGGCCAGCAACCGCACCAGCGGCGCGCTGCTGGTCAACGTGGTGCGCTAGACATGGGCCCCCCACGCTCACTCCGTTCGCTGCCCCCCGAGGGGCGCTCAGTGCCCTTCGGGCGGCCGGGCGGGCACTGATGGGCAGCGTGCATTTCATCGGTGCCGGGCCGGGCGCGGCCGACCTGATCACGCTGCGCGGTGCGCGCTTGCTGGCGCAGGCCGAGGTGGTGCTGTTCGACGCCCTCACCGACCCGGCGCTGCGCGATCTGGCCCCCGCCGCCAAGTGGATCGACGTGGGCAAGCGCGGCTTCACCCATGCCACGCGGCAGACGGCGATCAATGCGCTGCTGGTGCGCAGCGCGCAGCAGCATGCGCGCGTGGTGCGGCTGAAAGGCGGCGACCCCAGCCTGTTCGGCCGGCTGGAAGAAGAGCTCCAGGCGCTGGCCGAACACGGCATCGACTGCGAGGTGGTGCCAGGCGTCACCGCGGCACTGGCCGCCGCCGCCGCGGCAAAACGGCCGCTGACACGGCGTGGCCGCGGCCGCAGCGTGGCCTTCAGCACCGCCATGACGCAGGAAGGCGAACTGCGCGCCACGCGCAATGCCGACAGCGAGGTCTTCTACATGGCCGGACGTCAGCTGGGCGCGCTGTCGCGCCGCCTGCGTGCCGCCGGCTGGCCGGCCGACACACCGGCTTGCGTGGTGTCGCGTGCCGGCTGCGCCGACCAGTTGGTCAGCGAGCACCGGCTCGACATGCTGGTGCAGGCCACGGTGCTGCATGCCGGCCGGCCGACGGTGGTGACAGTGGGCGTGGCGGCGCTGACCGTCGCCGAGCCTCGCAAGACCTTGATGCAGGGCAGACCCGCCGCGGCCGAGCCAGCGCGCACGGCCTAAAATCACCTGTTTGTCGCCGAAAATGGCGGCTCGCACCTGCTGCCGCACCCTGGCGTTGCCCGCTGCCCACCCCAACAAGACCACCGGCCGAGCTGCTCATGACCCACGTCGTCCTCGAATCGTGCATCCGCTGCAAGTACACCGATTGCGTGGATGTCTGCCCCGTCGACTGCTTCCGCGAAGGGCCGAACATGCTGACGATCGACCCCGACGAATGCATCGACTGCGCGGTGTGCATCCCCGAATGCCCGGTCAACGCCATCCTGCCCGAGGAAGACGTGCCGCAGGACCAGTTGCACTTCATCAAGCTCAATGCCGAGCTGGCCCCCGGCTGGCCCAGTATCACCAAGCGCAAGCCGGCCTTGCCCGACGCCGACGAATGGGCCGACAAGAAGGACAAGTTGTCCGAGCTGATCCGCTGAAACGATCGACATGGAACCGAACCTGAACCCCGAAGTGGCCGACACCGCACGCAGCCACGACGGACCCATAGAAACCGATGCGGTGATCGTCGGCGCCGGCCCGGTGGGCCTGTTCCAGGTGTTCGAACTGGGTCTGCTGGAGATCAAGGCGCACATCATCGACTCGCTGGCCTATGCCGGCGGCCAGTGCATCGAGCTGTACCCGGACAAGCCGATCTACGACATTCCGGCCGTGCCGGTGTGCACCGGCAAGGAACTCACCGACAACCTGCTCAAGCAGATCGAGCCCTTCGGCGCCACTTTCCACCTGGGCCAGGAAGTCTGCGGCCTGGTCAAGCAGGACGACGGCCGCTTCCTCGTCACCACCAGCAAGGGCACGAGCTTGCTGACCAAGACGGTGTTCATCGCCGGCGGCGTGGGCTCGTTCCAGCCGCGCCTGCTCAAGCTCGAAGGACTGGACAAGTTTCTCGACACGCAGTTGCACTACCGAGTGCGCAACCCGGCGCAGTTTGCAGGCAAGAACCTGGTCATCGTCGGCGGCGGCGATTCCGCGCTCGACTGGGCGCTGAACTTCGTGCAGGAGGGCCCGCACCAGGCCGGCAGCGTCATCCTCGTGCACCGCCGCGACGGCTTCCGTGCCGCGCCGGCCTCGGTGGCCAAGATGCGCGAGTTGTGCGAGGCCATGGAGATGCAGTTCCTGGTCGGCCAAGCGACCGGCATCGAAGAAACCGACGGCCGGCTGACAGGCATCAAGGTCACCGGCGGCGATGCGGTGACAAGACTGGTGCCGCTGGACATGCTGCTGGTGTTCTTCGGCCTGAGCCCGAAGCTCGGCCCCATCGCCGAATGGGGCCTGGGCATCGAACGCAAGCAGATCGTCGTCGACACCGAGAGGTTTGAAAGCAGCACCCCCGGCATCTTTGCCGTGGGCGACATCAACACCTACCCGGGCAAGAAGAAGCTGATCCTGTCGGGCTTCCACGAGGCGGCGCTGGCCGCCTTCGGTGCGGCGCCGTACATCTTCCCGGAAAAGCGCATCCTGCTGCAGTACACCACCACCAGCCCGAAGCTGCACAAGGTGCTGGGTGTGGAGTCGCCGGTGTTCGATTGACGGCTTCGTCACGAGGGAATGGCGGGCCCGCTTTGCGGGCCCTTTTGTTTGTGCGCCAGCATGGGCGCGATCTTCGGGGTGCGAGTCCCTGGCCGAGCTGGCCACAGCGAGGCAAGCGAAACGCAACTGCGTGAGGGTGGGTGCCACAGCAACAGATCGACGCGGAGCGCACGGCGCGCCGCAGCGGCGCCGCCGACGAACCAATGCTGGGCGTGGCGCCGCGCCGGGCTGCTACGAGGCGACAACTACCTTGAGTGCGCCGGGAGACCGGCATGGAGTAAGTGGTGCAA
>CAYUPF010000127.1:0-11593 GCA_964446545.1 uncultured Rubrivivax sp.
GCGCTCCGGCCCTTCATCGCGAAGATGCCCTGCGGCCGCTTCTGGATGAAGATCACGATGAACACCAGCACCATGATCTTGGCCAGCACCGCGCCCTGCCAGCCTTCGAGCAGCTTGTTCAACACACCCAGGCCCAAGGCCGCGTAGACGGTGCCCGCCAGCTGACCGACACCGCCCAGCACCACCACCATGAAGGAGTCGACGATGTAGCTCTGCCCCAGGTCGGGTCCGACATTGCCCACCTGCGACAGCGCGCAACCGGCCAGGCCAGCGATGCCCGAGCCCAGCGCGAAGGCATAGGTGTCGATGCGCGCGGTGTTCACGCCCATGCAGGCCGCCATCTTGCGGTTCTGGGTGACGCCGCGCACGAACAGGCCGAGCCGTGTCCAGGCGATCAGCGCCGCCACGCCGGCCAGCACCAGGGCCGCGAAGACGATGATGGCGATGCGGTTGTAGGGCAGCGTCAGGTTGCTCATCGCGGCCACGCCGCCGGACAGCCAGCTCGGGTTTTCCACCGGCACGTTCTGCGCGCCGAAGAGGTTGCGCACCGCCTGCATCAGGATCAGGCTGATGCCCCAGGTGGCCAGCAGCGTCTCCAGCGGGCGGCCGTAGAGCCAGCGGATGACGCCGCGCTCCAGCACCGCGCCCACCAGCGCCGCCGCCAGGAAGGACACCGGGATCGCCGCGATGACGTAGGCGTCGAAGGCGCCGGGAAAGTAGGTCCTGAAGATGTTCTGCACCACGAAGGTGGCATAGGCGCCGATCATCATCAGCTCGCCGTGCGCCATGTTGATCACGCCCATCAGTCCGTAGGTGATGGCCAGGCCGAGCGCCACCAGCAGCAGGATCGAACCCAGGCTGATGCCGGTGAAGATCACGCCCAGGCGCTCGCCCCAGGCCAGCCGCGCGTCGATCTGGCCCAGCGCCGTGCTCAGCGCCGCCTTGACCTCGGGGTCGGTCTCGACCTCGAGCCGTTCGCTCAGCAGCAGCTTGGTCGACGGCGTGCCGGAATCGCCCAGCGCTTGTGCAGCTTGCAGGCGCTTGGCCTTGTCGTCGTCGCCGAGCAGCAGCGCGAAGCGCAGGTTGCCCAGCGCTTCCTTGATGGCCGGCACCTGTTCGGCCGCATAGGCCTTCTCGATCAGCGGCAGCTTGTCCTCGCTCGGGTCGCTGGCCAGCGTCTTGACAGCGTCGAGCCGTGTTTTGGTGTCGGGCGACTGCAGCCCGACCAGGGCCAGCGCAGCACCGAGTTCGGTGCGCATCTGGTTGTTGTTGATCACGTCCTCGGCCGTGTCCGGCACCGCGACTTGCGCGCCGCTGACGGGGTCGAAGCCCTTGTCGTCCTTGATGATGAAGACGGCACTGTCGGTGAACTTCACCGCGTCGTCGGCCAGCGCCTGGATCAGCGCCACCGTCTTGTCGTCGGGCACGGCCACGAGTGCGTTCAGCGCCGCGATGCGTGAGGCGGTGTCGCCGATGGCCAGGGCTCGCGCCTGCGCCGGGGTCAGCGCCTGCGCCGGTGCGGCCAGCACCAGCGCAGACAACCACAGGACGAACCAGCGCATCACGCGACCGCGTCCGCTCGTCCTACTTCTTCGCCATCACTTCGGGCTCGTCCTTCTTGCCCTTGTTCTCGGGGATGAACGGGCTCCACGGCTGGGCACGCACCGGCTCGGGCGTCTTCCAGACCACGTTGAACTGGCCGTCGGCGCGGATCTCGCCGATGAACACCGACTTCCACAGGTGGTGGTTCTTCGCGTCCATCTTCGAGGTGATGCCGCTGGGCGCCGGGAAGGTCTGGCCGCCCATCGCCGCGATCACCTTGTCCGGGTCGGTGGAGCCGGCCTTCTTGACCGCCTGCACCCACATGTTGAAACCGATGTAGGTGGCTTCCATCGGGTCGTTGGTCAGCGGCTTGTCCTTGTGGCCCGGCACGTTGTTGGCCTTGGCGTAGTCGCTCCACTTCTTGATGAACTCGGTGTTCGCCGGCGACTTGATCGACATGAAGTAGTTCCACGCCGCCAGGTGGCCGACCAGCGGCTTGGTGTCGACGCCGCGCAGTTCTTCCTCGCCCACCGAGAAGGCCACCACCGGCACGTCCTTGGCCTTCAGGCCGGCGTTGCCCAGCTCCTTGTAGAAGGGCACGTTGGAGTCGCCGTTGATGGTCGACACCACCGCGGTCTTGCCGCCCGCCGAGAACTTCTTGATGTCGGCGACGATGGTCTGGTAGTCGGCGTGGCCGAAGGGGGTGTAGGTCTCGACGATGTCCGCGTCCTTGACGCCCTTGCTGTGCAGGAAGGCGCGCAGGATCTTGTTGGTGGTGCGCGGATAGACGTAGTCGGTGCCCAGCAGCACCCAGCGCTTGGCGCCGCCGCCTTCCTTGCTCATCAGGTACTCGACCGCGGGGATGGCCTGCTGATTGGGCGCCGCGCCGGTGTAGAACACGTTCTTCGACAGTTCCTCGCCCTCGTACTGCACCGGGTAGAAGAGCAGGCTGTTCAGTTCCTCGAACACCGGCAGCACCGACTTGCGGCTCACGCTGGTCCAGCAGCCGAAGGTCACGGCCACCTTGTCCTGCGTGATCAGCTGGCGCGCCTTCTCGGCGAACAGCGGCCAGTTCGAAGCTGGGTCGACGACCACGGCCTCGAGCTTCTTGCCGAGCAGGCCGCCCTTGGCGTTGATCTCGGCAATGGACATCAGCACCGTGTCCTTGAGCACGCTTTCGGAGATGGCCATCGTGCCCGACAGCGAGTGCAGCACACCGACCTTGATGGTTTCCTGGGCCTGGGCCGACAGGGACAGCAGCCCGGTGGCGGCCAGCGCCGCGGTGGTCAGCTTGAGAGCAAAACGACGTTGCATGGCTTGAATCTCCTGAAGGCGCCCGATCGTGGGCAGGGGTTGATGTCCGCGGCGAAGTCAGCAAGGGCTATGCCAACACTACGGGGCCGGCGTCAGCAAGCCGCAGCCGTCTTCGCCGCGCGTCGGCGCACCAGACGAGGGCAGAAAGAGCACTTGGCGGTGCGCGCGGCGCAACTGGCCTTCGGTGGCACGCAAACGGTGCGTGAAGCCCTTATCGACGCGCAAGCGCGCCAGCCGCCGGTTTCAGCGCGCGCCGCTGTGCGCGCGCAGCCAGCTTGCGAACGCGGCTTCGTCCATCTGGCCGGAGGCGACGGCGAGCATGGTCAAAGTGGCATCGGCCTGTGCGGCCACGAGTCGACAACCGTTGAGCGCGAGAAACAGGCCGACCGTCAGGAAGGCCGCGCGCTTGTTGCCATCGACGAACGGATGATTCTTCGCCAGCCCCACGCCGTAGGACGCACCCAAGTCGGCGATGTCGGGCGAGCCGTAGTTCGCCAGGTTCAGCGGACGGGTCAACGCCGATTCGAGCAGGCCTTCGTCGCGCAGGCCGCTGGCGCCGCCGTGCTCGGACAGGCTCAGCTCATGCAGCAGTTCCAACGCGCGCCGGTCAATCCAGCGCCAAGTCATTTCACTTCGCCAACTGATGGAAGGTGTCGCGGTACTCGCGCATGAACTCGCGGCCAAGCTCAAGTTGCTCGTCCAGCGATGGGTCGTACGGTGTCAACATCACCCCATTGGCCGCGTCGGTGACGAACACGGTGTCGCCCTTTTCGAGCTTCAGTCGCGCCAGCACGTCCTTGGGCAGGATCACGCCGACCGAATTGCCGATCTGGGTAAGCTTGAGGGCGGTCATCGCGGATCTCCACGAAGTTATAACGAACGTTATACTAATGCGCCTTTGCTGTCACCGCAATCGTGGGAGCCCAATTCGATGCTGACCGTGAGCAAGCTCGTTGCGCAGGGGCGCGGCCTGGCGGGCGCGCTACTGAAGCGCGCCACCAGCGTCGAGTTGGACTGGGACCGGCGTTGTCGCAGCCGCTTCGACGCCACCGATTCGGCCGGCCGCGCGCTGGGCGTGTTCATGCCGCGCGGCCAGGTGCTGCGCGGCGGCGACGTGCTGGTGGCCGAGGACGGCTCGCTGGTGCGCGTCGTGGCCAGGCCACAGCCGGTGCTGGTGGTGCGCCCTTGCAGCGAACACGGCTCGCCCTTCGATCTGCTGCGCGCGGCCTATCACCTGGGCAACCGGCATGTGCAGCTGGAGTTACAGCCCGACCGGCTGCAACTCGAGCCGGACCATGTGCTGGCCGACATGCTGCGCCAGATGCACCTCATCGTCGACGAGGTGCTGGCACCCTTCGAACCCGAGTCCGGCGCCTATGCCTCCGACAGCCACGGCCACGACCACGCACACTGATGCCGGATAGCGACACGCCGACTTCGCCGACGGCACTGCTGGAGCTGATGCAACTGGCCTCGCCGGCGCTGCCGGTGGGCGGCTTCAGCTATTCCGAGGGACTGGAAGCCGCGGTCGAGTGCGGCGCGGTGCGCAACGAGGCGCAGGCCGGCGACTGGCTGCTCGACCAGTTGGATCTGAGCCTGGCGCGCGCCGACATGCCGGTGCTGGCGCAGGCGCTGCCGGCATGGCGCGCGCTCGACCTGCCGCGCCTGCGCGAACTCAACGACTGGGTGCAGCACACGCGCGAAAGTGCCGAGCTGCGCCAGCAGACGCAGCAGATGGGTCGCTCGCTGGCCGAATGGCTGAAGAACCGCGACGACCCCGACGCGCGCGTCGCCCAGCTCGCCGCGCTGCCGCCGGCACCCACCTGGCCAGTGGCCTTCGCGCTGGCCGCTGCGCGCTGCGACGCGCCGCTGCGCGACGTGCTGCTGGCCTTCGGCTTCGGCTGGGCCGAGAACATGGTGCAGGCGGCGATGCGCAGCGTGCCGCTGGGCCAGAGCGCGGCGCAACGCATGCTGGCGCGCCTGATCGCTGCGCTCCCCGGCGCGGTGCAACAGGCGGCCGAGCTGCCCGACGCGCAGCGCCAGGCCTTCACGCCGATGCTCGCCATCCTCAGCGCGCAGCACGAGACGCAGTATTCGCGACTGTTCCGCTCCTGAGCGCAGCCCACAACGCCCTCGTTGCGGCGAGGCTCATATCGCGAACGCAATGTGAAGGCGGCGCAAGCCGCCGTGCCGTAGCCATAATGCCCCCATGAGTGCACTGCACCACATCGCCGGACGCAGCCGCAAACTGCCGCCGCTGCGCGTCGGCGTCGGCGGGCCCGTCGGCTCGGGCAAGACCACCTTGGTGGAAATGTTGTGCAAGACGATGCGCGAGCGCTACGACCTGGTGGTCATCACCAACGACATCTACACCAAGGAAGACCAGCGGCTGCTCACCGTCGCCGGCGCACTGGCGCCCGAGCGCATCTTGGGCGTGGAAACCGGCGGCTGCCCGCACACCGCGATCCGCGAGGACGCGTCCATCAACCTCGAGGCGGTGGACCGCATGCTCGAGAAGTTTCCCGACGCCGACATCGTGTTCATCGAATCCGGCGGCGACAACTTGGCCGCCACTTTCAGCCCCGAGCTCAGCGACCTGACGATCTACGTCATCGACGTGGCTGCCGGCGAGAAGATCCCGCGCAAGGGCGGCCCCGGCATCACCAAGAGCGACCTGTTCGTCATCAACAAGACCGACCTGGCGCCACATGTGGGCGCCAGCCTGGAGGTGATGGAGGCCGACACGAAGCGCATGCGCGGGGCCCGGCCCTACGTGATGAGCAACCTGCGCACGCGCGCAGGCCTTTTGGAAGTGGTGGACTTCATCGAAACCCGCGGGCTGCTCAAGCCCTGACATTCATACAAGGAGGTAGTACATGGGACTGATGAGTTTCTTCAAGGAAGCCGGCGAGAAGCTGTTCGGCAAGGGCGAGGCCAAGGCGGCGCAGGAGGCTGCGGCCAAGACGCCCTCGCCCGAGGCGATCGCGGCGTTGAATGCCACCGCCGGCAAGGCCATTGCCGACTACGTGGCCACGCAGTCACTGCAGGTCGAGGGCCTGGACGTGGCCTTCGATGGCGCGACGACGACCGCCACCGTGTCCGGCGTCGTGCCCGACCAGGCGACGAAGGAAAAGGTGCTGCTGTGCTGCGGCAACGTGCAGGGCGTGTCCAACGTCAACGACATGCTGACGGTGAAGGCGCCGGCACCTGAAGCGCAGTGGCACACCGTGGTCTCGGGCGACAACCTGTCGAAGATCGCCAAGAAGTTCTACGGCGACGCCAACAAGTACCCGCTGATCTTCGAGGCCAACAAGCCGATGCTGACGCACCCGGACAAGATCTATCCGGGGCAGATGCTGCGCATCCCACCAGCCTGAACCGCCCCAGGGGGGCGAGTCGGACGAGGAACAGTCCCAGTGGACTGTTTGTCGCCTGCGAGCGCCAGCTGCGTCCTCGCGGCTGGCGCCGCCTGCGGCCCGGCAGAGCCGGTTCCGCGGCGGCTGCTTGATGGCGCTGCTGCGACGCGTTCAGCGCAGGCCGCTACCCGAACGCAGCACCTTCATCGCGCCGGCGCCGACGGACGCGCCGAAGCGGCGCACCAGCCGCTCGGCGACGTTCTCCTTGGGCGTGTAGTCGATGACCTCAGGCGCCTTGACGACCTCGCGCGCCACGTAGTCCAGGCTGCCGAAGTGGTCGGCCAGGCCGGAGCGGACCGCTTCCTCGCCGTTCCAGAACAGGCCGGAGAAGGTTTCGGGCGTCTCCTTCAGGCGCTGGCCGCGGCCTTCGCGCACCACCTTGATGAACTGCTGGTGCACCTGGTCGATCATCAGCCTGGCATAGGCACGCTGCTTCTCGTCCTGCGGCGAGAACGGGTCGAGCATGCCCTTGTTTTCGCCGGCGGTGAGCAAGCGCCGCTCGATGCCCAGCTTGTCCATCAGGCCGACGAAGCCGAAGCCTTCCATCAGCACGCCGATCGAACCCACCAGGCTGGCCTTGTCGACATAGATGTCGTCGGCGGCCACCGCCACGTAGTAGGCGCCGGAGGCGCAGACCTCCTCGACCACTGCGTAGATCTTCTTGCGGTGCAGCGCCTTCAGGCGGCGGATCTCGTCGTTGACGATGCCGGCCTGCACCGGGCTGCCGCCGGGCGAGTTGATGCGCAGCACCACCGCCTGCGCGCCGGCGTCCTCGAAGGCGCTGGTCAGCGCCGACACCAGCGACTCGGCGTTGGCGTCGGCTTCGCTGTCGAGTTCGCCGCGGATGTCGACCAGCGCGGTGTGCGGGCCGGCCGGCGCCGTCATCACCATGCGCTGCGACAGCAGCGCCCAGGCCACGGCCAGTGCCAGGCCCAGCCACACCAGGCGGAAGAAGACGCGCCAGCGGCGCTCGCTGCGCCGTTCGCGCAGCAGTTCGCGTGCCGCGAGTTCGAGCGCACTTTCCAGGCGTCCCGACAGTTGCGGCGCGGGTGAAGCCGGCCTGGGCGTGGCGCCCTCGTCTTGACTGTTCATAACTCTCCCCCTTTGCCAGTCCACCGCGCCTGACGCGACCGGCGACGCATGCCCCTGATCCACCGAGGGGCCGCCGCGGACCCGGCTTTGCCGGTCCGCCAGCGGCGCCCCCTGGAGGGGGCGCGCGAAACGCGTAGGGGGTGGTTCATGTCACGCCGGCGCGTCGAAGGCCACCGGTCGAATGTCGCGGGAAGGATACCAATACACCTGCCCGTGGATCTCCCGCACCTGCACGGCGGTGAGCCGGCCGCGGCCGCAGGGCCCGCCGACGCAGCGGCCGTCCAGCGGCTCGTAGGACGCGCCGTGCGTCGAACACAGGATGAAACGCTGGTCACCGTCCAGAAACACACCGTGCTGCCAGTCCATCTCGGTGGGCACGTGCACGCAGCGGTTCAGGTAGGCGACGACCTCGCCCTCGAAGCGCAGCGCGAAGGCGCGCACCGGCTCGCCGTACTGCAGCACGTCGAAGACCAGCGCCTGGCCGCGCTCGGCCAGTGCCGCCGAGGCACACAGGTGCTGCGCGTCGGCGCGCGCTTCAGGCGTGTTCATGCAGCCAGTCATGCAGCTCTTGTGTGGAATGCGCGACGAACAGCGGCGAGTGCCGGTGGAAATCCTCGCTAGCATGCGCGCCATAGCTGACGCCGACGCAGGCCACGCCGGCATTGGCGGCGAGCTGCAGGTCGTGCGTGGTGTCGCCGATCATCAAGGTGCGCTGCGGCTCGGCGCCCAGTTCGCTCATCAGTTCCAGCAACATCAGCGGGTCGGGCTTGGATGCCGTCTCGTCGGCGGTGCGCGTGGCGTCGAACAAGGGGCGCAGCTGCGCCGTGTCCAGCGCCTCGTTCAGCCCGAGCCGGCTCTTGCCGGTGGCCACCGCCAGCCAGTGGTTGCGCGCCTTCAGCGAGTGCAGCATCTCGCGCGTGCCGTCGAAGAGCACGATCCGATGCTGGCTTGCGATGTAGTGGTGGCGGTAGCGCCGGCCGAGCTCGGGGTAGCGATCCACCGGCAAGTCGGGGGCGGCGTGGCGCAGCGCATCCATCAGGCCCAGCCCGATGACATAGGCCGCCTGCACGTCGCTGGGCACGGCCGTGCCGACATCACGGCAGGCGGCCTGGATGCAGCGCACGATCAAGCCGGTGGAATCGAAGAGCGTGCCATCCCAGTCGAAGGCGATCAGGTCGAAGCGGCGCGGGCGTGTCATGGTTGTGAGTGTCGCTCAAGCTGCTGCTGCAGCGCCGCGCAGGCGGCGGGCAGCGGTGCCTCGAGCTCGATGCGTTCGCCGCCGGCCGGGTGGTCGAAGGCCAGGCGCCGCGCGTGCAGGAACATGCCGTCGTAGCGCTGACCGGGCAGTGCGCTGCCGCGCGCCAGCGACTTGTTGAACTCGAAGTCGCCGTACTTGTCGTCGCCGACGATCGGGTGGCCGGCATGCGCCAGGTGCACGCGGATCTGGTGCGTGCGCCCGGTCTTGATGCCCACGTCCAGCAGCGTGAAGCCGGCGAAGCGCTGCACCACCTTGACCAGCGTGATCGAGCGCTTGGCCGTCGCATCGTCGGCGGTGCTGGTGCGCACGCGGCGCTCGCCGTCGGGTTTCAGGTACTTGTGCAGCGGCACGTCGATGAGCTTCAGCCGCTCGGGCCAGGCGCCCAGCACCAGCGCCGCATAGGTCTTGCCGGTGTCTCGGGCGCGGAACTGGTCCTGCAGCGCGGTCAGCGCGCTGCGCTTCTTGGCCAGCAGCAGCACCCCGGAGGTCTCGCGGTCGAGGCGATGCACCAGCTCCAGGAAGCGCGCCTGCGGCCGCGCGCGGCGCAACTGCTCGATGACGCCGAAGCTGACGCCGCTGCCGCCATGCACCGCCACGCCGGGCGGCTTGTCGATGGCCAGCAGCCACTCGTCCTCGAACAGCACGCTGAACTCTCGCGCCGGCACTGCAGCCGTGGCCGGACGCTCGGCCACGCGCACCGGCGGCACGCGCACGTCGTCGCCGGCCTGCACACGCGTGTCGGCCGCCGCCCGGCCCTTGTTGACGCGCACCTCGCCCGAGCGGATGACGCGGTAGACATGCGTCTTCGGCACGCCCTTCAGGCAGCGCATCAGATAGTTGTCCAGCCGCTGTCCGGCCGAGTCCTCGTCCACCTGCAGATGCAGCACCTGCGGCGTGGCCGCTGTGACGGACGTCACGGTCGGCACCTGGGCCGCCGCCGGGTCGAGCAACTGCCGCGCGGCGCGCGTGCGACCTTTGCCCCCTATAATGCGCCGGTCCACGATTGATCCGTAAGTGCTTGATTTGCCGGAGTTTAGCCGGTGCACCGATGGTTCGAAGGTGAGGCCGCAGGGGCCGATGGCGGGCCCTGTGAAGCTGATGCAATGCCGGTGTCGCCTCAGGCAGGCCGTGGTCCCCAAGTGACCCGGCGGCCACGGACCCGCCGGCACGAGACACGCGACGAGAACCCAGCCTTCAAAGGGCACCCGAACAAATTCCGGTGCAAGACGGGCCTGCCCGGCCTTGCACCTGCGTCCAGCGACGCTCACAACGCATGTTGTCCCCGTCTCCCGCTGCCATGACCGACCCTGGCGACCGGCCCGATGCCGTCGTCGCCCGGGCTGGCGCATGGCCGCTGCGCACGATGCAGCGGCCCGGGCCGACGCCGCGCAGCGCGCGAGCACGCCGCTGAGTCGCACGCGCCAACGCTGCCCGGTTTGACGGCCCGTTGGGGCCCCATCTGCACGCAGTCCAGGGCGATTCGAGCCAAGGGTTCAAGCGGCGTTTCTCCTGCATCGTTCCGGCTGCGCGCCGCAAGGCGCGTGGCCAGGTGAGCTTGCGCCATGGCGCAACGAGAAGGAGACTGAATGAAACGCATGCTGATCAATGCCACGCAGCCGGAAGAACGGCGCCTGGCGATCGTCGACGGCCAGAAGCTGGTGGACTTCGAGAACGAGATCGAAGGCCGCGAACAGCGCAAGGGCAACATCTACAAGGCCATCGTGACGCGGGTCGAGCCCTCGCTCGAAGCCTGTTTCGTCGACTACGGCGAGGACCGCCACGGCTTCCTGCCCTTCAAGGAGATCTCGCGCAACTACTTCCGTGAAGGCACCGACGTACGTAGCGCGCGCATCCAGGACGCCATCAAGGACGGCGATTCGCTGCTGGTGCAGGTCGAGAAGGAAGAACGCGGCAACAAGGGCGCGGCGCTGACCACCTTCGTCAGCCTGGCCGGCCGCTACCTGGTGCTGATGCCCAACAACCCGCGCGGCGGCGGCGTCAGCCGGCGCATCGAGGGCGAGGAGCGCGAAGAGCTGAAGGACGCGATGGACCAGCTCGACTACCCGAAGGGCATGAGCCTGATCGCGCGCACCGCCGGCATCGGCCGCAGCGCGGCCGAGTTGCAGTGGGACCTGAACTACATGCTCAAGCTGTGGAGCGCCATCGACGGCGCGGCCAAGGCGGGCAAGGGCGCGTTCCTGATCTACCAGGAAAGCTCGCTGGTCATCCGCGCGATCCGCGACTACTTCACCGCCGACATCGGCGAGATCCTGATCGACACCGACGACATCTACGACCAGGCGCAGCAGTTCATGAACCACGTGATGCCGGAATCGGCGCACAAGGTCAAGCGCTACCGCGACGATGCGCCGCTGTTCAGCCGCTTCCAGATCGAGCACCAGATCGAGACCGCGTTCACGCGCACCGTCAACCTGCCCTCGGGCGGCGCGATCGTCATCGACCACACCGAGGCGCTGGTCTCGGTGGACGTGAACTCCGCGCGCAGCACGCGCGGCAGCGACATCGAAGAAACCGCCACCCGCACCAACCTGGAAGCCGCCGACGAGATCGCGCGCCAGATGCGGCTGCGCGACCTGGGCGGGCTGATCGTCGTCGACTTCATCGACATGGACGAGTCGAAGAACCGGCGCGAGGTGGAAACGCGGTTGCGCGACGCGCTGCGCAGCGACCGCGCACGGGTGCAGTTCAGCTCGATCAGCAAGTTCGGCCTGCTCGAACTGAGCCGCCAGCGCCTGCGCCCGGCGCTGAGCGAAGGCAGCCATATCACCTGCCCGCGCTGCAACGGCACCGGCCACATCCGCGACACCGAGAGCAGCGCGCTGCAGATCCTGCGCATGGTGCAGGAGGAGTCGATGAAGGACAACACCGCCGCCGTGCACGTGCAGGTGCCGGTGGAGGTGACCAGCTTCCTGCTCAACGAGAAGCGCACCGAGATCACCAAGATCGAGCT
>CAYUPF010000128.1:0-5659 GCA_964446545.1 uncultured Rubrivivax sp.
CGGCGGTCCGCTTGTCGGCGAAGCTGTCGATCATGCTGTAGTGTCGTTGGTCGGTTCATGCTGTAGTGTCGTTTGTCGGTATTAGTATTGTCAAGCGGCATGCTGGCGTGGACGGCGCAGTCCAGAGCAGCCGGGCTGCGGATATCACCTCATGCTCGTGTGAAGTGCAGCCGCGCGGGGGTTGCATCAGGCCGCCAGCTTGAAGCGGCCCATGATGACCAGCCCGTGCTCAGCAGCTGCTCGATGTAGTCGGCCCAGAACTGCAGCATCTCGCGCCGCTGCGGCGCGTATTCGGCGCGGTTGTAGACCCCGCGCGCGCCGCCGATGGTGTGGTTCAGCACCCTCTCCACCACGTCGGACGGCCAACCGTTTGCGTGCGGCAGCGTCGACGCTGTGCGGCGCAGGTCGTGGATGGTGAAGGCCGGGATGGGCTGGCCAGCCAGCGCGGTCTTCAGCGCGGTGTTGATGGCGTTGTGCGCGAAGGGCGTGGTCAGACTGCCGCGGCCCGGCATCACCAGCGCGCTGCCGCCGGCCAGCGCCTGCAGCTCCTTGAACAGGTCCACCGCCTGGCGCGACAGGAACACGATGTGCGGCTTGTCGGTCTTGGAGTTCTCCGCCGGGATATGCCACTCGGCAGCGTCCATGTCGACGTGCTCCCAGCGCGCCAGCAGCAGCTCGGACTTGCGCACCATCGTCAGCAGGATCAGGTGCAGGCCCAGCTTGAACTGGCGGCGGATGTTCGATTCGATCGCCCTCTTCCTTCTTTCGCCAGTGATGGCCCGCACGTCCTCGGTGCTCACGTCGCGCACCGGCTTGTCGCCGATCGCCGGCACGATGGACTTGTCGAAGTAGCGGCGCGGGATGGTGGTGTCCTGCCGGTCCTTGTCGACCACCTCGCGGAAGTAGCGCTCGCCGAACTCGGCCACCGTGGTGGCGTCGGCAGCGGCCACCTTGGCAAGCTGCTGCTTCTGCCCGGCAGGGGATGTGCCCATTGCGGCGGCGTGGGCGGCTTGGTCCCGCTTGGCGCGGGCGTTCTTCAGCGTCAACGCCGGGTACTTGCCCAGCGTCAGCTTCTCCCGCTTGCCGTTCACCCTACGGGAACCCGTGTCACTTCCCGATGCAAAAGCGGCTGAAGATCTCGCCCAGCAGCTCATCGGCGCTGAACTGGCCGATGATCTCGCCCAGCGCGTCGTGCGCCAGGCGCAGCTCCTCGGCCAGCAGCTCCAGCGGCGCCGCGCCTTCGTCGCCGAGCGCGCGTGCGCGCTGCAGGTGTTCACGTGTGCGCTGCAGCGCCTGCACATGGCGCGCACGGGCGATGAACAGGCCTTCGGGCATGGCGTGCCAGCCGGCGCGCTGCAGCAGCGCCTGGCGCAGTTCCTGAAGGCCCTGGCCGGTGCGCACCGAAAGCGCGATGCCGTCGCCGGGCGCGGCGTCCACCAGGTCGCGCTTGGTGTGCACGTGCAGCACCCTGGCGCCGGCCGGCAGCCGCGCAGCGATCTGCGCCTCGGCGGTTTCGTAGTCCGCCTGGTCGCGGCGCGTCAGGTCGTGCAGGAAGAGCACGGCGTCGGCATCGGCGATCGAATCCCAGCTGCGCGCGATGCCGATGCGCTCGACCTCGTCGTCGGTCTGGCTGCGCAGCCCGGCGGTGTCGATCACGTGCAGCGGCACGCCCTCGATCTGGATGGTCTGGCTGACGCGGTCGCGCGTGGTGCCCGGGATCGGCGTGACGATCGCCAGCTCGGCGCCGGCCAGCGCGTTGAGCAGCGAGCTCTTGCCCACGTTGGGCTGGCCGGCCAGCACCACGCGGATGCCTTCGCGCAGCAGCGCGCCCTGCTGCGCGCCGTCGAGCAGCGCGTCCAGCGCCACGCCGATGTGCTGCAGCTGCGCGCTCGCGCCGGCCTGCTGCAGGAAGTCGATGTCCTCCTCGGGAAAGTCCAGCGTGGCCTCGACCAGCATGCGCAGGCGCACGATGCGCTCGCGCAGGCCCTGCACCTGCTGCGAGAACACGCCGTCCAGCGAGCGGCCGGCCGAGCGCGCCGCGGCCTCGGTGCTGGCATCGATCAGGTCGGCCACCGCCTCGGCCTGGGCCAGGTCGAGCTTGCCGTTGAGGAAGGCACGCTGCGTGAATTCACCCGGCTCGGCCAGGCGCAAGCCGAGCGTCTGGCCGGCCTGCAGGCAGCGCGCCAGCAGCATCTGCAGCAGCACCGGCCCGCCGTGCGCCTGCAGCTCGAGCACGTCCTCGCCGGTGTAGGAATGCGGCGCCGGAAAGTACAGCGCCAGGCCCTGCTCGATGCGGCTGCCGTCGGCATCCAGGAAGGGCAGCAGCGTGGCCACGCGCGGCGGCAGCGTGCGGCCGCACAGCGCGCTCACCAGCGGCTGCAGGCCGGGGCCCGACGCGCGCACGATGCCGACCGCACCGCGGCCCGGTGCGGTGGCAATGGCGACGATCGGCAGGGCGCGGCGCGACAGCACGCGCCGATCGTAGCCTGGGCGGCTCCAGGGCCCGGGCACGCCGGGCCCTGAAGATGGCGCGGGGGGGAGCGCCGCGCCGACCTCGTGGCCGACCCCGGTTGCACGCTCCGCGAGCCGGCTGCCGCCGGAGGGCCTGCCGGGCGGGGGAAATGGCCCGGCAGGGTCCGATGGCCGACCGGGTCAACCCCGCATGATCGGCGGGCCGGCGTGCTGCCGGCCCCACAAGCTCATCGGCGCAGCGCGTTGTGATTTGAACGATCGAGAAGCGCGCGCCGTGCCTTTGCACACATGCTCGGCCATCGGTCGCGGATTGTCATCCCGCGAACGCGGGGTCTGCCGTGGCTATTTGCCCAGCACACCCAGCTTCTTGTTGATGAACCACTGCTGCGCGATCGACAGGATGTTGTTCGTCAGCCAGTACAGCACCAGGCCGGCCGGGAAGAAGAAGAACATCACCGAGAAGGCCAGCGGCATGAACCACATCATCTTGGCCTGCACCGGATCGGGCGGCCGCGGGTTGAGCCAGGTCTGGAACATCGTCGAGCCCGTCATCAGCAGCGGCAGGATGAAGTACGGGTCGGGCTGCGACAGGTCGTGGATCCACAGGATCCACGGCGCGCCGCGCATCTCCACGCTGGACAGCAGCACCCAGTACAACGCGATGAAGAAGGGCATCTGCGCCACGATCGGCAGGCAGCCGCCGAGCGGGTTGACCTTTTCCTCGCGGTAGATGCGCATCATCTCCTGCTGCATCTGCTGCGGCTTGTCCTTGTAGCGCTCGCGCAGCTGGCTGACCTTGGGCGCCACCGCCTTCATCTTGGCCATCGAGCGGTAGGCGCTGGCGTTGAGCCAGTAGAAGGCGATCTTCAGCAGCACCACCAGCGCCACGATCGACCAGCCCCAGTTGCCGAGCACGCCGTGCAGCTGGTCCAGCAGCCAGAACAGCGGCTTGGACAGGATCGTGAACCAGCCGTAGTCCTTCACCAGGTCCAGGCCCGGCGCCAGTTCGGCGAGTTGGTTCTCCTGTTGCGGGCCGGCGAACAGCGTGGACTGCAGCACCTTGCTGCTGCCGGGCGCGACCTCGCCCAGCGGCACCACCATGGCGATCGAATACAGGTTCTCCGATACCTTGGTGGCGCGGAACTCGCGCAGCTCGTTGCCGGCCAGCAGCCAGGCCGAGGCGAAGTAGTGCTGCACCATCGCCACCCAGCCGTTGTCGGCGCTCTTCGGGTGGTCGACATCGCCCTTCTCGATGTCCTTGAAGGCGATCTTGTGGAACTTGCCGGCATCGGTGTACAGCGCCGGGCCGGTGAAGGTGAAGTAGAACGAGGACTCGCCCTCGGGCGGGTTGCCATCGCGCGCCAGCTGCAGGTACAGCTGCGGCGTCACCGGCTGGTTGCTGTCGTTGATGAACTCGTGCTTGACGCCGATGGTGTATTCGCCGCGCTTGAGCGTGTAGGTCTTCACCAGCCGCAACCCGTCGACCGCGGCCGACTCGAAGCGGATCTGCAGCTCGTTGCTGCCGTCGCGCAGCGTGCGCTCGCTCACCACCGGCGTCATCTGCGTCAGGTGGTTGGGCAAGGTCACGCCGGGTTGCGCGGTGATCAGCCCGGTCTGCGCCAGGTACACGCGCTTGGCGCCCTGCTCGAACAGCAGCACGTTGGGCAGCTTCGGCCGGTCGTCCTTCGACGAGAACAGGTCGACGAAGGGCTCGTACCAGCGGCGGTGCAGCGTGTCCTGGTAGTCCAGCAGTTCCAGGCGCACCAGCGTGCCGCCCTGGCTGTCGAAGGTGGCCTTGACGACATCGGTGGTGAGCGTGATCGTCTCGCTGCCGGGCGCCACCGGCGCGGGCGCGGGCAGCGTCGGTGCCGGCGCCGAGGCCGCCACGGCGCCGGGCACGGCGGCGGCGCTGGGTGTGGGCACGCCGGCCACCGGCACGGCCGCGCTGGCCGGCGGCGTGGCGGGGGCGGTGGCCGCCGGGCGCGGGCTGCCGCCGAACATCGACGGCTGGCCGGTGTGCACCGTCCACCGGTCCCACAGCAGCACCAGCGACATGGTGAAGACCACCCATAGCAGGGTGCGGCGCATATCCGTCATGTGAGCTTCTTCTTGTCGAGGGTGGATTCGCGCTCGCCCAGGCCGAGTCGCGTGAACAGTCGGGGCGCCTGTGCCGGCACCGGGTCGCAGCCGCCGTCGCACCAGGGGTTGCAGCGCAGCAAGCGGCCGGCGGCCAGCGTGCTGCCGAGCACCGCACCGTGCTGCTGCAGCGCCTGCAGCGCATAGGCCGAGCAGGTGGGCTCGAAACGGCAGGCGTTGCCCAGCCAGGGCTTGAGCAGCAGCCGGTAGCCGCGCACCAGCATGACCAGCGTGCGCCGCGGCAGGCGCCACAGCGCATCGGCCAGGCGCGACAGCGAATTCATGACGCCGCCCGCGCGAACAGGCGGTCGAGCTCGGCCGACGCGGCACGGCGCAGCGCCCGGGAATCGGCCGACACGAAGACCTTGCGTGCAAAGGGCTGGCGCAGGCGCACCAGCCACAGCCCCGGGCGCAAGCCCTGCGCGTGGCGTTCCATCGCGGCACGCACCTGGCGGCGCAGCATGTTGCGCGTCACCGATCGCACCGCATGGCGCTTTGGAATGATGCTGCCCAGCCAGTGCCCGTCCGGCAACTTATCCACAGGACTGTCAGAAACCGGTGCATCTTCTGTGCATAACATGGTAGTCACGGGCTTGCGCGGCGCGCCAGGGCACGCCTGCAGATAGTGCACGGCGAAGTGAGCACTCCGCGAACAAGGCGGCACGGCGAGCACGCGTTCGAAGTCGGACTTGCGCAACAGGCGGCCGATCATGCGCCGGCGCCAGGGCAGAAGTTCTACAGGCCGAGGCGCTTGCGGCCCTTGGCGCGGCGTGCGCTGATCACGGCGCGGCCGCCGCGGCTCTTCATGCGCACCAGGAAACCGTGCGTGCGGGCGCGGCGGACTTTGGACGGCTGATAAGTGCGTTTCATGCTGCTTCCTGATTGAGCCCCGTGCTGCGGCGCTTGGCCGCTGCGAGAGCGATGGTCATGGCCGGGCGGCGGCCGCGGCGGGGCTGGCTAAGGTGCCGGATGCACCCGTCTTTCCGTCTTTCCCTTACCCAGGTTCACCCAGGTTCACCCAGGTTCACCCAGTTCACCCTGGTCCGGGGGC
>CAYUPF010000128.1:5759-11515 GCA_964446545.1 uncultured Rubrivivax sp.
ACCCAGGTTCACCCAGGTTCACCCAGGTTCACCCAGTTCACCCTGGTCCGGGGGCGTTGGCCAGGCGATACACACCTGCAACCCCGCGCCTCGGGAAACCCACTATTACAGCAAAAAAGCCCTTTCCGGTCAAACACTTGCACCGTAGCCGCTGGCTGTACCGGGCTATTGACCCGGATCCAGAAACTGTGGATAACCACGCCTTCGCGCTGCCGGCGCGCCTACAATCCCGAGCCGAGGAGACGAGTTTTCCACAATGACGACCGACCTGTGGCAGCGTGCCTGCGAGCGACTCGCCGAGCAGCTGCCCGAACAGCAGTTCAACACCTGGATCCGCCCGCTGCCGCCCGCCGTGCTGCAACACCACGACGCCGGCAAGCCGGCCGTGCTCAGCGTGCGCGTGCCCAACCGCTTCAAGCTGGACTGGATCCGCACGCAGTACGCCGGGCTGATCGAATCGGTGCTCAGCGATCTGGCCACCGAACCGGTGCGCCTGGAGCTGAGCCTGGCGGCGCGCGAACTGCCGGCACGTGCGGCGATGCCGGTGCCCGAACAACGCCAGGCCAACGGCGCGACCCACGCACTGGCCGCGCTGGCCCTGCCCGAAGCTCCCGGCCAGGCCACCGAACCGCGCGAGCGCAGCCTGGGCGCGCCGCCGCCGTCGGCCTCGCGCCACAAGCTCAACACCGCGCTGACCTTCGACACGCTGGTGCCGGGGCGCGCCAACCAGATGGCGCGCACCGCCGCGCTGCACGTGGCCGGCGCGCCGGGGCAGATGTACAACCCGCTGTTCATCTACGGCGGCGTCGGCCTGGGCAAGACGCACCTGGTGCACGCGGTCGGCAACGCGCTGCTCAAGGACAACCCCGACGCGCGCGTGCTCTACCTGCATGCCGAGCAGTTCATCAGCGACGTGGTCAAGAACTACCAGCGCAAGACCTTCGACGAGCTCAAGGCCAAGTACCACAACCTCGACCTGCTGCTGATCGACGACGTGCAGTTCTTCGCCGGCAAGGAGCGCACCCAGGAGGAGTTCTTCAACGCCTTCGAGGCGCTGCTGGCCAAGCGCGCGCACATCATCATGACCAGCGACACCTACCCGAAGGGGCTGGCCGACATCGACGAGCGGCTGACCAGCCGCTTCGACGCCGGGCTGACGGTGGCCATCGAGCCGCCCGAGCTGGAGATGCGCGTCGCCATCCTGATCCGCAAGGCCGAGGCCGAAGGCGCCGCCATGCCCGAGGAGGTGGCCTTCTTCATCGCCAAGAACGTGCGCGCCAACGTGCGCGAGCTCGAAGGCGCGCTGCGCAAGGTGCTGGCCTACAGCCGCTTCAGCCAGAAGGAGATCAACATCGGCCTGGCGCGCGAGGCGCTGAAGGACCTGCTGTCGATCCAGAACCGCCAGGTGTCGGTGGAAAACATCCAGAAGACCGTGGCCGACTTCTACAAGATCAAGATCGCCGACATGTACAGCAAGAAGCGCCCGGCCAGCATCGCCCGGCCGCGGCAGATCGCCATGTACCTGGCCAAGGAGATGACGCAGAAGAGCCTGCCCGAGATCGGCGAGCTCTTCGGCGGCCGCGACCACACCACGGTGCTGCACGCGGTGCGCAAGATCGGCGGCGAGCGCGGCAAGAACAGCGAACTGAACCAGCAGCTGCACGTGCTGGAACAGACGCTCAAGGGCTGAGCATGGACGTCTGGCAAGACCTGCGTCTTGACGGACGCCTCGCGAAGGGCCCGAGCTGCGCGAGGGCGCGGCCTGCAAGGCTGAAGGTCGTGTCGCCTGTCAAGGCACAACACTGGGGACAACTTCTGCGCAAGCACCCAGTCATCCACAGGCCCGCGCGGCCGGCCGAAGTTGCTGTCATCGGCTCCCGCCCAAGCCCCATTGCCACCCACAGGGTTCATCCCTTTCTAAACCCTTGATGGAACAGGCGAAAATAGCGTTCTCCACAGACCGTGCGATGACCTACTACGACCACCAGGCTTAAAGAGAACCTAAATGATTGTCTTGAAGGCGGCACAAGAAAAGATACTGGGCGCACTGCAGGCCGTCAGCGGCATCGTCGAGCGGCGGCACACCCTGCCCATCCTGGCCAACGTGCTGCTGCGCAAGAGCGGCAAGCAGGTGGAATTCACCACCAGCGACCTGGAGATCCAGGTGCGCACCACGCAGGAACTGGGCGGCGACGAGGCCGGCTTCAACACCACGGTGGGCGCGCGCAAGCTGATCGACATCCTGCGCTCGCTGCCGGCCGACCAGTTGGTGACCTTGAGCGCAGCGCAGAACAAGCTCACCTTGCAGGCCGGCAAGAGCCGCTTCACGCTGCAGACGCTGCCGCCCGAAGACTTCCCGCTGGTCAACGAGAGCGTCGACTTCGGGCCCGCCTTCTCGGTGCCGCAGAAGACGCTGCGCAGCCTGGTCAACCAGGTGCACTTCGCGATGGCGGTGCACGACATCCGCTACTACCTCAACGGCATCCTGTTCATCGCCGAGGGCAGGCAGCTGACGCTGGTGGCCACCGACGGCCACCGCCTGGCGCTGGCCCAGGCCACCTTGGACAACGAGGTGCCCAAGCAGGAAGTCATCCTGCCGCGCAAGACCGTGCTCGAACTGCAGCGCCTGCTCAAGGACGAGGACACGCCGATCGAGATGCGCTTTGCCGCCAATCAGGCCAAGTTCAGCTTCTCGGGCATGGAATTCGTCACCAAGCTGGTCGAGGGCAAGTTCCCCGACTACAACCGCGTCATCCCCAAGAACCACAAGAACTCGGTGGTCATGGGCCGCGCACCGCTGCTGAGCAGCCTGCAGCGCGCCGCCATCCTGACGAGCGAGAAGTTCAAGGGCGTGCGCATCAACATCGAACCCGGCACCTTGCGCATCGCCTCCAGCAACGCCGAGCAGGAAGAAGCCAAGGAAGAGCTCGAGATCGACTACGCCGGCGACGCCATCGAGATCGGCTTCAACGTCACCTACCTGATGGACGCGCTGGCCAACATGGGCAGCGAGATGGTCAAGCTCGAACTGCAGGACACCGCTGCCAGCGCACTGTTCACCGTGCCCGACCAGCCCGGCTTCAAGTACGTGGTGATGCCGATGCGGATATGACGCTGCGCGTCATATCCGCTTTGCGGTGACCTTGCGCACCCCCTGCCCCCGCCGAGCGGGGGTTCCAGTCAGACAGACAAGTCGGCCGCTGACGCGGCCTTGAACCCATGAGCGACCCCCTGAACCCCGCCGACGAAGACGCCCGCAAGGCCAAGCGCGACGACGCGGCTGCCCGCAGCGAAGCCTATGGCGAAGGCAGCATCCAGATCCTGGAAGGCCTGGAAGCGGTGCGCAAGCGCCCCGGCATGTACATCGGCGACACCAGCGACGGCACCGGGCTGCACCACCTGGTGTTCGAGGTGGTGGACAACTCCATCGACGAGAGCCTGGCCGGGCACTGCGACGACATCGTCGTCACCATCCACACCGACAACAGCATCAGCGTCACCGACAACGGCCGCGGCATTCCCACCGGCGTGAAGATGGACGACAAGCACGAGCCCAAGCGCAGCGCGGCCGAGATCGCGCTGACCGAACTGCATGCCGGCGGCAAGTTCAACCAGAACAGCTACAAGGTCTCGGGCGGACTGCACGGCGTGGGCGTGAGCTGCGTCAACGGCCTGAGCAAGTGGCTGCGCCTGACCGTGCGCCGTGACGGCAAGGTGCACTCCATGGAGTTCAAGCAGGGCATCCCGCAGGACCGCGTGATCGAACAGCGCGACGGCTTCGAGATCAGCCCGATGAAGATCAGCGGCGACACCGAGAAGCGCGGCACCGAGGTGCACTTCCTGCCCGACCTGGAGATCTTCGCCAACATCGACTTCCACTACGACGTGCTGGCCAAGCGGCTGCGCGAGCTGAGCTTCCTGAACAACGGCGTGCGCATCCGCCTGGTCGACGAGCGCAACAACAAGAGCGACGACTTCGCCTTCGCCGGCGGCGTCAAGGGCTTCGTCGAGTTCATCAACACCGGCAAGAAGACCTTGCACCCGAACATCTTCCATGCCAGCGGCGAGAAGCTCAGCGAGCAGGGCACCAACATCAGCGCCGAGGTGGCGATGCAGTGGAACGACGGCTACAGCGAGAACGTGCTGTGCTTCACCAACAACATCCCGCAGCGCGACGGCGGCACCCACCTGACCGGCCTGCGCGCGGCCATGACGCGCGTCATCAACAAGTACATCGAGGACAACGAGCTGGCCAAGAAGGCCAAGGTCGAAGTCAGCGGCGACGACATGCGCGAAGGCCTGTGCTGCGTGCTCAGCGTGAAGGTGCCCGAGCCCAAGTTCAGCAGCCAGACCAAGGACAAGCTGGTCAGCTCCGAAGTGCGCGGCCCGGTCGAAGACGTGGTCAGCAAGGCGCTGACCGACTACCTGCTGGAGAACCCCACCGACGCCAAGATCATCTGCGGCAAGATCGTCGACGCCGCGCGGGCGCGTGAAGCGGCTCGAAAAGCACGCGAGATGACGCGCCGCAAGGGCGTGCTCGACGGCATGGGCCTGCCCGGCAAGCTGGCCGACTGCCAGGAGAAGGACCCGGCGCTGTGCGAGATCTACATCGTCGAGGGCGACTCGGCCGGCGGCAGCGCCAAGCAAGGGCGCGACCGCAAGTTCCAGGCGATCCTGCCTCTCAGGGGCAAGATCCTCAACGTCGAAAAGGCGCGCTACGAAAAGCTGCTCACCAGCAACGAGATCCTGACCTTGATCACGGCTTTAGGCACCGGCATCGGCAAGGGCATGGGCGGCGACGACTTCAACGTCGACAAGCTGCGCTACCACCGCATCATCATCATGACCGACGCCGACGTCGACGGCGCGCACATCCGCACCCTGCTGCTGACCTTCCTGTTCCGGCAGATGCCCGAGCTGGTGGAGCGCGGCCACATCTACATCGCGCAGCCGCCGCTGTACAAGGTCAAGCACGGCAAGGCCGAGCAGTACCTGAAGGACGGCAGCGAGCTCGACGCCTACCTGCTGCGCGTGGCGCTGGACGGCGCCAGCGTCGAGCCCGGTGCCGGCAAGCCGGCCATCAGCGGCAGCGCGCTGGAAGAACTGGCGCGCCAGTACCTGCTGGCCAACAGCGTGAGCGAGCGCCTGAGCAACTGGATGGACGTGGAGGCGCTGCGCGCCATCGCCGACGGCCTGGTGCTGGACCTGGACAGCCCGGCGGCCGCCGCAGCCAGCGCGCTGGCGCTGCAGAAGGCGCTGCACGATGCCGAGGTGGCGGCCGAGTTCGACGCGCGCACCGAGAAGCCGCTGCTGCGCATCGGCCGCCGCCACCACGGCAACATCAAGAGCAGCGTCATCACGCAGGACTTCGTGCACGGCGCCGACTACGAGGCGCTGAGCAAGGCCGGCCTGACCTTCAACGGCCTGCTGGGCAGCGACGCCATCGTCAAGCGCGGCGAGGGCGAGCGCCAGAAGGAACAGAAGGTGGCCGACTTCCGCGCCGCGATGGCCTGGCTGATGGGCCAGGCCGAGAACGTGGTGAGCCGCCAGCGCTACAAGGGCCTGGGCGAGATGAACCCGTCGCAGCTGTGGGAGACGACCATGGACCCAACCGTGCGCCGCCTGCTGCGCGTGCAGATCGACGATGCCATCGAGGCCGACCGCGTGTTCACCATGCTGATGGGCGACGAGGTGGAGCCGCGGCGCGACTTCATCGAAAGCAATGCGTTGCGGGCGGGGAATATCGACGTTTGACG
>CAYUPF010000129.1:0-11487 GCA_964446545.1 uncultured Rubrivivax sp.
ACATGTCGCGCACGCGCGCCGCGCCGACGCCGACGAACATCTCGACGAAGTCGGAGCCGGAGATGGTGAAGAACGGCACCTTGGCCTCGCCGGCGATGGCCTTGGCCAGCAGCGTCTTGCCGGTGCCGGGTGGCCCGACCAGCAGCACGCCGCGCGGGATGCGCCCGCCCAGCTTCTGGAACTTCTGCGGGTCCTTCAGGAAGTCGACCAACTCCTTGACCTCTTCCTTGGCCTCCTCGCAGCCGGCCACGTCGGCGAAGGTGGTGCTGTTGTTGGCCTCGTCCAGCATGCGCGCCTTGGACTTGCCGAAGCTGAAGGCGCCGCCCTTGCCGCCACCCTGCATCTGGCGCATGAAGTAGATCCACACGCCGATCAGCAGCAGCATCGGCCCCCAGCTGACGAGGATGCTCATCAGCAGCGAGGGCTCCTCGCGCGGCTTGACATCGAACTTGACGCCGCTGGCGATCAGGTCGCCGACCAGGCCGCGGTCCAGGTAGGTGGCGGTGCTGCGCAGACGCTTGTCGTCATTGGTGATCGCCAGGATTTCGGTGCCACCATTGCCTTCTTGCAGCGTGACCGACTTGATGCGCTTGCTGCGCACCTCTTCCAGAAAGTCGGAGTAGCCGATCTGGTTGCCCTGCATGGCCCCCCGGTCGAACTGCTTGAAGACGGTGAACAGCACGAGTGCGATCACCAGCCAGACTGCGACTTTAGAGAACCATTGATTGTTCACCGCGGCTCCTGTTCCACTTCAGCTTGCGCCGGCCAAGCACGCACGCCTGCGCCGGATTCCACGGCAGATGGGGGCGATTCTAGTGCAGACAAGGCAGCCGAAGCCCTTGCAGGCGCCAGCCGACCCCAGGGCGAACATGTGCAACTGTGCGCAGCCTCATGGGCGTTTGGGACCCATTCCGACCAGAAAGGTTTCAGCCGACTTGTCACGCGAGGCCCTGGGCTTGATCGGCTTGACCACCCGGAAGCTGTCCTTGAACAGCTTGACCAGCTGGCTGTAGCCGCTGCCGTGGAACACCTTGCACACCAGCGCGCCGTCGCGCTGCAGGTGCTGCAGCGCGAATTCCACCGCCAGCTCGACCAGGTGCGCGATGCGCGCCGCATCGGCCGATTCGATGCCCGACAGGTTGGGCGCCATGTCCGACAGCACCACATCGGCGCGCTGGCCGCCCATGTGCGCGACCAGTTGCTGCAGCACCGCGTCGTCGCGGAAATCGCCCTGGATGAAGTGCACGCCCTCGATCGTCTCGAAGTCCAGCAAGTCCAGCGCGACGATGCGTCCGTGCAGCTGGCCGCTGGCGGCGCCGCCGCTGCCGGCCACCTTGGGCGCGAAGCGGCGCCGCAGGTACTGGCTCCACGCGCCCGGCGCGCTGCCCAGGTCGATGACCAGCTGCCCCGGCTTGATCAGGCCCAGCGCCTCGTCGATCTCCTTCAGCTTGTAGGCCGCGCGCGCCCGGTAGCCTTCCCTCTGCGCCAGGCGCACGTAGGGGTCGTTGACATGGTCGTTGAGCCAGGACTTGTTGATCTTGCGGCTCTTGCTGTTGATCTTCATGGCGGACTGATAATAGGGCGATGCCTGCACTGACATTGACACCGGCCGAACGCAAGGAGCTGCGCGGACAGGCCCATCACCTGGACCCGGTCGTGATCGTCGGTGCCGAAGGCCTGAGTGCCGCGGTGCTGAAGGAAGCCGATGGGGCGCTGAAGGCGCACGGGCTGATCAAGGTGCGCATGTTCTCCGACCAGCGCGAAGTGCGAGCCCAGGCCCTGATGCAGCTGTCGGAAGCACTGAACGCGGCCGCGGTGCAGCACATCGGCAAGCTGCTGGTGCTGTGGCGACCGATCCCGGCGCCGGCGGCCGCAGCCGAATCCCGCCTGCCCGGGCCGCGCGTGGTGAAGATCCTGAAGTTCTCCAAGAGCGGCAACCATCGGCCCCAGATCAAGAAAGTCAAGGTCTTCGGCAACCAGCGCGTCACCGCGGGCGGCTCGATCAAGCGCGCCAAGCCGCGCGTCACGAGCCTCAAGAAGAAGGCCGTCGACTGAAGTCCACGGCCACGCGCCAAGCCAGCGTCAGCACCAGCGCCGTCTTCAGACCGTAGAACAAGGTGCTGATCAGGTGCAGCTGGCCGAAGCTGAGCGCACCCTGCCCCGCGCGCGCCGCCGGCATCAGCAGTTGAATCGCGAAGTAGCCCAGCAGCGTGCAGACCACCGTGCCCCATAGCAGCAGCGCATTCACCCGGCCCGTGCCATGCCGACGCTCCAACACCAGCAGCAGCCCCGCCAGCACCAGGCTGAGCCAGGCCTCGCGCACGAAAACGTACGCAACGACGCGGCCGGCATCGGCCACGGCCAGGTTGGCAAAGGCCGCTGGTGCGGCCAGGGCGGCGATGCAGATGAGCACACCCGCCCACAGTGCCGGCAGGATGCGGCCCACGCGCGACAGCAGCATCAGAGGTAGCGCACCCCGATGATCTCGTAGCTCTTCAACCCGCCGGGGGCGTTGACTTCGGCCACGTCGCCGGCTGAGCGGCCGATCAGCGCACGTGCGATCGGGCTGCTGATGGAGATCAGGCCCAGCTTCAGGTCGGCCTCGTCGTCGCCGACGATCTGGTAGCTGACGCGCGTGCCGCTGCTTTCGTCCTCCAGGTCGACGGTAGAGCCGAAGACCACGCGGCCGTCGGCGTCGAGCGTGGCCGGGTCGATCACCTGCGCGGCGGCCAGCTTGCCTTCGATCTCGAGGATGCGGCCTTCGATGAAGCCCTGCTTGTCCTTGGCCGCCTCGTACTCGGCGTTCTCCGACAGGTCACCCTGCGCGCGCGCCTCGGCAATGGCCTGGATCACCGCATGGCGCTCGACGGTCTTCAGGCGATGCAGCTCTTCCTTCAGCTTTTCGCTGCCGCGTCGTGTCAGGGGAATGGTGCTCATGGTCGGTTCGCTCACAAAAGGGAAACCGCCGCGACGGCCTTGGCTTGCTCGCGCAAACGGTTGGCTGGGGCGGCGGTGTGATGTTTCAGATTTTAGTTCAGTTCGCGGTGCAGTTCCTGCAGCGACTGGACGCTCAGCTCGTGCTGATGATTCATCGCCTCGGTGGCGGCCTCGCAGCCGGCCATCGTCGTGTAGTAGGTCACCCGGTGCGCCAGCGCCGCTGTGCGGATGTGGCGCGAGTCGGCGATGGCCGTGCGCGTTTCGTCCACGGTACTGAACACCAGCTGGATCTCGCCGGCCTTGAGCATGTCGACGATGTGGGGACGGCCGTCCTTGACCTTGTTGACCGTGCGCACCGGCAGGCCGGCTTCGGCGATCGCCGCGGCCGTGCCCTTGGTCGCCACCACCTGGAAGCCCAGCCCGACCAGATCGCCGGCCACCTTGACGGCGCGCGCCTTGTCGGCGTTTTTTACCGTGATCACGGCCGTGCCCCTGTCGGGCAGGCGCGAGCCGGCGCCCAGCTGGCTCTTCAGCATGGCCTCGCCGAAGCTGGCGCCCACGCCCATGACCTCGCCGGTGGAACGCATTTCCGGGCCGAGGATCGGGTCCACGCCGGGGAACTTGTTGAACGGGAACACCGCTTCCTTGACGCTGAAGTACGCGGGAATGACTTCGCGCGGCTCTCGTCCGTCGCTGCCTCGCTGGTCGCTCAACGCCTGGCCAGCCATGCAGCGCGCGGCGATCTTCGCCAGCGGCTGGCCGGTGGCCTTGCTGACGAAGGGCACGGTGCGCGAGGCGCGCGGGTTGACTTCCAGCACGTAGACGGTGGCCTCGTCGCCCTCGCCCTGGATGGCGAACTGCACGTTCATCAGGCCGACCACCTTCAGCGCCTTGGCCATCAGCGTGGTCTGGCGCCGCAGTTCGTCCTGCAGCGCCGCGCTCAGCGAATAGGGTGGCAGCGAGCAGGCCGAGTCGCCGGAATGCACACCCGCCTGTTCGATGTGCTCCATGATGCCGCCGATGATCACGTTGCTGCCATCGCTGATGCAGTCGACGTCGACCTCGATCGCGTCGTCGAGGAAGCGGTCGAGCAGCACCGGCGACTTGTCCGACACCTTGACCGCCTCGCGCATATAGCGCTGCAGGTCCTTGTCGCCATGCACGATCTCCATCGCGCGGCCGCCGAGCACGTAGCTGGGCCGCACCACCAGCGGGTAGCCGATCTGCTGCGCCAGCTCCAGCGCGGCGTCTTCGGTGCGCGCGGTGCGGTTCGGCGGCTGCTTCAGGCTCAAACGTTGCAGCAGCTGCTGGAAGCGCTCGCGGTCCTCGGCAACGTCGATGCTGTCGGGACTGGTGCCGATGATCGGTACGCCGTTGGATTCGAGCTCCAGCGCCAGCTTCAGCGGCGTCTGGCCGCCGTACTGCACGATCACGCCCAGCGGCTTTTCCACTGCGACGATCTCGAGTACGTCTTCCAGCGTCACCGGCTCGAAGTACAGCCGGTCGCTGGTGTCGTAGTCGGTGGACACCGTCTCCGGGTTGCAGTTGACCATGATGGTCTCGTAGCCATCCTCGCGCATCGCCAGCGCGGCATGCACGCAGCAGTAGTCGAACTCGATGCCCTGGCCGATACGGTTCGGCCCGCCACCCAGCACCACGATCTTCTTGCGGCTGGTGGGTTCCGCCTCGCACTCCTCGTCGTAGGTGGAGTACATGTAGGCCGTGGGTGTGGCGAACTCGGCCGCGCAGGTGTCGACGCGCTTGTAGACCGGGCGCACGCCGAGCGCCTGGCGGCGGCGGCGCAGGTCGTGCTGGTTGCTGCCCAGCAGCCTGGCCAGGCGCTTGTCGGAAAAGCCCTTTTGCTTCAGGAAGCGCAGTTCCGTCACCGACAGCGAGTCCAGCGTGCGGCCGGCCAGCGCCTGCTCGGTCGACACGATCTCCTGGATCTGCGCCAGGAACCACGGGTCGATGGCGGTTTCCTCGAAGATCTCGTCCAGGCTCATGCCGATGCGCATGGCATCGGCGACGAACAAGATGCGCTCGGGGCCGGCTTCGCCGATCTCCTCGATGATCTCGTCGCGGTCGGTGCTGCGCTCGCTCAGGCCATCGATGCCGGTCTCCAGCCCGCGCAGCGCCTTCTGGAAACTTTCCTGGAACGTGCGGCCGATGGCCATGACCTCGCCCACCGACTTCATCTGCGTGCCCAGGTGCGGGTCGGCCTCGCGGAACTTCTCGAAGGCGAAGCGCGGGATCTTGGTCACCACGTAGTCGATGCTCGGCTCGAAGCTCGCCGGCGTGGCGCCGCCGGTGATGTCGTTGCGCAGTTCGTCCAAGGTGTAGCCCACTGCCAGCTTGGCGGCGACCTTGGCGATCGGGAAGCCGGTGGCCTTGGACGCCAGCGCCGAGCTGCGGCTGACGCGCGGGTTCATCTCGATCACCACCATGCGGCCGGTCTTCGGGTCGATGGCGAACTGCACGTTGGAGCCGCCGGTGTCCACGCCGATCTCGCGCAGGATGGCGATCGACGCGTTGCGCATCAGCTGGTATTCCTTGTCCGACAGCGTCTGCGCCGGCGCCACGGTGATCGAGTCGCCGGTGTGGATGCCCATCGGGTCGAGGTTCTCGATGGCGCAGACGATGATGCAGTTGTCTTTGGTGTCGCGCACGACCTCCATCTCGAACTCTTTCCAGCCGATCAGCGATTCCTCGATCAGCAGTTCCCTGGTCGGCGACAGGTCCAGCCCGCGCTTGCAGATCTCCTCGAACTCGTCCGGGTTGTAGGCGATGCCGCCGCCGGTGCCGCCGAGCGTGAAGCTGGGGCGCACGACCACCGGGAAACCCGCGTTCGCCGAATCCGCGCCGATCTCGCCCATGATGCGCCGCTGCACCGCCAGCGCCTCGCCTATCGAATGGGCGATGCCGCTGCGCGCAGAGCCCAGGCCGATGCGCGTCATCGCGTCCTTGAACTTCAGTCGGTCCTCGGCCTTTTCGATGGCGTGTTCGTTGGCGCCGATCATCTCGACGCCGTGCTTGGCCAGCACACCGTGCCGGTGCAGGTCGAGCGCGCAGTTCAGCGCCGTCTGCCCGCCCATCGTCGGCAACAGCGCATCGGGCTGTTCCTTGGCGATGATTTTCTCAAGCACCTGCCAGGTGATCGGTTCGATGTAGGTGGCATCGGCCATCTCCGGGTCGGTCATGATCGTCGCCGGGTTACTGTTGACGAGGATGACGCGGTAGCCCTCCTCGCGCAGCGCCTTGCAGGCCTGGGCGCCGGAGTAGTCGAACTCGCAGGCCTGGCCGATGACGATCGGGCCGGCACCGATGATGAGGATCGACTTCAGGTCGGCGCGCTTAGGCATGGGCCTTCTCCATCAGCGCCGTGAAGCGGTCGAACAGGTAGCCGATGTCGTGCGGCCCGGGGCTGGCCTCGGGGTGACCCTGAAAGCAGAAGGCCGGGCGGTCGGTGCGCGCCAACCCCTGCAGCGTGCCGTCGAACAGGCTGACGTGGGTGGGCCGCAGGTTGGCCGGCAGCGTCGATTCGTCCACTGCGAAACCATGATTCTGGCTGGTGATGGACACGCGCCTCGAGTCCAGGTCCTTGACCGGGTGGTTGGCGCCGTGATGGCCAAATTTCATCTTGAAGGTCTTCGCGCCCGAGGCCAGCGCCAGGATCTGGTGCCCCAGGCAGATGCCGAAGGTCGGGATGCCGGTGTCGACGAGTTGGCGCGTCGCGTGGATGGCGTAGTCGCAGGGCTCCGGGTCGCCGGGACCATTGGACAGAAAGATGCCGTCCGGCTTCAGCGCCAGCGCCTCCTTGGCCGAGGTACGCGCCGGCACCACGGTCACCCGGCAACCGCGGCTGGCCAGCATGCGCAGGATGTTGCGCTTGATGCCGAAGTCGTAGGCCACCACATGCCAGCGCGAGTCGGTCTGCGCCCCGTAGCCGCTACCCAGCGCCCATTCGGTCTGTGTCCAGCGGTAGGCCTTGTCCACCGTCACTTCCTGCGCCAGGTCCAGCCCGCTCATGCCGGGCGCGGCGGCGGCACGTGCCACCGCGTCAGCCACCTCGCGTTCGCCGATCGGCGTGCCTGGCGCGAAGGCGACGATGCACCCGTTCTGTGCGCCCTTGTTGCGCAGCACGCGGGTCAGGCGGCGCGTGTCGATGCCGGCGATGGCCACCAGCCCCTCGTCGCGCAGGTAGTCGGACAGGCCACGCGTGGCCCTGAAGTTGGACGCGCGCAGTGGCAGATCCTTGATCACCAGCCCGGCGGCATGCGCCTTCGCGGCTTCGACATCCTCGTCGTTGACACCGTAGCTGCCGATGTGCGGATAGGTCAGCGTCACGATCTGACGGCAATAGCTGGGATCTGTGAGGATCTCCTGGTAACCGGTCAATGCGGTGTTGAAGACCACCTCACCGACGGTAGTGCCGGCGGCACCCACCGCATGGCCGACGAAGTGCGTGCCGTCTGCAAGTGCGAGCAGCGCGGGGGGCAGGACGGGAAGCAAGGGACAGCTCCGGGTTTCGCAGGCTCAGCACGACCCGCTGCCGGCCCGCAAGGGCATCGCGACAGTGCAATAAATCTGGGGGCTGTGCCGAGCTGCTGGATCAGCAGGATTGCGAGGCAAATTGTATCCGTTGGCCCGCCTGGGCGGACCCCTCGCCGATATCGGGGAAAATTCAAACCCGAGCGAAACACTGGGGAACTAGAATGCGGCTCGCGGGTCTACCCCGCTGTCCTCAACCTTCCTGATGGAGATTGACCGCATGAATCCTGGCCTGCAAACCGCTCCTGGTTACGTCGGCTCCGGCGCGCTGACCGAACAGCGTAACCGCGTACTGCGCAATACCTACTGGTTGCTCGCCCTGTCGATGGTGCCCACCGTGCTGGGTGCCTGGATCGGTGTCAGCACCGGGCTGGCCGCCGCCATGTCGCCGGGCGTGAGCCTGGTGGTGTTCCTGGTCGGCGCCTTCGGCCTGATGTTCGCCGTCGAGAAGACCAAGAACTCCGCAGCCGGCGTACCCGTGCTGCTGGGCTTCACCTTCTTCATGGGCCTGATGCTGTCGCGCATTGTCGGCACGGTGCTGGGCCTGTCCAACGGCGCCAGCTTGATCATGGTGGCTTTCGGCGGGACCGGCGCGATCTTCCTGGGCATGGCCTCGTTGTCCAGCGTCATCAAGCGTGACCTGTCGGCGATGGGCAAGTGGCTGTTCATCGGCGCGATCATGTTGCTGGTGGCGATGATCGCCAACTTCTTCATCCAGTCGAGCGCGCTGATGATCACGCTGATGGTGTTGGCCATCGGCATCTTCTCGGCCTTCATCCTGCACGACCTGCAGCGTGTCAAGACCGGGCAGGAGACCAACTACATCACCGCCACGCTGGGCGTGTACCTGAGCCTGTACAACGTGTTCCAGAGCCTGCTGGCGCTGCTGGGCATCTTCGGCGGCGACGCCGACTGACGCGCGCCTTGGCGGCATCCACGGACAGGGCCTTCGGGCCCTGTTCCTTTTTGAAACCTACGGTGCGCCGCGTTCGAAGACCGCAAGGCTCTCCACATGCGCGGTATGTGGAAACATGTTGACCACACCGGCATGCGTGCAGCGATAGCCGGCCTGGTGCACCAACAGCCCGGCGTCGCGCGCCAGCGTCGCCGGGTTGCAGCTGACGTAGACGATGCGTTGTGGCGGCGCCCAGCCTGCCACCGGTGCGGCCTGCAGTTCGGCCAGCGCCTTGGCCAGTGCGAAGGCGCCCTCGCGCGGCGGGTCAACCAACCACTTGTGGGCTGCGCCCTGCGCCACCAGGTCCGCGGCGCCGAAGGCGAACAGATCGCGCGCCTCGAAGCGTGTCTTCGCCGCCAGGCCATTGAGCGCGGCATTGTCGCGTGCGCGCTGCACCAGCGCCTCGCTGCCTTCGATGCCCAGCACCTGGTCGGCCAGCGTGGCCAGCGGCAGGCTGAAGTTGCCCAGGCCACAGAACCAGTCGATGACACGTTCGTCGCGCTGCAGCTGCAGCAGGCCCAGCGCACACACCACGAGCACGCGGTTGATGGCGGCATTGACCTGCGTGAAGTCCGTTGGCCTGAAGGGCAGGTACACGCCGAATTCCGGCAGCGCATAGGCCAGCTCGGGGCCGTCGTCGTCGAGGCGGCGCACGCTGTCCGGCCCCTTGGGCTGCAGCCACCACTGCAGGTCATGCCGCGCACCGAAATCGCGCAGCCGCGCCGCGTCGGCTTCGCTCAGCGGCTCCAGATGGCGCAGCACCAGCGCCGTGACCTCGTCGCCGACAGCCAGCTCGATCTGCGGCAGCCGGTCGCGCTGGTCCATCGCGCCGATCAGCTCGCGCAGCGGCATCAGCAGCCGGCTGAAGCGCTCGGGCAGCACCGGGCAGACCTGCATGTCGGCGACATAGCGCGACTTGCGCTCGTGAAAACCCACCAGCACCGTGCCCTTCTTCGCCACATGGCGCACCGACAGCCGCGCGCGGTGGCGGTAGCCCCAGGCCGGGCCCTCGATCGGCCTCAGGATCTGCTCGGGCTTGAGCTTGGCCAGGTGCCACAGGTCGTCCTCGAGCACGCGCTGCTTGACGGCCACCTGCGCCTGCGGGTGCAGGTGCTGCATCTTGCAGCCGCCGCAGGCGCCCGCATGCAGGCCGAAGTGCGGGCAGCCCGGGCGCACGCGCTGAGAACTCTCGCGGCGCAGCGCCGTCATCACGCCCTGCTCCCAGTTGTTCTTGCTGCGCCCGGTGCGGCAGGTGACGATCTCGCCGGGCAGCGCGCCCTCGATGAACACCACCTTGCCGTCGCTCCTGCGCGCCACGCCCTGCGCCTCGAGGTCGAGCGAGTCGACCGTCAGCCATTCCTCGTTGTCCATAGGGGCGATTATCCGAGGCCCATGAAAAAGGCCGCCCGCAGGCGGCCTTGTCCTTGCGCGTGCCGGCGCTCAGGGACGCGCGTAGTCCGCGATCACCTTCCACGTGCCGTCGGTGATCTGCGATAGCCGCGAAGAGTCGCTGCCCAGGCGCTTGGTGGCGCTGAAGCTCATCGGCGGGCTGCCGAAGATGTCGGTCGGGAAGTTCATCGTGTCCATGGCCTTGATGAAGCTGTCGGTACTGAGGCTCGTGCCGGCCTTCGTCGCCGCCTGTGCGAAGGCGTCGATGATGGCGTAGCCGTAGGCCGAGAACACCGTCGGGTCCTCGTTGAACTTGGTCTTGTACTTGGTGGCCCAGAAGCGCAGCGGCTGCGACGCTTCGTCCAGGTACGGCACCTGCGCCGTCATCGATGCGTACAAGCCGTCCATCGCCTTGCCGCCGAGCTTGTGGATCAGCTCGGTATAGGCGGCGCTGGTGCCGACGAAGACCGGATTGAAGCCGGTCTTGCGCGACTCGCCGATCGTGCCGATGGTCTCGCGGATGATCGTGCCCAGCACCACCATGTCGCAGCCCGCGCCCTTCATCCTCGCCACCTGCGACGAGAAGTCGGTGGCACCGCGCTTGAACGAGGTCTTCTCGGCGATCTCCATGTTGATGGTCTTCAGGCCGGCCTCGGCGCCACGCATCACCTCGAGGCCGAATTCGTCGTCCTGGTAGATGGTGCAGACCTTCTTCGCGCCCTTGTCCTTCGCCAGCTTCGGCAGCCAGGTGCGCATCTGGTCGTAGTAGGTCACCGCGAACGAGTACTTCAGCCGGTTGAACGGCTCGTACATCTCGCGCGCCGCCGTCACCGGCAGGAAGTTGATGATGTTCTTCTCGAACTGGATCGGCATCGCCGCGTTGTTCTGCGCGGTGCCGATGTGACCGGCGACGATGAAGACCTTGTCCTGGTTGACCAGCTTCTGCGCGGCCAGCACCGCGCGCCTCGGGTCGTAGCCGTTGTCCTCGGCGACCAGCTTGAGCTTGCGGCCGTGGATGCCGCCCTGCTCGTTGATCTCGTCGATGCGCAGCAGCATGCCCTGGCGCACGGCCTTGCCGAAGGCGGCCACCGGCCCCGACAGGTCCTGGATGGTGCCGATCAGGATCTCGTCCTTGCTGACGCCCTGCTGCTGCGCCTGGGCGCCGCCGGCCAGAAGCGCAAGTGCCGCAGCGGCGGCGGTGAGTAGCGGTTTCATCTTCGGTCTCCTTCGACGGGTGGGTTAACGGTACATGGCCTCGATGGCCTGGGCATACTTCTTCTCGACCAGCTTGCGTTTGAGCTTCATCGTCGGCGTCAGTTCATCGTCCTCGGCCGTGAGCTGGTTCTGCAGCAGGTAGAACTTCTTGATTTGCTCGACGCGCGCGAACTTCTTGTTGACGCGCTCGATCTCGGCCCAGATCAGCCCCTGCACTTCCTTGGCCTGCGTCAGGCTGGCGTAGTTGCTGAACGGGATGTCGCGGTCCTGCGCGAACTTCTCGACGTTCTCCTGGTCGATCATGACGATCACCACCAGGTACGGCCGTTTGTCGCCGATGACCACCGCGTCGGTGATGTAGGGCGAGAACTTCAGGTCGTTCTCCAGTTCGCTGGGCGTGATGTTCTTGCCGCCGGCCGTGATGATGATGTCCTTCATCCGGT
>CAYUPF010000130.1:0-11094 GCA_964446545.1 uncultured Rubrivivax sp.
TCGCGGCCACGCTGGCCTCGGGCACGCCGCTGGCGCTGGCCGGCCTGGGCCTGCTCATCAACGAGAAGGCCGGGGTGCTGAACCTCGGTGCCGAGGGCATGATGCTCGTCGCCGCCATCGCCGGCTTCGCCGCGGCCTTCACCACCGGCAGCGACACCGCCGCCTTCATCGCCGGCGCCGCTGCCGGCGGCCTGCTGGCCGCGGCCTTCGGCGCGCTGGTGATCTGGCTCAACACCAACCAGTACGCCACCGGGCTGGCGGTCAGCCTGTTCGGCTACGGCTTCTCGGCTTTCGTCGGCGTCGGCTACGTCGGCCAGAAGCTGTCGGAGCGCACGCCCTTCGAGGTGCCCGGCTTGAGCCAGATCCCCTTCATCGGGCCGGCGCTGTTCCGACACCACCCGATGGTCTATATCGCCATCGCGCTGATCGCCGCGAGCGTGTGGTTCCTGTACCGCAGCCGCGCCGGGCTGGTGCTGCGCGCGGTGGGCGAGTCGCCCGAGTCGGCGCATGCGCTGGGCTACAAGGTGCGCTGGATCCGCCTCGGCGCGGTGGTCGCCGGCGGTGCGATGTGCGGGCTGGCGGGGGCCTTCCTGTCGGTGGTGTACGCGCCGCTGTGGGTGGAAGGCCTGGTGGCCGGCCGCGGCTGGATCGCGCTGGCGCTGACCACCTTCGCCACCTGGCGGCCGGTGCGCGTGCTGCTCGGGGCGTACCTGTTCGGCGGCGTGACGATGGCGCAGTTTGCGCTGCAGGGCGCCGGCGTCCATTTCTCCAGCCAGCTGCTGGCGATGCTGCCCTACGTGGCGACGATCGTCGTGCTGGCCATCATCAGCCGCAACCCGACGTGGATCCGCGTCAACATGCCGGCGTCGCTGGGGAAGCCCTTCCACCCCGGCACATAATCGGCGGCTCCACACACCCTTGCCCCGTTCACTCAACCCCGTACAGGAGATTTACCGCATGAGCATCTTGTCCAAACGCAGCCTGCTGGGCTGGTCCGCGGCGGCGGCGCTGGTCGCGCTGGCCGGCTGCGGCAAGAAGGAAGAGCCCGCGCCGCAGGCTGCCGCGCCCGCGGCGGCACCGGCTGCCGCCGCCGCTGCCGAGCCGCTGAAGGCCGCCTGGGTGTACATCGGCCCGGTCGGCGATGCCGGCTGGACCTTTGCCCACGACCAGGGCCGCAAGGCCGTGGAAGCCGACTTCGGCGACAAGGTCAAGACCACCTTCGTCGAGAAGGTGCCCGAAAGCGCCGATGCCGAGCGCGTGATCCGCGACCTGGCGGCGCAGGGCAACAAGATCATCTTCACCACCAGCTTCGGCTACATGGAGCCGACGCTGAAGGTGGCGGCCGAATTCCCCGACGTCAAGTTCGAGCACGCCACCGGCTACAAGCTGGCCGACAACATGGGCGTGTACGACACGCGCTTCTACCAGGACGCGTACCTGTCGGGCATCATCGCCGGCGCGATGACCAAGACCGACACGCTGGGCTTCGTCGGCAGCTTCCCCATCCCCGAGGTGCTGCGCAACATCAACGCCTTCACGCTGGGCGCGCAGAGCGTCAACCCCAACGTCAAGACCAAGGTGGTGTGGATCAGCACCTGGTTCGACCCGCCGAAGGAAGCCGAGGCCGCGCAGAGCCTGATCAACGCCGGCGCCGACGTGCTGCTGCAGAACACCGACTCGTCGGCCGTGCTGCAGACCGCCGAGAAGAACGGCAAGTTCGCCTTCGGCTGGGACGCCGACATGAGCGCGGTGGCGCCGAAGGCCCACCTGGCGTCGAACATGGTGTTCTGGGGCCCGTACTACAAGAAGGCCGTGCAGTCGGTGATGGACGGCAGCTGGAAGTCCGAGCGCACCATCTGGGGCTACAAGGAAGACGCCAACGGCGTGATCAAGATCGCCGACGCCGTGCCCGAGGAGATCAAGAAGAAGGTCGACGAGGTCAAGGCCGGCTACAAGGACGGCACGATGGACCCGTTCAAGGGCCCGATCGTCGACAGCGAAGGCAAGGAGCGCCTGGCCGCGGGCGCCATGCCCGACCAGGCCTGGAAGGACAAGGTCGACTTCTACGTCAAGGGCGTGGACGGCAAGATCCCGACCGGCAAGTAAGCACGCCGTCCGCGACAGCACGCCGCCGCGCGCCCCCAGGGCCCGGCGGCGTCTTGTTTGGAGAACCGCCAATGAGCATCGATTTCGACCGCATCCCGCGTGAGGGCCTGAGCGCGCTGCTGCGCACCATGCCCAAGGCCGAGCTGCACCTGCACATCGAGGGCTCGCTCGAACCCGAGCTGATCTTCGGGCTCGCGCAGCGCAACGGCGTGGCGCTGCCGTACCCCAGCGTCGAGGCGCTGCGTGCGGCCTATGCCTTCACCGACCTGCAGAGCTTCCTGGACCTGTACTACGCCGGCGCGGCGGTGCTGCTGAAGGAGCAGGACTTCTTCGACATGGCCTGGGCCTACTTCGAGCGCGCCGCGGCCGACAACGTGGTGCATGCGGAAATCTTCTTCGACCCGCAGACGCACACCGAGCGCGGCGTGCCCATCGAGGCGGTGATCGTCGGCCTCGAACACGCCTGTCGGCGCGCGCACGCGGAGTTCGGCCTCAGCGCAAAGCTAATCCTGTGCTTCCTGCGCCACCTCAGCGAAGAGGCGGCCTTCGACACGCTGGAACAGGCGCTGCCCTATCGCCACCATTTCATCGGCGTGGGTCTGGACAGCGGCGAGCGCGGCAACCCGCCGGAGAAGTTCGCGCGCGTGTTCGCCAGGTGCCGCGAGCTGGGCCTGCATGTCGTCGCGCATGCGGGCGAGGAGGGGCCGCCGGCCTACATCGAGGGCGCGCTCGATGTGTTGAAGGTCGAGCGCATCGACCACGGCGTGCGCTGCGTCGAAAGCCCTGCGCTGGTGCAGCGGCTGGCGGCGCTGCGCATGCCGCTGACGGTGTGCCCGCTGTCCAACGTCAAGCTGTGCGTGTTCCCGGCGCTGGCGCAGCACAACCTGAAGGCACTGCTCGACGCCGGCCTGTGCGCCACCGTCAACAGCGACGACCCTGCCTACTTCGGCGGCTACGTCAACGACAACTTCGTGCAGACCTTCGACGCGTTGCCGGCGCTGACGGCGCGCGACGCCTGGCAGCTGGCGGCCAACAGCTTCGAGGCCAGCTTTGCGGACGACGCGCACAAGGCCGGGTGGCGGCAGCAACTCGACGCCGTGTTCGCTGCGGACGCAGGCAAGGGCTGAGCTCACGGCACATTGCATCGCAAGCCGGTGCCGATTGCCGTCGGCCGCGCACTGCGGACTCTCAGCCTCGGCGCGTGATCAGGCCGTCGGCGGGAGCAAGGGAGGTGGCCAGGGAGGAGGCCGGGCGTCAGCCCGCGCGGGGGACATGAGCGCCGACCGCCACCCGGCGGCCTTGGCTCGCACCCATGCAGTTCAGACCAGGCCGTGCTTCGCGGCCAGCGCCATCAGCCGCTGCACCTCGCGGTCGTGTACGCCGCGCTCGCGCAGCGCGTGGGCGGTGGCCGCCAGGTATTGCAGCGTGCTGCCATAGCGTCCGCTGGCGTGGCGCAGGATGTGCAGCATCTGCTCGTCGCCGAGCCGGCCCATGAAGGCCTCGCTGCGCCGGCTCAGCGTGAAGGCCAGCGCCTGCACCTCGCCCTGCGGCGTGCGCGCCGGCAGCCAGCGCGGGTCGTACACGCCGGTGGGCATCTCGCGCGCCCACAGCCGTTGCAGCTCGTCGTCGGCGCTGTTGCGCCGCAGCCTGAAGACCACACCGCGGCAGGCGCCGCCGGGCAGCAGCGCGAACACCAGTCCTGGGGTCTGCGGCGTGCCGCGGTTGACGCGCGAGCGCATGCGCAGCGCGCGGTGCCAGCCGTGCACCAGCGCGCTGCGGTGCTCTGCCGCCTCGAACTCCTGGCGCCAGATCAGCGAGGCATAGCCGAAGATCCACAGGTCGCCACGCCCGCCCCATTGCGCGCGCGTTCGCTCCAGCATCTGTGCCGGGTTGCGGTCGGGAAGGTGGGGTGGAAGCTCTTGCATCGCGGCAGTCGAGACGGGTCTTCGCAGGCTATCATCGCCGCCGCTTGCGCGGCCGATCGACGATGGCCTTGAACTTGCTCGCCCTGCAACCCATCCTGCTTTCGAGCATTCCCGCATGCCTTCCCGGTCCGTCCCAGCATCGATGGCCAGCCGCCTTGTGCGCCTGGCGGGGTCCGTGGCCGGGGCCTTGCTGGCGGTATCGGTGCTGTGGCTGCCCGCTGCGGTCGGGGCGGACGAGCCCAAGGGCCTGGGCGGCGGCCCGGCAGCGACTCCGCCCCAGCCGGCGGCATCGGCTGCGCCCTTGCCCGCCCTGCCGGCGCCGCGCCCGCGCATTGGCCTGGTGCTGTCGGGCGGCGGCGCGCGCGGTGCGGCGCACATCGGCGTGCTCAAGGTGCTGGAGGAACTGCGCGTGCCGGTGGACGTGATCGCTGGCACCAGCATGGGCTCGATCGTCGGCGGCTCCTATGCCTCGGGCCAGACGGTGGCGAACATGGAGCGCGACGTGGCCAACATCAAGACCGAGATGCTGGCGCGCGACCAGCCGCCGCGCGCCGAGATCTCCATCCGCCTGAAGCAGGAGGACTGGCTCGACTACATCGGCCCGCAGTTCGGCTTCCGCGACGGCTCGCTGCTGCTGCCCAAGGGCGCGATCACCGGCGTCGCGCTCGAGGCGGTGCTGCGCGACCTGGCGCTGGCCAAGGGCGACTGGGACTTCGACAAGCTGCCGATCCCCTTCCGCGCCATCGCCACCGACGTGGTCAGCGGCCAGATGACGGTGCTGAAGTCCGGCGACCTGGCCACCGCCATGCGCGCCAGCATGTCGGTGCCCGGCGCCATCGCGCCGGTGCAGATCGACGGCAAGATGCTGGTCGACGGCGGCCTGACGCGCAACCTGCCGGTGGACATCGCCCGCGCCATGGGCGCCGAGGTCATCATCGCCGTCAACCTGGGCACGCCGCTGCTGCAGCGCGACCAGATCACCTCGGCCTTCAGCGTGGCGCTGCAGATGCTGAACATCCTGACCGAGCAGAACGTCGGCGCCTCGCTGGCGTCGCTGCAGCCGCAGGACGTGCTGATCCTGCCGGAGCTGGGCTCGTACTCGGCCGGCGACTTCGACAACATGCCCAGCACCATCCCCATCGGCGAGGCCGCGGCGCGCAAGGTGGCTGAAGCGCTCAAGCGCTACAGCCTGCCGCCCGAGCAGTACGCGCTGCACCGCCAGGGCCAGGTGCGCGTGGTGGCGCAGGACACGCGCAAGGTCGATGAGATCCGCGTCGAGGGCCTGGAGCGCGTCAACGAGGAGGTCGTCATCCAGAGCATGGAAACGACCGCGGGCGAGCCGCTGGACGTGTCCACGCTGGACCTGGACATGCGCCGGATCTACGGGCGCGGCGACTTCGAGCACGTGGGCTACAAGCTGATCGACGAGCCCGACCACCGCATCCTGGCGGTGCAGGCGGTGGAAAAGGCCTGGGGGCCGACGTACGTGCGCTTCGGCCTGTCGCTGTCCAGCGACTTCCGCGGCGACAACGCCTTCAACCTGCTGGCCAGCATCCGCCGCACCTGGCTCAACCGCCTGGGTGGCGAATGGCGCGCCGACGTGCAGGTGGGCAACGACGGCATGCTGTTCACCGAGTTCTACCAGCCGCTGGTACCCAGCCAGCGCTTCTTCATCGCACCGCGGCTGCAGTGGGTCAACGGGCCGGCCGACATCTACGGCGGCCCCGACGGCGATGACCTGACGGCGCGCTACAACGTCAGCGTCGGCACGGTCGGCCTGGACCTGGGCAGCCAGTTCACCAAGTACGGCGAACTGCGCGTGGGCGTGCTGGCCGGCCGCGGCGATGCCGATCTGCAGATCGGCTCGCCGATCCTTGCGCAGTACAGCATCAAGCGCGACCTCGGTGCGCTGCGCGCGCGGCTGTTCCTCGACCAGCTCGACAGCACCACCTTTCCGCGCAGCGGCTACAACCTCGATGCGCAGATCCTCGGCTCGACCACGCGGCTGGGCGCGAGCGAGACCTACAACCGCTGGAACGCCCGCTTCCTGGGCGCGAAATCCTTTGGTGCGCACACCTTCCAGTTCGCGCTGGCCGGTGGCGGCGCGGTCGGCGACAACCCGCTGCCGTTGTACGACTACCTGAGCTACGGCGGCTTCCTGCGCATGACCGGCTATCGCGACGGGCAGCTGCGCAACGACGCCATGAGCTATGGCCGCTTGACCTACATGAACCAGCTGTTCAGGATGCCGCTGCTCGAAGGCGTCTACGTCGGCGCGTCGATCGAAGCGGCGCGGCTGGGCCGGCCGCTGGTGCCTACCGGCATCCGCGGCAACGTGGCCTCGGGCAGCCTGTTCCTGGCCGTGGACACGCCGCTGGGTCCGGCCTACCTGGCCTACGGCCACACGCAGGACGGCAACAGCAACGTCTACTTCTACCTCGGCAGGCCCTGAGCGCTGCCGTCCGGGTAGGCCATCGCCTACAGCGCTGCGCGCATTGGGCCGATCGCCGCCGCGGCGCGCGGCGCCTACGCTATGGCATCGTCGTGCACGGGAGATGCCATGAACCTGTTCGAGTTGCTGCGCCAGAGCCACGCCGTGCAACGCCGGCTGTGCAGCCGCCTGATGTCGGCGCGCAGCTCGCCGCGCCAGCGCTCCGCGGCCTTCCTGCAGCTGAAGGTGGAGCTGCAGGCGCATGCGGCCGCCGAGGAGCGGCACCTGTACGTGCCGCTGCTGATGAAAGATGCCGGCCTGAAGTCGTCGCGCCACGCATTGGCCGAACACCACGAGGTGGAAGAGCTGTGCGAAGCGCTCAGCGTGCCCGACAAGAGTGGCAGCGACTGGCTGCAGACCGTGGCCGAACTGTGCGCCCGCGTGCGCCACCACCTGAAGGAGGAGGAACGCAAGTTCTTCAAGGTGGCCGGGCGCGAACTGAGCGAACGCCAGAAGGCGACGCTGGCGCGCCGCTACCAGTCCGACCTGCTGGCAATGCGCCGCAAGTACGCCGCCGAGTACCAGAGCGTGGTGCAGCGCGCCGATGGCGAGCTGGCCATGGTCTGACGCGCGACGCGAAGGCACGAAACCTGCAGCGCCTGAGCAAGACCGCGGCGGCGCGAGCCTAAACGGTGCGATTGACGATGTAACCAGATTACATCAGAATCATCGGCATAGTTACAGACAGGGGTTGCCGCCATGGTCACTGCCGCCGTCGACAGCATCACCCGCCGCATCCGCGAGCGCAGCGCGCCCACGCGCACGGCCTATCTGGCGCGCATCGAGCGCCAGGCGCGGCGCGAGCGCAGCACCGACCGCATGGGCTGCGCCAACGTGGCGCATGCCTTCGCCGCGCTGCCCGCCAACGACAAGCTGCGCGTGGTGGCGCAGCGCGCGCCGCACATCGGCGTGGTCACTGCCTACAACGACATGCTGTCGGCGCACCAGCCCTACGAAAGCTACCCGGCGCTGATCCGCGACGCGGCGCGCGCACTCGGTGCCACGGTGCAGGTGGCCGGCGGCGTGCCCGCCATGTGCGACGGCGTCACGCAGGGCCTGCCCGGCATGGAGCTGAGCCTGTTCTCGCGCGACACCATCGCCATGGCCACGGCCATTGCGCTGACGCACGATGTCTTCGATGCCGCGCTGCTGCTGGGCGTGTGCGACAAGATCGTGCCCGGGCTGCTGATCGGTGCGCTGCACTTCGGCCATCTGCCCTGTGTGTTCGTGCCGGCCGGGCCGATGGCCACCGGGCTGTCGAACAGCGAGAAGTCCAAGGTGCGCGAGAAGGCGGCCGTCGGCCAGGTGGGCCGCGAGGCGCTGCTCGAAGCCGAAAGCGCCGCCTACCACGGCGCCGGCACCTGCACCTTCTACGGCACCGCCAACAGCAACCAGATGCTGCTGGAAGCGATGGGCCTGCACGTGCCGGGCGCGGCCTTCGTGCACCCGCACGAGGCCTTGCGCGCTGCGCTCACGCGCGAGGCCGTGGCCACGGTGCTGCAGCGGGTGCAAGGCGCGAACTTCCTGCCCATCGGCCAGATGGTCGACGAGCGCGTGATCGTCAATGCGATGGTCGCGCTGCTGGCCACCGGCGGTTCCACCAACCACCTGATCCACTGGGTGGCGGTGGCGCGCGCCGCCGGCATCCTCATCGACTGGAGCGACTTCGCCGAGCTGTCGGCGGCCACGCCGCTGCTGGCGCGCGTGTACCCCAACGGCCAGGCCGACGTGAACCAGTTCCAGGTGGCAGGCGGCCCGGGCTTCGTGCTGCGCGAGCTGATGGACGCCGGCCTGATGCATGCCGACGTGCCCGCGGTCAGCGCGCGCGGTCTGCGTGCGCATGCTGAAGCGCCGACGCTGCAGGGCGACAAGCTGCGCTGGCGTGCGCTGCCGGCGGACAGCGGCGACACCAACATCGTGCGCCCGGCGGTCGCGCCTTTTTCGCCCAGCGGCGGGCTGAAGCTGCTCACCGGCAACCTGGGCCGAGCGGTCATCAAGGTCTCGGCCGTGCCCGAGGACCGCCATGTCATCGAGGCACCGGCGCGCATCTTCGACAGCCAGGAAGCGCTGCTGCAGGCCTTCAAGGCCAGCGAGCTGGAACACGACTTCGTCGCCGTGGTGCGCTTCCAGGGCCCGCGTGCCAACGGCATGCCCGAGCTGCACAAGCTGACGCCGCCGCTGGCGGTGCTGCAGGGCAAGGGCTTCAAGGTCGCGCTGGTCACCGACGGGCGCATGAGCGGCGCGTCGGGCAAGGTGCCGGCCGCCATCCACGCCAGCCCCGAGGCGCTGGCCGGCGGCCCGCTGGCCAAGCTGCGCGACGGCGATGTCATCCGGCTCGACGCGGTGGCGGGCACGCTGCAGGCCTTGGTCGACCCGGTTTCCTGGGCGGCGCGCGAACTCGCCACGCTCAGCGAAGCCGGCGCCGAGGACAATGGCCACGGCCTCGGCCGTGAACTCTTCGCCGGCATGCGGCGCAACGTCATCAGCGCCGAAGAAGGCGCCTGTGCCTGGATGTGAGAAGACCATGAACACACTCGATCTGGTGCCACACGGCCCGGTGATCCCGGTCATCGTGTTGCAGCGCGTGGCCGATGCGGTGCCGTTGGCACGCGCGCTGGTGGCCGGCGGCGTCAGGGTGCTGGAGATCACGCTGCGCACGCCGGTGGCGCTGGAATGCATGCGCGCCATCGCGGCGGCGGTGCCCGAGGCTATCGTCGGCGCCGGCACCATCCGCACGGTCGAGGACGCGAAGTCCGCGCTCGAGGCCGGCTGCCAGTTCGGCGTCAGTCCCGGCTACACGCACGACATCGGCGCTGCCTGCAAGGATATCGGCCTGCCGCTGCTGCCCGGCGTGGCCACCGCCAGCGAGGTGATGGCGGCCAACGCCGACGGCTACGGCTTCCTGAAGTTCTTCCCGGCCACCGCGGCCGGCGGCATACCGATGCTGAAGGCGCTGGCCGGGCCCTTCGCCGACGTGGTGTTCTGCCCCACCGGCGGCATCACGCCCGAGACCGCGCCGCAGTTCCTGGCGCTGCCCAACGTCGAGGTCTGCGGCGGTTCGTGGCTGACGCCGCAGGATGCCGTGGACCGGCAGGACTGGGCGCGCATCACCGCGCTGGCCCAGGCAGCGAGCGCCTTGCGCTGACAGCGCGGCGGGCGCCGTAGACTCGGCGCCCATGACTGCAGCACTCGACCCGATCTCCGACGCCGCGCTGCGGGAGCGTGCGGCGCGCGTCATCCCCGGCGGCCTGTGGGGCCACATGCGCGTGCAGGGCCTGCCGCGCGGCTATCCGCAGTTCTTCCAGCGCGCCGAAGGCTGCCGGCTGTGGGATGCCGACGGCCGCGAGTTCATCGACTTCATGTGCAGCTGGGGGCCGATCGTGCTGGGCCATCACGACGCCGATGTCGAGGCCGCGGCCGAGGCGCAGCGCCGTGCCGGTGATGTGATGAACGGCCCGGCGCCGGTGCTGGTGGAACTGGCCGAGCATGTCACGGGACTGGTAGCCCATGCCGACTGGACGCTGTTCGCGAAGAATGGCACCGATGCGACGACGGTCTGCGTCACCGCAGCGCGCGCCGCCACCGGCCGGCGCAAGCTGCTGGTGGCACGCGGTGCGTACCACGGCGCAGCGCCGTGGTGCACGCCGAATCCGGCCGGCGTGACGCCCGAGGACCGCGCGCACCTGCTGCACTTCCGCTACAACGACATCGCCAGCCTGGAAGAGGCCGCGGCGCAGGCCGGCGATGACTTGGCTGCGGTGCTGGTGTCGCCGTTCCGGCACGACTATGGGGTCGACCAGGAATTGGCGCAGCCGGAGTTTGCGCGTGCCCTGCGCGCGCTGTGCGACCGCACGGGCGCCGCGCTGATCCTCGACGAGGTGCGCGCCGGCGGGCGCATCGATCTGGCGGGCAGCTGGGAGCGCTTCGACGTGCGTCCGGATCTCGCGGCATGGAGCAAGGCCATCGCCAACGGCCATGCGCTGGCCGCCGTGACCGGCAACGACCGCTTCCGCGACGCGGCGGCATCGATCTTCGTCACCGGCTCCTTCTGGTGCGGCGCGGTGGCGATGGCCGCATCGCTGGCCACGCTGCGCAAGCTGCAAGCGGTGGACGGCATCGCGCACATGCAGGCCATGGGCCAGCGGCTGCGCGACGGCCTGGCGCAGCAGGCCGCGGCGCACGGCTTTCGCATCCGCCAGAGCGGGCCGCCGCAGATGCCGATGCTGCTGTTCGACGACGACCCCGAGGCCGCGCTCGGCTCGGCCTTCTGCACGCTGGCGCTGGAACGGGGCGTGTACCTGCATCCGAAGCACAACATGTTCCTCAGCGTCGCGCATCGTCCGGCCGACATCGACCGTGCGCTGGACGCCACCGACAAGGCCTTTGCGGCGCTGGCCGCCGCGCGCGGCTGATCCAGCCTCAGTTCATGTACAGATAGCGCTGAAAGCCCACGAACACCTGTCGCACCTGGTGGGGCTGGCCCAGCTCGGCAAACGCGTCCGGCAGCGCGCGGTACTTCAGGCGCAACAGCGGCGAGAGCTTTTCCTGGTCCAGTTCGTCGACGCCTTGCCG
>CAYUPF010000131.1:0-11067 GCA_964446545.1 uncultured Rubrivivax sp.
CGCTGCAGCGCTACAAGGAGTTGCGCGACATCATCGCCATCCTCGGCATGGACGAACTCGCGCCCGAGGACAAACTGGCGGTGGCGCGCGCGCGCAAGATCCAGCGCTTCCTGAGCCAGCCCTTCCACGTCGCCGAGGTCTTCACCGGCACCGCCGGCAAGTACGTGCCGCTGAAGGAGACCATCCGCGGCTTCAAGATGATCGTCGACGGCGAATGCGACGCGCTGCCCGAGCAGGCCTTCTACATGGTCGGCAGCATCGACGAGGCCATCGCCAAGGCGAAGACCGTCCAGTAAGGAACAGCCCCATGCCCACGCTGCACGTCGATGTGGTGTCCGCCGAGGAGAGCATCTTCTCCGGCGAAGCGAAGTTCGTCGCCCTGCCGGGCGAGATGGGCGAACTCGGCATCTACCCGCGGCACACGCCGCTGATCACGCGCATCAAGCCCGGCGCGGTGCGCATCATCCGCGCCGACAACGACGAGGAAGAGTTCGTCTTCGTCGCCGGCGGCATCCTCGAGGTGCAGCCGGGTGCGGTGACGGTGCTGGCCGATACCGCGATCCGCGGCCACGACCTCGACGAGGCCAAGGCGGTGGAAGCGCGCAAGCAGGCCGAAGAATCGATGAAGAACGCCAAGAGCGACATCGATTTCGCCAAGGCCCAGGGCGAGTTCGCGGCCATGGCCGCGCAGATCGCCGCGCTGCGCAAGTTCCGCAAGAAGTAGTTGCCGGCGCTCTGCGCCGCAGACAGGCCCGCGAGGTGCACACCGCGCGGGCCTGTTGTCTTTGTGTCGGCGCGCGCCGACACTGGGCGCGCCACAACCTTTCGCGAGACCGACCATGGCCAAGAACAAGAAGTCCGGCGCACGTTCCGACAAGGACAAGCTCGCCAAGTCCGACTACGAAGCGCGCCTCGAGCTGCTGCAGATCGAGCTCAACCAGCTGGCGCGCTGGCTGCAGCACACCGGCAAGCGCATGCTGGTGCTGATCGAAGGCCGCGACACGGCCGGCAAGGGCGGTGTCATCGCCGCCATCAGCGACGTGCTGCCGCCGCGGCAGTGCCACACCGTGGCGCTGTCCAAGCCGAGCGAGCGTGAAAGCACGCAGTGGTATTTCCAGCGCTACGTCGCGCACCTGCCCGCCGCCGGCGAGCTGGTGCTGTTCGATCGCAGCTGGTACAACCGCGCTGGCGTCGAGGCGGTGATGGGCTACTGCAGCGCGCAGCAGACGGCCGTCTTCCTGCGCCAGGCGCCGTTGTTCGAGAAGCTGCTGGTCGACGACGGCATGCTGCTCTTCAAGTACTGGCTCACGGTCGACCAGGCCCTGCAGGAGGAGCGCTTTGCCGAGCGGCTGCACGACCCGCTGAAGCGCTGGAAGCTGTCAGCGGTGGACCTGCAGGCGCGCGTCAAGTACGAAACCTATGGCACGGCGCGCGACCGCATGCTGACGGCCACGCACACGCGCCATGCACCGTGGACGCTGGTCGACTTCAACGACCAGCGCCGCGGCCGGCTGACGCTGATCCGTCACCTGCTCGACCAGGTGCCCGACATCGCACTGCCCGAGCCGCAGGTGGACTTCCCGATGCTGCCCACGCCGCTGAAGCGCGAGCGTTTCACCGGACCGCTGAAGCCGATCAAGAGCGTGTAACTTCAGCCGACGAAGGGCTGGTCGGGCAGTTCGTTCGGGTTGTCCTCGCCGTCGGCGAGCGCAAAGTGCTGCCGCAGCAGGCCGTCCACTGCGGCGATGGCGTCGACGAGGCCGTCTTCGAAGCGGCCGGCCTTGAAGGCGGCCGCCATGCCGCTCGTCAGCTGCTGCCACTGCGCGTCGGGCACATGCCGGGCCAGGCCGCGGTCGGCCACGATCTCGATCGCGTGCTCGGCCAGCAGCAGGTAGATCAGCACGCCGTTGTTGTGCTCGGTGTCCCACACGCGCAGCTTGCCGAATATCGCCACCGCGCGCTCGCGCGCCGTGGCCTTGCGCCACAGATACGACAGCGGCAGCCCGGCCTCGACACAAAGCCGGATTTCGCCGCTGTGCTGCCTTTCGCTGTGCTGCACGCTTGCGGCCAAGCGGTCCAGCGCTGCGTCGTCGAGTGCGCGCCTGGCATCGGTCTCGTCGAGCCAGCGGTGCCGGAGGATGCGCAGCCACCTGTTCATCTCACCAGTCCCCCGAGGCGCCGCCGCCGCCGAAGTCGCCGCCGCCGCCCGAGCCGAAGCCCCCGCCGAAACCGCCGCCGCCGCCAAAGCCTCCGCCGCCGCTGCCACCCCAGATGACCGGGCCGCCGCGCCGCGAGCCGCGGCCGATGCTGCGCTGCAGCCCGCCGATGCCGAGCACGCCCACGACGAATGCCGCCAGCAGCGCCGCGGCACCGGCGATCAGCAGGCTGGCGCTGAAGACCCAGGCCGCGGCGCCGGCGCCGCCGGCAGTGACCAGCGCGCCGAGCTTGCGGCCCAGCACCTTGCTCAGGATGCCGCCGACCACCGGCACCGCGACGAAGAAGAACATCAGCAGTTCCTGCCACGAGCCTTCCTGCGGCCCGCTGGGCGGCTGTCCAGGCAGCGGCAACCCCTCGCCCTTGATGCGCGCCATCAGCGCATCGATGCCGGCATCCAGGCCGCCGGCGAAGTTGCCGGCGCGAAAAGCCGGACTGATGGCACGGTCGATGATCAGCCGCGCCGCCAGGTCGGGCACCGCGCCTTCCAGCGCCTTGGCCACCTCGATGCGCACACGCCGGTCGTTCTTGGCGACGACGATCAGCAGCCCGTCGCCCACGTCGCGGCGACCGATCTTCCAGCTGTCGGCGACGCGGTGCGCGTAGGAGGTGATGTCCTCGGGCTGCGTCGTCGGCACCATCAGCACCACGATCTGCGGCCCCGCGGCCTGCTCGAAGGCCGCCAGCTTGGCTTCCAGCGCGTTGCGCTGCGCCGCGTCCAGCGTGCCGGTCTGGTCGATGATGCGCGCCGTCAGAGCCGGCACCGGCAGCAGGTCCTGCGCGGCGGCCGTGGTCGCCAGCACGGCCCACAGCCAGGCGGCAAGCAGCAGCCGCATGGCCGCAACTCAGGCCAGAGTCACTTCGAGGCCGCCGGCGCGGGCTTGTCGAAGCTCACGCTCGGCGGCACGCTGATCTGGGCTTCGTTCTGCACCGTGAAGTTGGGCTTGACCGCATAGCTGAAGATCATCGCCGTCAGGTTGCTGGGGAAGCTGCGCGTCAGCACGTTGTAGTCGTTCACCGCCTTGATGTAGCGGTTGCGCGCCACGGTGATGCGGTTCTCGGTGCCCTCGAGCTGCACGCGCAGATCCTGGAAGGCGGCGTTGGCCTTCAGGTCCGGGTAGCGCTCCACCGTCACCATCAGCCGGCTCAGGGCACTGGACAGTTCGCCCTGCGCGGCCTGGAATTTCTGGAAGGCCGCGGGGTCGTTGATCAGCTCCGGCGTGGCCTGGATGCTGGTGGCCTGGGCGCGCGCCTCGATCACCCTGGTCAGCGTCTCCTGCTCGAAGTTGGCCTCGCCCTTGACGGTGCTGACGATATTGGGGATCAGGTCGGCGCGCCGCTGGTACTGATTCAGCACCTCGGCCCATGCGGACTTGACCTGCTCGTCCAGGCGCTGGAAGTCGTTGTAGCCGCAGCCGGTCAGCAGCAGCGATGCCAGCAGGGCCACGAGCCAGGCCAATGGTCGACGGATGTTCATGCAGCCTCCCTGTTCTTGATCCGGGGCCGGATGCTACTCCTGCCTTGCTGCCCGTACAGTGCAGCCATGGATGTGCTCGCCCAGGCCCTGCGCGGTGCGGCTTCGCGGCGCCGCGCGCCGCCCGTGCGCGCCGAGGTCTTGCTGGTCGTGGGCGGCGGCGGCGTGCTCGGCGCGGCGCTGCTGGCGCGTGCGCTGGCCTGCGGTCGCTTCGGCCGTGTGCAGGCGCTGGTGGCGCGCGAGCTGGCCTCGGCGCTGCGCGATTTCGAGCCCTTGCCGCAAGCGGCGCTGGGTGCGCCGCTGCGCGCCGACACCGCGCTCATCGTCTTCGAGCGCGCGCGGCGCAACAACGGCCGCGACGACGCCTTCGTGCAACCGCAGCCGCAGCAGCTGGCGCAGCTGGCGACACAACTGCGCGCCGGCGGCGTGCGCCGGCTGCTGGTGCTGGTGCCGCATGCGCCGGCGCTGCTGCCGCAGGCGCTGAAGGCCGGGCTGGCTTCGCTGGACGAAGGGCAGGTCGCGGCGCTGGGCTTCGAGCAGCTGCTCTTCGTGCGCGCCGCGCAGACGGCGGCCGGCGGCGTGGCCGGCGGCTTGGCGCAGCGCCTGGCGGCCGGCTGGTTGGCGCAGATGGCGTGGATGGTGCCGCAGCGCGAGCAGCCGCTGCGCGCGCCGCGCCTGGCCGAACTGGTGGTGGAGCTGGCCTGGCGCTTGCCGCAGGCCGGCGCGTCCACGCGCGTGCTCGCGCCGGAACTGCTGTGGCAAGCGGCGCATGCGCCGGACAGCGGCGCCTGGCTGGCGGCCTGGCTGGCCGGCGACGCGTTGCCGGCGGTGGCCGAGCCGGCGCGGCGCTGGTGAAGCGCATGCAAACGCGCGGGGATAATCGGCCATGCCCGCAGCGCCCTTGCACAACGACACCTTCCTGCGCGCCTGTCTGCGCCAACCCACCGAGTACACGCCGCTGTGGCTGATGCGCCAGGCCGGCCGCTACCTGCCCGAGTACCGCGCCACGCGCAGCTTGGCCGGCAGCTTCATGGGCCTGGCGACCAACCCGCAGTACGCCACCGAGGTGACGCTGCAGCCGCTGGAGCGCTATGCGCTGGACGCGGCGATCCTGTTCTCCGACATCCTCACCGTGCCCGACGCGATGGGTCTGGGCCTGTCCTTCGAGCAGGGCGAAGGCCCGCGCTTCGCCCACCCGCTGCGCGACGAGGCCGCCATCACCCGGCTGACCGTGCCCGACATGGACAAGCTGCGCTACGTGTTCGATGCCATCGCGTCGATCCGCAAGGCGCTGGCCGGGCGCGTGCCGTTGATCGGCTTTTCGGGCAGCCCGTGGACCCTGGCCTGCTACATGGTCGAAGGCGCCGGCTCCGACGACTACCGTCTCGTCAAGACGCTGATGTATGCGCGCCCGGACCTGATGCAGCGCATCCTGGACCTCAACGCGCAGGCGGTGGCGGCGTACCTCAACGCGCAGATCGATGCCGGCGCGCAGGCGGTGATGATCTTCGACTCGTGGGGCGGCGTGCTTGCCGACGGCGCCTTCCAGCGCTTCAGCCTGCACTACACCCGGCAGGTGCTGCGCGCGCTGAAGCGCGAGAGCGAGGGCCGGCGCGTGCCGAGCATCGTCTTCACCAAGGGCGGAGGCCCGTGGCTGGAGGCCATCGCCGCCAGCGGTGTCGACGTGGTCGGGCTGGACTGGACGGTGAACCTGGGCGCGGCGCGCGAGCGCGTCGGCGACTGCGTCGCGCTGCAGGGCAACCTCGACCCGAACGTGCTGTTCGCGCCGCCCGAGGTGGTGCGCGCACAGGCCATCGCTACGCTCGACAGCTTCGGCCCGCCGCAGCGCGCCGACGGGCGCTGGGACGGCCACGTCTTCAACCTGGGCCACGGCATCAGCCAGCACACGCCGCCGGAGCACGTGGCGGCGCTGGTCGAGGCGGTGCACGCGCATTCGCGCCGTCAACGCGTGCCAGCCCTCTAGGCCGCGTCGGCGCGGGCGCATGTTCGCCGGGCGCCGATATCGCTCGCAACACGGTCACATGCCGGTAAGTGAGCGCTCAGGCATTGACTTATCCCCAGAAATCATGCTGCAGCGCAACCGCGGCACAGGCGCTGAGCAGACCATCCGGATTTGCCCTGATGTTCGCTAAGTCATTGATTTTGTTCGACGGCAATGGCTGCCGCGAAAACGGGCACGCGCGGCAGATGCTCGAAAAATCAAGGCCTTGGGGTCATCTGGCCCAGCTTGCTCACAAAGTTATCCACAAGAAATGTGGACAGCGGGGAAAGCGCTTTTCAATCATCGACTTAGACCGTATCCCTAACTTGAAGTCGAGCTTTCGGGTGCAACTGCCGGCGGGTTGCCGATGACCCAGTGCTCGGTACTGCCGGTGGTCGTGGACGCGCCGCAACACGCCGGCCTGAACGCGACTCTGGACTATCTCAGCGCGGCAGCGCTGCCGCCGGGCAGCCTGGTGCAGGTGCCGCTGGGCCGGCGCAGCGTACCCGGGGTGGTCTGGCACCGGCGCATCGGCGAAGCCGCCGACGGCGTGCAGCTGCGCGAGATCCACGCCGCCATGCCCAGCCTGGCGCCGCTGGGCAGCGCCTGGATGCAGCTGGTGGCGTTCTGCGCCGGCTACTACCAGCGCAGCCTGGGCGAGGTGGCGCTGTCGGTGTTGCCGCCCGAGCTGCGCAAGCTGGACGATGCGCAGATGTCGCGTCGCCTCGAGCGCCTGCGGCGCCGGGCCGATGGCAGCGCCGCAGCGGCGGAGCCGGCGCTGCCCCGTCTGACCGACGAGCAGGCTGCCGTGCTGGAACAGCTGGCCGCGGGCGATGAGCTGCTGCGCCCCACCTTGCTGCAGGGCGTCACCGGCAGCGGCAAGACCGAGGTCTACCTGCGCAGCGCCGCGCGCGCGCTGCAGCAGCGGCGGCAGGTGCTGGTGCTGGTGCCCGAGATCAACCTGACGCCGCAGCTGGAGGCGCGCTTTGCCGAGCGTTTTGCCGGCCGGCGGCTGGTCTCGCTGCACAGCGCGCTGACGCCGGCGCAGCGCCTGCGCCACTGGCTGCTGGCGCACCTGGGCCAGGCCGATCTGGTGCTGGGCACGCGGCTGGCGGTATTTGCGTCGCTGCCGCGGCTGGGGCTGATCGTCGTCGACGAGGAGCACGACCCGTCCTTCAAGCAGCAGGAGGGCGCGCGTTATTCGGCGCGCGACCTGGCCGTGTACCGCGGCCGCGTCGAAGCGGTACCGGTGCTGCTGGGATCGGCCACGCCCTCGCTGGAAAGCTGGTCGCATGCCGAGATGGGCCGCTACCGCCGGCTGCGGCTGACGCAGCGCATCGGCGGCGGTGCGCTGCCGGCCGTGCGCCGGCTCGACATGAACGGCGTGCCGCGCCCGGCCAGCGGTGAGCTGCCTGCCCTGGCGCCTGCGCTGCAGCAGGCGGTGGAACAGCGCATCGCGCGCGGCGAGCAGAGCCTGCTGCTGCTCAACCGCCGCGGCTATGCGCCGGTGCTGTTCTGCGGCGCCTGCGGCTGGAAGAGCGGCTGCCCGCATTGCAGCGCCTGGCGCGTGTTCCACAAGGCCGACCGCAGCTTGCGCTGCCACCATTGCGGCTTCAGCGAGCGCGTGCCGCGCGCCTGCCCGGAATGCGGCAACCTGGACATCGCGCCTATCGGCCGCGGCACCGAGCGGCTGGAAGAGCAGATCCGCTTGCTGCTGCCCACGGCCCGAGTGGCGCGCATCGACGCCGACAGCACCCGCGCCAAGGGCGCGCTGCAGGCGCGTCTGACGGCTGTGCACGCCGGCGAGGTGGACGTGCTGGTGGGCACGCAGATGATCGCCAAGGGCCACGACTTTCGCGGCGTCACGCTGGTGGCGGCGGTAAACCCGGACGCGGCGCTGTTCGCCAGCGACTTCCGCGCCGCCGAACGGCTGTTCGCGCTGCTGATGCAGGCGGCGGGCCGCGCCGGGCGCGATGCCCAGCAGGCGGCGCGCAGCGAGATGTGGATCCAGACCTGGCACCCAGGCCATGCGCTATACGCCGCGCTGCAGTCGCACGACTTCGACGCCTTCGCGCGCAGCCAGCTGCAGGAACGCCGCGCGGCCGGGCTGCCGCCCTTCAGCCACCTGGCGCTGCTGCGCGCCGAAGCGCGCCAGGCCGACACCGCGATGGATTTCCTGCGCGCGGCCAGCGCGCTGGCCGCGCCGCGCGCGCACGAATTGGACGTGCGCCTGTACCCGCCGGTGCCGCCGCCGGTGTCGCGCGTGGCTGACGTGGAGCGGCTGCAGATGCTGGTCGAATCGGGCTCGCGCAAGGCCTTGCAGCGGCTGCTGGCCGAATGGCTGCCGCAGCTTCAGGCGCTGAAGGCGCGCCACAAGGGCGTGCTGCGCTGGGCCGTGGACGTCGACCCGCTGGCGATATAACGCCGCATGCCACGGACGACTCGGGAGTTCGGGTTACGAATGCGCTTGGGGCAAATGTGATTGACATTCGTCGGTTGAAGGGCAGGAACAGACTGGTTGCGGCCGTTCATCCGTTGCTGCTGAACGTCGCCTTGAATCGAGACCGGCCAATCCGTATCCTTGGACACCATGTCCATTGGCGCACTTCGCCTACGGACGCTGCCCGCTGAGGCCCTCACTCCCGAGCCACCACCGTGTCGTACAGGCCGACGTGCGTCAGCCCCTGGTGGCTCTCGATGCCCGTGTACCGCAGCGACGCATCCTCGTAGCGCCGGAATGCGAACACGGCCTGGTTCATCTGCTCGGTGTTGAACACCTTGAGCCGCACGAGCAGGTGGAAGTCTTTTACCGTCAGGCCGGTGACGGCCAGGAACAAGTCCGGCTCCAGCTTGGTGATCACGTCCTGCAGCGTGTTCTCGCGGAAGTCGGTCAGGTACATGAACGCCGGGATGCGCGTCGCGAACTTGATCAGCTTCTCCTGCACCAGCTTGCGCTTGCTTTTGTATTCCTTCTCCTCCGCGGTGAGTTCCTTCTTCTCCTTCGCCGACAGCTCCTCTTCCTTGGCCTTGTTCTTCAGCGCCTTGACCTTCTCGCTCTTGTTGATGATGGTTTCGATGATGTGGTCGCCTAAAGCCCGCCAGCCCTCGATGCGCTCGACGGCGGCCATGGCCTCGGCGCTGTCCATGATGCGGCGCAGGGTGTCGTTGTCCACATTCACCAGCAGCGCGCTCTCCCACTTGCGCGCCAGCAGCGTCGCCGAGGTGCCGGCCATCGCGATGTCGAGAATGCCGCCCGCGTCGATCTGCGTCATGTTGGCGCCGTCGTAGGCCAGCACCGGCAGGAACGACACCAGGTCCTTGACAGCGTTCTCCGAGTTCGGCTCGTTCGGCGAAAGCCCGATCGCGTACTCGGAAAGCTGCCGCAGCGCCCGCGTGGGCGCGAAGTCGAACACGAAGCACACCGGCTTGAGGACTTCCTCCTCATTCGGGTCGTCGCCGTTCGGGTTTTTGATAGACCACGGCGACTGCACCCGGAACGCGGCCTGAAAGTAGGTCTCCGGCGACTTCAGGTTGCGCAGCATCAGGATGGACGACCACTGCGGCACGGTGACGCCGGTGGTCAGCTTGCCGCACGAGAGCGTGATGGTCTTGGTGTCGAAGCCGCTGCGGATGGCCTGGCGCACCGGCGGCAGCGCTTCCAGCCCGATGCCCGCCGACGCGCCCGCCGCCACGACCACGGTGTAGTCGTGCCAGAAGACGTTGTGCTTCTCGGCCAGCAGCTTCGCCATCGCGTGGCAGGCCGCCACATTGGGCAGGAACCAGAACGAATGTTGCAGGTAGGGCAGCAGGCGGCTGTCCGAATACGGAAACGGCGGGCGCGTGCCGGTCTTCAGATGCTCCACGGCGCGCGGCGCATAGCTGCCGCGAATGATGTCCAGCCACCTCTGCACATCGCTCTTGTGCTTGAACGCCGCCGCCTTGCCGGTGCCTGTGGCCTCGAAGAAGGCATTGAGGTCGAACTCGTCGAACTCGCCGGCGCTGGCGATGGCCACCAACTCTTCCGGCATCTGGTACGTGAGCAGGCGCATCTGCGGCAGCGCGCCATAAGGGTTCCACTGGCCGGGGTGCTTGGCCGCGAAAGCCGCCTTGGCGCGTTGCTCGTCGGTGTAGGTCCAGTTGAAGATCTGTTCTTCGATGAACTCGCCCGTGGCCAGCGCCTTGAACGGCGTGCCCGACAGGTACAGGTAGGCCCTGGTGGTGATGGGCAGAAACTCGGTCTCCTGCTCCGAAAGTACAGCCAGGTCTTCATTCACCTCTGCCAGATCGGCGGCGTACTCGAGTTTGGCCTCCTTCTTGGCGACCGCGTCCTCCTCGCCTTCGAACAGTTCCTTGGCGGTCTCGCGCCAGGCGCCGAAGTGGTATTCGTCGAACACTACCAGATCCCAGTTCAACGTGTGCAGCCACTCGTTCTTGGCCTTGATGTTGCCCGCCGCGTCGCGGCCGAGCAGGTCCTGGAACGAGCCGAAATAGACGGCCGGCTTCTTGCGGTCGATCTGCGTGGGGTCACCACCGGAGGACTTCGACAGGTACTGCCAGCCATCGAAATCCGCGTGGTTCTCCAGGTCAGTCTGCCAGGCATCCTCGACAGCCGGCTTGAAGGTGAGGACGAGCACGCGCTTCGCGCCCAGCTTCCTGGCGAGCTGGTAGGCGGTGAAGGTCTTGCCGAAGCGCATCTTCGCGTTCCACAGGAAGCGTGGAACGGCCTGCCTGTCTTCCGCCCAGCGCGAGTGGAAGTAGGTGTGTGTCACCTCCACCGCCTCGGCCTGCTCGCGGCGCATCGGAAAAGTCTCGTGATGGGTGCCCGTGAACTGCTGGCCCGTGCGCAGCTCGGTAAGCACGGTCTTCAGGTCCTTCAGCGAGCAGCGCATCCACTCCAGCTCGGCCTTGGCAAACCCCTTCCTGACGAGCGCCGCACGCACGTCGTGGTCGCTGAAGATGCTGCCGTCCTCGCGCTCGGCGGGGCGGTCCAGGACGATGGTGAAGTTCTTGATCGCGGCGGTCTTGAGCTGCTCGGCCACGCGCTGCTTCACGTTGCGCGTGGTCTGACCTACCTTGAGAAGACCTTTGTGTGCCTCGTCGGCAATGGAGTAGGCATAGATTCGCGGCCTCGCTTCAGGCTTTGGCGCAAGGATTTCCTCGATGGCCTTACTCATCGGCTGGAACGGCCTCAGCTTCGTCAAATAGATCGCCGTCGTGCTCGGCGACCTGCGACTCGATGAAGGCGATCTCGTCCTCCGTTAGCCCGTACCGTTTGTACAGCTTGGTATCGGTCCATTCCTTCTTCAGCGGAAGGTCGGGTATGAATGCGTAGACGTTCTTTGGCGCGTCTTGGGTGGACTTGCGGAGGGAGACTAGG
>CAYUPF010000132.1:0-11024 GCA_964446545.1 uncultured Rubrivivax sp.
GCCAGTGGGGTCGTTGCGGGTGCGCCACATCGGCACATCCGCGGCACGCACTAGCGACCGTGCCCGCCCCGCGCAGCGTGCCGATCGACCCCACGCGGGGTTGCGTAGGCCATCGCGGTGGTTTGGAATGCCGTCGCCATCATGGTCCCAGCGGCTTTGCCGCAGGTACGCCGTTCATAGTTGGACTGGCGCCGCAGTGGACGGGTGGCGTCACAGGGCGAGGTATTGATGGCGCAGATCCTTGTCGTCGATGACCTCGCGGGCGCTGCCGTCGAACACGATCTCCCCCATGTCGAGAATGATCGCGCGGTCGGACAGGTGCAGTGCCGCGATGGCGTTCTGTTCGACGATGATGCTCGTGAAACCGAGTGCCTTGATCTCTTCGAGGATCTTCTCGATCTCGCGCACGATCACCGGTGCCAGGCCTTCGTAGGGTTCGTCGAGCAGCAGCAGCTTCACGTCGCGCGCCAGCGCGCGCGCCACCGCCAGCATCTGCTGCTCGCCGCCGGACAGCGTGACGGCCTCCTGCCGGCGCCGCTCGGCCAGGCGCGGGAAGTGTTCGTACAGGCGCTCGATCGACCAACCGCGCGGCGGCTCGATCTGTGCGAGCTGCAGGTTTTCCTCGACCGTCAGGCCGGCGATGATGCGCCGGTCTTCGGGCACCAGGCCGACGCCGTTGCGCGCCGCCTGGAAGGCCGACATGCGATGCAGGGCCTTGCCGTCGAGCCAGATTTCGCCGTTCCTCAACTGCGGATCGGCGAGCCGCGCGATGGTGCGCAGGGTCGATGTCTTGCCGGCGCCGTTGCGGCCGAGCAGCGCCACGATTTCGCCTTCGTGCACCTCGAAGCCGACGCCCTGCACGATGTAGCTCTCACCGTAGTAGGCGTGCAGGTTGCGGCATGAGAAGTAGGCGGGGCTCGCCTCCTGCGCCGGCGCGTGGGGCGCGGGCGCGCCGGCGGGCGTGATGGTCTCGCTCACAGGCAGGCTCACAGATGGGCTCCCCCGAGATAGGCTTCCTGCACGCGCGCGTCGCCCTTGATTGCGGCCGGGTTGCCTTCGGCGATGACCGTGCCCTGGGCCAGCACGCTGATGCGGCTGGCCAGCGAGAACACCACGTGCATGTCGTGTTCGATGATGATCTTGGTGACCTTGCCATTGCCGATGCGCTGCAGCAGCTCGATGGTGTTGTTGGTGTCGGCGCGCGACATGCCGGCGGTGGGCTCGTCCAGCAGCAGCAGCTTCGGGTCCTGCACCAGGCACATCGCCAGTTCGAGCCGGCGCTTGTCGCCGCGCGACAGGCTGTCGGCGATGACATGCCGCTTGGCCGCCAGCCCGACGTCCTCGAGCATGTGTTCGGCCTTGTCTTGCACCTCGGCCTGGGCGTCGGTGCGCGACCAGGCATTCACGGCGAAGGCGCCGTCGCGCCGCGCCAGGGCCGGGATCATGACGTTGTCGAGCAGGCTCAGGTCACCGAATATCTCCGGGGTCTGGAACACGCGCACCACGCCGGCCTGGTTGATTTCGTGCGGCGCCAGCCCGATCAGCGAGCGGTCGCCGAAGGTCACCGAGCCGCTGTCCGGCGTGAGGCGGCCGACGAAGCAGTTGAGCAAGGTCGATTTGCCGGCACCGTTGGGGCCGATGATCGCGTGCACGCCTTCGTCGATGGTCAGGTTGACGTCGTTCAGCGCGCGCAGGCCGCCGAAGCTCTTGTTCACGCCCTTCACGTGCAGTATCGACATGGCGTGGCCTATGCGGGCGTGCGCGATGGCTTTGGCAAGGGCGCGTTCTTTGGCGCCCTGCCTTTGAAGACACCGCGCAGCCGGCGGATGCCCTCCATCACGCCGCCGGGCAGGAAGATGACGACGACCATGAACAGCAAGCCCAGCGTCAGATGCCAGCCGTCGCCGACGAACAGGCCGGCCACCGCGACCACCGTGTCTTCCAGCGCGTCGGGCAAGAAGGCGAAGAAGTTGTGCAGCACCTGGCTGTTGAAGGCCGAGAAGATGTTCTCCAGGTATTTGATGAGTGTCGCGCCGAGCACCGGGCCGAGCAGGGTGCCGACGCCGCCGAGGATGGTCATCAGCACGACTTCGCCCGACGCCGTCCACTGCATGCGTTCGGCGCCTGCCAGCGGGTCGGTCACTGCCAGCAGCGAGCCCGCCAGGCCGGCATACACGCCCGAGATCACGAACGCGGCGAGCGCGTAGGGCCGCGTGCTGACACCCGTGTAGCTCAAGCGGTTCTGGTTCGACTTGATGGCGCGCAGCATGGTGCCGAACGGCGAGCGTGTGATGCGCATGGCGACGTAGAAGGCCACGATCAGCAGCACGGCACAGAAGTAGAAGCCGCTGTAGCCACTCATCGGCAAGCCGAACAGGTTGGTCACGGGGATGTTGGTGCTCGGCCCGGTCATCCAGGTGTCGACGAGGCGCAGGTCGGTGCGCCGGATCTGCAGGCCGGTCTCGCCGTTGGTCAGCGGCGTGAGCACCGAATAGGCCAGGTTGTAGGACATCTGCGCGAAGGCCAAGGTCAGGATCGAGAAGTAGATGCCCGAGCGGCGCAGGCAGACATAACCGATGACCAGCGAGAACGCCGCGGCGACCAGCATGCCGCCCAGCACCGCGGGGATCACGTTGACGGTCAGCAGCTTGAAGCACCACACCGCGGTGTACGAGCCGACGCCCAGGAACGCGGCGTGGCCGAAGGACAGGTAGCCGGTCAGGCCGAACAGGATGTTGAAGCCGATGGCGAAGATGCCGTAGATCGCGAAGCGCTGCAGCAGGTCGGGGTAGCCGGCGCCGAGTGGCGCCATCCACAGCGGCATGCTCAGCACGGCCAAGCTGAAGCCTGCGAAAAGCAGCAGATCCTTGCGCGCGGTGCTCATCATGGCGGGAGTCGAGGGCTTCATGTTTCCATCAACCCCTTGCGCCCCATCAGGCCACGCGGGCGCACCAGCAGGATCACCACCGCCACCAGGTAGATGATGATCTGGTCGATGCCCGGGATCAGGCTCTTCACCTGGTTCATCGAGGCGAACGACTGCAGGATGCCGAGCAGGAAGCCCGCCGTCACCGCGCCGCCCAGCGAGCCCATGCCGCCGACGACGACGACGACGAAGGACAGCACCAGGAACTCCATGCCCATGTGGTAGTCGGGCGCGAGGATCGGCGTGTACATCGCGCCGGCCGCGCCGGCCACCAGCACGGCAATGCCGAAAACGATGGTGAAGCGGCGCTCGATGTTGATGCCGAACAGCCCCACGGTCTCGCGGTCGCGCATGCCGGCGCGCACCACCATGCCGAAGGTCGTGAAGCGCAGGAAGGCGAACACCACTGCGATGACGGCCACCGAAAAGGCGAAATAGACCAGCCGCCATTTGGGGTAGGTCAGCGTGTCCCCCAGGCCCAGCCAGGCGCCGACGCTGGCGGTGTCCGAAAGCAGCGCAGGAGCGGGGGTGGGGATCGCATTCGCACCGAAGTAGGCCTTGATGAGTTCCTGCAGCACGATCGCCAGGCCGAAGGTCACGAGGATCTGGTCGGCGTGCGCGCGCCGGTAGAAGTGGCGGATCAGGCCGCGCTCGATGGCCACGCCGACCAGCAGCATGACCGGAATGGTCAGCAGGATCGACAGCGGCACGGCGTGGTCGATGAGCCGCGCGCCGGTGTCGCCGAACCAGATTTCGAGATAGGGCACTTCCTTGTAGGAATCGAAGAAGGTGACGCTTTCGTCCTTCACCTGCTTGGACAAGCCGAGCAGCATCTGCATCGTCACGGCGCAGAACGCACCGAGCATGAACAGCGCGCCATGCGCGAAGTTGACGACGCCCAGCGTGCCGAAGATCAAGGTCAGGCCGAGCGCGATCAGCGCATAGGCACCGCCCTTGTCCAGGCCGTTGAGCAGTTGCAGCAGTATCGCGTCCATGGCGCTTTGGGCAGGTCTCGTGGAAGCCGTGCTGCGCCGGGGCGGACCCGTGAAGGGGCCGTCGCAGCGCAGGGCGGTCGATCGACTCCAGTCAGGTCGAAGCCGTGTACGGGCCGAGTTGGCCGCCGCCCATGTCGACGGGGTACTCGACCTGCTTGCGCGGCACCACCTTGACCACTTCGAGCAGGCCGAAGCGGTTGGTCGGCTTCTCGGCGCCGCGCATCACGAGCACGTCCTTGAAGCACTGGTGGTCGCCGGCGCGGTACTCGGTCGCTCCGTTGCCCATGCCGTCGAAGCTGAAGCCTTCGAGCGCCTTGATCACTTCGGGCGGATAGAAGGTGCCGGCCTTCTCGACCGCGTTGGCGTACAGCAGCGTCTGCACGTAGCAGGTGTGCGCGGCCTGCGACGGCGGCTCGCCGTACTCCTGGCCGAAGGACTTGGTGAACACCTTGGTGGCCTCGTCCTGCAAGGTCCAGTGCCAGTTGGCGGTGCCCAGGATGCCCTTGACCGCATCGCCCGCGCCCTGCGCCATCAGGCGCGAATACAGCGGCACGACGATCTCGAAGCGCTTGCCGTTGACCTGCTTGTCGCGCAGGCCGAACTGCACCGCCTGGCGCAGCGAGTTGACCATGTCCTTGCCATAGTGGTTGAGGATCAGCACGTCGGCGCCCGAGTTCAGCACCGGCGTGATGTACTGCGAGAAGTCGCCCGCGCCGAGCGGCGTGCGCACCGCCTTGACGGTGTTCCAGCCGAGCGCCTCGGTGGCGTTCTTCAGCGACTCTTCCTGCGTCCAGCCCCAGGTGTAGTCGGCCGTCAGGTGGTAGGCGCGCCGGTTCTTGCCCATCTCCTGCGCGAGGATCGGCGCCAGGGCCTGGCCCGACATGTAGGCGTTGAAGAAGTGGCGAAAACCGTAGCGGCGCCGGTCCTTCATCGTGGTGTCGTTCGAGTGGCTCAGGCCGACCATGAAGACAATGCCCATCTCCTGCGCCAGCGATTGCGCCGCCACCGCCACCGCGGAGGACGAGCCGCCGGAGAACATGATCACGCCGTCCTTCTCGATCATGCGCTTGGCCGAGGCACGCGCGGCGTCGGCCTTGGTCTGGGTGTCGCCGGTGACGTACGCGACCTTCTTGCCGAGGATGCCGTTGCCCTTCAACGACGAGGGCTTGAAAGTCTTCATCATGCCGCCGTCGCCTTCGCCGTTGAGGTGCTTGGCGGCGAGCTTGAAAGCCTTCAGCTCGTCGTTGCCTTCGTCGGCATAGGGGCCGCTCTGCGGCACGTTGAAGCCGAGCGTGACCGTCTTCGCGTTGGCCGGGTTGTTGCGGAAATCGGCGGCCCAGGCGTTGCGCATGAAAAAGCCCGGTGTCGCGATTCCCGCACCGAGTGCGCCCATGCTCTTGAGCACTTTGCGTCGAACGTCTTGCATGGCAAATCCTTCTTGATGGGGTGCAAGAAGAATGGCACGCGAGTGTCAATGAGGCAATAACCCATTGATGTAAAAGACATACTCAGTAAATTCTTCTTCGGCGACAATGTCAGTGTGTCAACGATTGACATTGCACCGCAGCACGGCGCGGCATCGCGCCGGAGCCTGAAACCGTGGCCCGCACACTCATCGGTTTGAAGATTCGCGAGCGCCGCAAGCTGCTGGGCATGACCCAAGCCGCACTCGCCGCGAAGCTGGAGATTTCGGCGTCCTACCTGAACCTGATCGAAGGCAACCGCCGCAACATCGCCGGAGCCCTGCTCAAGCGTGCGGCCGACGCGCTGGGCTTGCCGATCGACGAGTTCGACGGCGCCGCCGAGCGCCGCCTGATCGATGACTTGGGCGAGCTGGCCGCCGATCCGCGGGTCGGTGCGCTGCAGCTCGATGCGGCCAGCGCAGCCGATCTGGCGGCGCAGCATCCCGGCTGGGCGCACGCGCTGGTGGCGCTGCACCGCGGCTGCATCGACCGCGACCAGACCGTACTCGCGCTGTCCGACCGGCTGAGCCAGGATCCCTTTGTCGGCGACGCGGTGCACAGCCTGCTGAGTAGCCTGAGCACCATACGCTCGGCCTCGGAGATTCTGGACAGCGTCGACGATCTCGGGGCCGTGCCACGCAAGCGCTTCGTCTCGATCATCGCCGACGACAGCCGCCGACTGTCCGAAGTGGCGCAGGCGCTGGCCGCGTTTCTGGGCAAGGCGCACACGCCGGCGCGCTCGATCACCCCGGTGGAACAGGTCGATGACTTCCTCTTCGACCATGACAACCATTTCCCGGCGCTGGAGGCGGCGGCCGACGAACTTCGCGCCGCCACCGGTGTGCCCGCAGCTGCGGCCGCGGCCGAGGTCGAAGGCACGCTGCGGGCCTGGCTGCAACGCGCGCACGCCGTGCGGGTGGAAACGGCGGCGACCGTTGCTGCCGATCTCGCGCCGCTGCGCCACGGCGCGCAGTTCGACCGCCAGACCATGCGCTTGCGCCTGCTCGATGTGGCATTGCCGCCGACGCGCCGCTTCCAACTCGCCAGGCTGGCGGCTGAGCTGGCCTGCGGTGAACAGATCGCCGCCCTGGCGGGCCGCTCGATGCTGCTCGACAACCCCGCAGCGCGACGCCGCGCCGAAAGCGCGCTGTCGTCCTACGTCGCCGGTGCGCTGCTCATGCCGTACCCCGCCTTCCATCAAGCCGCCGTCGGCGCACGCTACGACATCGATGCGCTGTGCCGCAGCTTCGGCGCCAGCTTCGAGCAGGTCTGTCATCGGCTGGTGACGCTGCGCCGGCCGGGTACCGAGGGCGTGCGCTTCGGTTTCATGCGCGCCGATGCGGCCGGCCACGTGACCAAACGCTTCCCGCTGCCGCGCCTGCCACTGCCGCGCTATGGCAACGCCTGCCCGTTGTGGGCCGTCTACGAAGCGTTCCAGAACCCCGGCGCGACGGTGCGACAGCTGGCGCAGTTTCCCGGTGGCGATCGTTACCTGTTCCTCGCCCGCACGGTCGAGAAGGCGCGGCCGACATTCCGCCTGCCGCGCCACTTCATGTCGATCATGCTGGCCTGCGATGCCGTGCAGGCCGGCGAGCTGGTGTATGGCGATGGCCTGGACCTGTCACCGGTCGCGCCGACGATCCCGGTCGGGCAAAGCTGCAGGGTCTGCGTGCGCCGCGACTGCGCCTACCGGCAGGAGGATCCGATCCTCGACGCCGGCCAGGCATAGACTGTCGCGTCGTCTGCCGATGCGAAGGAAACACCTTGGGTGCACGTGTGCTGATTGCCGAGGACGAGGACAATCTGGTCGAAGCGTTGACCTTCATCCTGGGCCGCGAAGGCCACGAGGTGTGCAGCGTGGCCGACGGCGAAGCAGCGCTGAAAAGCGTTCGCGCCGATCTGCCGGACCTGCTGATCCTCGATGTGATGCTGCCGCGGCTGAACGGCTTCGAGGTGCTCAAGGCGCTGCGTGCGGACCCCGTCCTGAAGTCGCTGCCGGTGGTCGTGCTGACCGCCAAGACGCAGGCGCACGACCGGCAGATGGCCGAAGCCATCGGCGTGCAGGCCTATGTCACCAAGCCGTTTTCGAACCAGGACATCGTCGCCCTGGTGAAGGCCCTCACCGGGGGTTGACGATGCCAGGTCGCGAACCCACGCTGCGCGTTCGCCATGCCGCGGCGGTGCTGCCGCTGCTCGGCGCCTTCTTGCTGCTGCCACCGTTGATTGCGCTGTTCACCGCGCCACTGCGTGTCTTCGGCATGCCGCTGATCGTGCTTTACCTGTTCGCCGTCTGGGCGGTATTGATCGCCGCCGCGGCCTGGCTCGCGCACCGTCTGGATAGCAGCGTGAGCGCGGCGGCGGATGACGGCGAGGCGACGCGCCCGCCGGGGGCGTGATGCTGTCGGCCAATCTCGTCCTGGCGACGGCACTGGTCTACGTCGCCATCCTCTTCGGCGTGGCCTTCATGGGCGACCGGCGGGCGCGCCAGGGCCGGCTTGGCTGGCTGGCATCGCCGGTGACCTACACACTGTCGATCTCGATCTACTGCACCTCGTGGACCTTCTACGGCGCGGTCGGCTCGGCGGCGCGCAGCGGCCTGGAGTTCGCCACCATCTACCTCGGCCCGACCTTGGTTTTCGTCGGCTGGTGGGTACTGCTGCGCAAGCTGGTGCGCATCGGCCAGCTGTACCGCATCACGTCGATCGCCGACATGATCTCGTCGCGCTACGGCAAGAGCGCGCCGCTGGCCGCGCTGGTGACGCTGATCGCGGTGGCCGCGTCGACGCCCTACATCGCGCTGCAGCTGAAGGCGGTGACGACGAGCTTCCAGGTCGTCAGCGGCTCGGGCACCGCGGCGCTGTCGGGCCTTTACAGCGCGCGGCCGAACTTCCAGCTTGCCTTCTGGATCGCCGCCGGCATGGCGCTGTTCACGATCCTGTTCGGCACGCGCAACATCGACGCCAACGAGCGCCACCACGGCGTGGTGGCGGCGATCGCGGTCGAAGCGGTGGTCAAGCTCACGGCCATGCTCGCGGTCGGCCTGCTGGTCGTGTTCGGCATCGGCGACGGGCCGGGACATCTCTTCGAGCGCATGCCCAGCGGCATGCTGCGCAGTGAACAGGTGTTCGGCCCACGCTGGCTCACGCTGTTGTTCCTGGCCGGCGCGGCGGTGATCTGCCTGCCGCGCCAATTCCAGGTGACGGTGGTCGAGATCGGCGACGAGCGCCATCTGCGCACCGCCTCGTGGCTGTTCCCGCTGTACCTGTTGCTGATCAGCCTGTTCGTGCTGCCGATCGCCATCGGCGGGCTGGCCTGGCTGCCGGCAGGCGCCAACCCCGACATGTTCATGCTGACCTTGCCGATGTGGGCCGGGCGCGACGAGACCGCGCTGCTGGCCTTCCTCGGCGGCTTCTCGGCAGCCACTTCGATGGTCATCGTCGCCGCGATCGCGCTATCGACGATGGTCTCCAATCACATCGTGCTACCGATCGCGCTGCGCCTGCCGTGGCTGCGACTGGAGGCCAGCGGCGATGTGCGGCGCCTGCTGCTGGCCAGCCGACGCATCAGCATCGTCCTGATCCTGCTGCTGGCCTTCTTGTACTTTCGCCTGAGCGGTCGCTTCGATGCGCTGGCTTCGATCGGGCTGACCGCCTTCGCCGGGGCGGCGCAGATGCTGCCGTGTCTGGTCGGCGGCCTGTTCTGGCGCCACGCGACCACCCGGGGTGCCGTCGCCGGCCTCGGCGCCGGCGCCGCCGTCTGGGCCTACACGCTGTTCCTGCCGAGCTTCAAGGGCGAGTTCATTCTCTCCACGACCGACATTGCCCAGGGGCTGTTCGGCCTGAGCCTGCTGCGCCCGCAGGCCTTGTTCGGACTGACCGGCCTCGACCCGCTGGTGCATTCCGTGGTGTGGAGCCTGGCGCTCAACACGCTGCTGTTCATCGTCGTCTCTCTGCTGCGCGAACCGCGGCCACTGGAACAACTGCAGAGCACGCTGTTCGTCGATGTGTTTCGCAACCGTTCGACCGACATCTCACGCTTCGTCAGCCGCTCGGCCGCCACCTACGACCTGAACGTGCTGGCGCAGCGTGTCATCGGCGCCGACGAGGCGCGACGCCTGTTCGACGAGCGTGGCAAGGGGCGCGACCTCGAGCCCTACCAGCCGATCGCCGACGACGCGCTGATCACCGAACTGGAGCGCAAGCTGGCGGGCAGCGTGGGCGCCGCGTCGGCGCGCTCGATGGTCTCGCAGGTGGTCACCGGCGAGACCATCAGTCTGACGGCGTTGAAGCAGATCGCCGATGAGACCGAGCGGGTGCGCGACCACAGCCGTCAGCTCGAGCAGCAATCGCGCGAGCTTGCGGCTGCCGCCGCCGAACTGGAGGTGGCGAACCGGCGATTGAAGCGACTGGACAGCCAGAAGGACGACTTTCTCAGCCAGGTCAGCCATGAGGTGCGAACGCCGATGAGTTCGATCCGCTCGTTCTCCGAGATCCTGTTGCGAACACCGGATCTCCAGCGCGAGCAGGCCGAGCGCTTCCTGCGCATCATTCACGACGAGAGCATGCGCCTGACGCGGCTGCTCGACGACATCCTCGACCTGAGCGCGCTCGAAGGCGCAGAGGCGGCCTGGACGTTGACGCCGATCGACCCCGACATCGCGCTGCGCAATGCGATTGGCCTGTGCCAGGGCCTGACGTCGCGCACGGCGGTGCGCCTGCTCGAGGAACGGCATGCGCCGGGTGCCTGCGTCATGGCCGACGCCGATCGCTTGTGCCAGGTGTTCATCAACTTGATCTCGAACGCGATCAAGTACAACACCAGCTTCGAGCCGTTCGTGCGCATCGCCAGCCACGTGCGCGAAGGCTTCTACGAGGTGCTGATCGAGGACAACGGGCCCGGCATTCCGGTGGCCGAACGCGGCCAGATCTTTACCAAGATCGCACGCCGCTGGGCGCAAACCCATTCAACCACCCAAGGCGCTGGACTGGGCCTGGCCATCAGCCGGCAGATCATGCGACGCATGGGCGGCACGCTCGAACTGGTCGACAGCGCGCAAGGTGCGTGTTTCATGGTGCGGCTGCCGAACGCCTAGCCACGCACTGGGCGTGGTCGCACGCAGAGCGGGTCTACGTGCCGTAGCTGGACGCTGGGGGACGTGCCAGGACCTGTCACTTTATCGAGTACGGCAACGTCTTCGACCTGAAGGAGCGGCATCGCGTTGGGAATCCTGCAGGTGATGGCTGGCGCTGTGCGCGGCTTGGCTGCGGTGGAATCCGCAGGCTAGCTACCAAGGGAGGCCCCCCGGCTCTGCCGGGGAGGCAGTAAGAGTTTGACGGTTCCTGAAGTTGGCATTGCCGCAGGCCGGTTTGAACATTGGGGAAGGCAGAGGACGACATTGAAGACCCGCTGATGGGCGCCTTCGAATGGGCTCGATGGCAAATTGCGGGGCGTGCACGAAGAAGTTCTCTTGGTGAAGTCAACGGGTTCGGAAGAGGTCAGCGCGAAGCGCCCACCGCACGAAGGACGTCAGCCGCTTTGAGCGGCTCACATCCCGAATGCCCCCGGCTTTGCCGGGGGATGGTTACCGCGCAGCGGACACGGACGGCGGTGTCGGCCTGCTTTTCCAGGTGTAGACCGCGG
>CAYUPF010000133.1:0-11012 GCA_964446545.1 uncultured Rubrivivax sp.
CCAACGACCCCCACCATGTCAAGGTGGTGCTCTAACCAGCTGAGCTACGCGCCTGAGTGGGCGGCATTCTAGCAGCGCCGCCGCGCCTACTTCCGGCGCGCACGGCGCACGCCCCTGAACTGCCCCACCTGCGCCAGTACCGCGGCCAGCCGCGTGGTGTCGCCCACCTCGACGGTGAAGGTCATCCAGGCGGTGCTGCCGCGCGAATCCTTCATCGACTGCGTGTGCACGCCGACGACGTTCATCTTCTCCTTGGCCAGCAGTTCCGAGATGTCGCGCAGCAGGCCGTGGCGGTCTTCGGCCTCGACCAGCAGGTCCACCGCATAGACGGCCTGCGCATCGGCGCGGCGCGCGCCCCAGGCCACGGCGATCAGCCGCTCGGGCGCACGCGCGACCATGTGGCGCAGGTTGCTGCAGTCGGCACGGTGGATGGCCACGCCCCTGCCGCGCGTGACGAAGCCGCCGATGGCATCGGGCGGCGCAGGTCGGCAGCAGCGCGCCAACGTGGTCAGCAGCGATTCCACGCCGACCACCAGCACGCCGCCCTTGTCGCCTTCGGCCGCAGCACGTGGCTTGCGCAATGCGACGATCTCATCGGCGGTCGGCGCCGGCGCCGGCGGGTGCAGCAGATTTTCGATCTGGTGCAGCGAATACTCGTCCTTGCCCACCGCCTCGAACAGCGCGTCGGCCGGCTTGAAGCCCAGTTGCTCGGCCAGGCTTTCCAGCTTGAGCGCGGTGCGCCCCTCGCGCTGCAGCAGCTTTTCCACCAGTTCGCGGCCGCGTGCGACGGTGGCTTCCTGCTGCTGTGCGTTGAACCAGGCACGCACCTTGGCGCGTGCGCGCGGGCTCTTCAGGTAGCCGGGTTCGGCATTGAGCCAGTCGCGCGACGGGCCGCCGTCCTTGGCGGCGATGATCTCCACCGTCTGGCCGTTGCGCAGCGGCGTGTGCAGCGGCACCAGCGTGCCGTCGACGCGCGCGCCGCGGCAGCGGTGGCCGACGCTGGTGTGCAGGCTGTAGGCAAAGTCCACCGGCGTGGCGCCGGCCGGCAGCTCGATCACCGCGGCCTGCGGCGTGAAGACGTAGATGCGGTCGTCGAACATGCCGCCTTCGGCCTGCGCCGCGTCGCGCTCGGAGATCTCGCGTTCCCAGGCCAGCAGCTGGCGCAGCACCGCACGCCGCGCCTCGGCAACACGTTCCTCGAAGTCGCCGGCGGCGCTGACGCCGGTGTAGCCGCGCGCACCGGCCTCCTTGTAGGCCCAATGCGCGGCCACGCCATGCTCGGCATGCTCGTGCATCGCGCGCGTGCGGATCTGCACCTCCAGCGCCACACCGTCGTGGCCGCGCACCACGGTGTGCAGCGACTGATAGCCGTTGACCTTGGGTTTGGCGATGTAGTCGTCGAACTCGTCCGGCACCGGCATGTACAAGTCGTGCACGCGCGCCAGCGCCACATAACACGCGGGGATGTCGTCGACGATGATGCGCAGCGCACGCAGGTCGAAGATGCGCGCGACATCGATGCCCTTGCCCTGCATCTTCTTCCACACGCTGTACAGGTGCTTGGGGCGGCCCTGCACCTCGCACTGCAGGCCCACCGCGGCCAGTTCGTCGGCCAGTTGGCGGCGCGCCTGCTCCACCGCGGCTTCGCGCTGCAGCCGTTTGCCGTCGATCAACGCCGCCACACGGTGGTACTCGCCCGGCTGCAGGAAGCGGAAGGCCAGGTCTTCCAGCTCCCACTTGATCTGCCAGATGCCCAGCCGGTTGGCCAGCGGCGCAAACACGTCCAGCGACTCGCGCGCCAGCGCCTCGGGACAGTCGCGCCGGCTGACGGCGTAGTAGCGCAAGGTCTGCAGCCGCGAAGCCAGGCGCAGCAGCACCACGCGCAGGTCGCTGGCAAAGGCCAGCAGCATCTTGCGCACGCGTTCGGTCTGCAATGCGCGGCGCTGCGCCTCGACCTGCGCGTCGCGCGCCGAGCGCTGGATCTGCACCAGCTTGCGCGTGCGGCTCACCAGCCCGGCGTACGACTCGCCGAAGGCCTTGCTCACCACTTCTTCGGGCCGCTGCAGGAAGTCGCCGGCATACACCAGGTAGGCCGCGGCACGCATCGCCGGCGCCGCGCCGATGCCCTGCAGGATGGCGGCCACGCCGTCGGCATGGGTCAAAGCATCCTCGCCGGTGTCGAGCACCTGGCCGGCGAGCAGCGGCTCGGCAAAGGCACGCGCGCGGCGCAGCGCATCGGCGTCGTCACCCGCGTCGGCCAGGCGCACGATCGGCGAGGCCACGTCCTCCGCGGCCGCCAGCGCGCTGGCGCCAAGGGTCTTCATGGCGACAGCAAAAAGCGGCACAGCACCTCGATCTGGTCGTCGTGCACCAGCGTCGGCGCATGGCCCACGCCGGCAAACTCGTGCAGCTGCGCGCGCGGGCCGCGCTGCGTCATGGCGCGTGCGGTGTCGGCGGACAGCAGGTCTGACTGCGCCCCGCGCAGCAGCAGCGTCCGGCAGCGCAGGCGGTCGTAGGCCTGCCACAGCATGGCCTCGCCGGCCTTGGCCAGCTCGGGCGTGATGGCGCGGAAGGGCACGGCGATGCCCGGGTCGACGCGCGTGGTAAAGCCGTCCTGGCCGTCACGCGTGGCGGGCTTGAGCTGCGGCGCGGTCAGCGCCAGCCATTGCTCGCGGCTGTGTGGACCGAAGCCCTGTGACAGCGCCCAGGCGGCATCGGCCGCTTCGTCCAGCGTGCGCCAGAATCCGCTTTGCCCGACGTAGCTGCCGATGCGCTGCAGCGCGGCCGCTTCGATCGCCGGGCCGACATCGTTGAGCACCAGCTTGCGCACCGGCGCGCCCTCCAGGCTGGCCAGGCCCAGGCCGATCAGCCCGCCCATCGAGGTGCCGATCCAGTCGACCACTTGGGCGTCCAGCCGCGCCAGCAGGCTCACCATGTCGGCCACGTAGCTGGGCACGACATAACCCGCCGGGTCGGCCAGCCAGTCGGAACGGCCACGGCCGACCACGTCGGGACAGATCACGCGGTAGTCGCCGCACAGCGAGCGCGCCAGCGCATCGAAGTCGCGGCCCTGGCGCGTCAGGCCGTGCACGCACACCAGCACCTTCGGGTTGGCGGCGTCGCCCCATTGCCAGTAGGCCATGCGGTGCAGGCCGCGGCTGTCGAGGCACTGCACATCGCGCAACACCGGCTCGTTCATGATGGTCTTCTCCCTGTGTCAGGGCGACCATCGTAGCAACGCTACTTCAGCATCTGCACCGAGCCGCTGACGACCACACTGACCTCGGAGGTGCCGGCCTGCACCGGCAGCGGCGCGGCCGCCATGGCCATCTCGGCGCTGGCCGCGCGAAAGCGCGGCATCGGCGGCCCCGACGAGGCGCTGGTATTGACCTCCACCGCCCGCAGCGTCACGCTGTTGAAGCCGAAGGCCTTGGCATGGGCTTCGGCCTGGCTGCGAAAGCGGGCGATGGCCTGCGTGCCGACCTCGGCTTCGACCTTCTCGCGTGCCTCGCGAGACAGCCGGTAGCCGACCTGCGCCACGCTCAGCGTGCGGATGCGACCCACCAACTGCGCCAGCGCCTCGAAGTCCTTGCCCTCGGCGCGCAACTCGACCACGCCCTGCCACTTCATCGGCTCGTCCTTGCCGGTGTAGCGCGGTTGCACCGAGAAGTTGCCGGTGCTGATGTCCACCTGCCCCGGCCGCGCGGCCTTGCGCGCTTCGGCCAGCGCGGCATTCAGCGCCTGCGTCAGGTGCGCCTGCAGCGCCGCCGGGTCGGCACCCTCGCGCTGCGTGGAGAAGGTGATGACGAGCACGTCGTTGGTGACTTCGGCCGTGGCCGAAGCCGACAAGGACAGCTGGTTGGCCACGACGGGCGGGTCGGCACGCGCCAGCGGTGCCGCCAGTGCCAGGCACAACACAGCGATCGCGGGGCGGGACAAGACGGTGGACAGGTTCATCGACGGAGCATCCTGAGAAAGGGTCAGCGCCTTAGCGCGTGGCATTGGTCACGGGTTGACGCGGCAGCATGAAATGGTTAGAAAAAAGAGCTGTAACAGATGGTCAAAAGCGCCGAAACGCAGCTTCAGAAGGCCTGCACAATGCCGTTGTTACAAATTTGGAGTCCGCAATGACCCAGGCACCGAACGCGCGGCCCAACCGCGTGGTGATTGTCGACGACGATGCGCGCATCCGCGATCTGCTGCGCCGTTACCTGGCGCAGGAAGGCTTCGATGTGCTGCTGGCCGAGGATGCCAAGGCGCTGAACCGGGTGCTCACGCGCGAGACGGTCGACCTGATCGTGCTCGACCTGATGCTGCCCGGCGAAGACGGGCTGTCCATCTGCCGGCGGCTGCGCGCGGCCAAGGATACGACGCCGATCATCATGCTCACCGCCAAGGTGGAAGATGTGGACCGCATCGTCGGCCTGGAGGTCGGCGCCGACGACTACCTGCCCAAGCCCTTCAACCCGCGCGAGCTGCTGGCACGCATCCACGCGGTGCTGCGCCGCCGCCCGGCGATGGAAGCGCCTGGCGCGCCGTCGAAGGAAGCGCTGACCGTGAGCTTCGGCCCCTTCGAGTTCGACCTGTCGCTGCGTCGCCTGTCCAAGGAAGGCCAGCAGATCTCGCTGACCACCGGCGAGTTCTCGATGCTCAAGGCGCTGGTGCGCCATCCGCGCCAGCCCTTGTCGCGCGACAAGCTGGCGCAGCTGGCGCGCGGGCGCGAGTTCGAGCCCTTCGACCGCAGCCTGGACGTGCAGATCAGCCGGCTGCGCAAGATGCTCGAGCCCGACCCGGCGCAGCCGCGCTACATTCAGACGGTGTGGGGCGTGGGCTACGTGTTCGTGCCGGACGGCGCGCAGAACTGAGGGCCGCGCCGCCGGCCGGCCCGGCTGGGCCCCCGACCGGCTTCTCGTCGTCTACAAGTGGCCCGCCAACCCGTTGAACTGAGCCTGTTCTGGCGCACCTTCTTCCTGCTCGCGCTGCTGCTGGCCGGGGGCATCTTCGCGTGGGTGCAGACCTTGCGTGCGCTGGAGTTCGAGCCGCGCGCGGTGCAGGCCGCGCAGCAGACGGCCGAGCTGGTGAACCTGTCGCGCACCGCGCTGGCCACGGTGGACGCCATCAACCGCGTGGCGCTGGTCAAGACCATGAGCGGCCAGAACGCGGTGCGTGTCGTGCCGCGCGAACCCGGTGATACCTGGGAAAGCTACGCCACCGACCGCTTCAGCCAGAACGTCACGGCCGAACTGATGTCGCGGCTGGGTGCCGACGCGGTGGTGGCGCGCAGCGTCAACGACAAACCGGGCATGTGGGTGGGCTTTTCCATCGAGAAGGACCGCTACTGGCTGCAGGCCGAACCTGCGCACGCCGGGCCGCTGACGAGCGGCACTTGGTTCGTCTGGGTGGGCATCGCGCTGCTGGCCACGCTGGTGGGTTCGGTGGTGATCGCGCGGCTCATCAACCGGCCGCTGCGCGAGTTGTCCTTCGCTGCCAGCCGCATCCGCGAGGGCGACCTCGATTCGCGACTGGACGAAAACACGCTGACCAGCGAGATCCGCGAGGTCAACCGCGGCTTCAACCGCATGGCGCGCGAGCTGGCCAAGGTGGAGGAAGACCGCGCGGTGATGCTGGCCGGCATCTCGCACGATCTGCGCACGCCGCTGGCGCGGCTGCGCCTGGAAACCGAAATGAGCGTCGGCAACGACGAGGCCAAGCGCAACATGGCGATGGACATCGAGCAGCTCGACGCCATCATCGACAAGTTCATGGACTATGCGCGCCCGGGCGAAACCGAGCTGCGTCCGGTACACCTGTCGCAGCTGATCGACCGCGAAGCCCTGCCCTTCCGCGATCCGAAGGAGATCCACATCAACTCGCGCGTGGCCATCGACCTGGCGGTGATGGCCGACGACACCGAGCTGGGCCGCGTCTTCGCCAACCTGTTCGAGAACGCGCGCCGCTACGGGCGCAGCACCGACACCGGCATCGCCATGGTCACCGTGAGCTACGCCAAGACCGGACCGTGGGTCATCGTCACCGTTCGTGACCAGGGCCCGGGCGCCGCGTCCGAAAAACTCGGCCAGCTGACCACGCCCTTCTTCCGCGGCGATGCGGCGCGCACCGCCGCCACCGGCGCCGGCCTGGGGCTGGCGATCGTGGAGAAGTCGCTGCTGCGCATGGGCGGCACGCTGGAGCTGGCGAACGCACCCGACGGCGGGCTGATGGTGCGACTGCGGCTGAAGCAGGCGCCTTCGCATTGAGTAGTCCCCCCCAAAGCGCCTTCGGCACTCCCCCCGGGGGGGCAACGCCAGCGGCCCGGCAAAGCCGGTTCCGCGGCGTTCGCTCGATGCGTTGGTTCGTGCGGCGCGTGCGGCGCGGGCGGCGCTGCGGCGCCATTGGAGAAATGAGGCGGGTCGTCAGGCGCGCTGCAGCAGGCACACGGCGCGCGCCTCGATGGCGCGGCCTTCACCCACTGGGCCCATCTTCTCGGCGGTCTTTGCCTTGACGTTGACGCTGCCGACCTCGATGCCCAGCGCGGCCGCGATGCTCGCGCACATGGACTGGATGTGCGGCGACATCTTCGGCGCCTGCGCGACGATGGTGCTGTCGACGTTGACGATGTCCCAGCCGGCCGCGCGCACGCGCTTGGCAGCCTCGGCCAGCAGCAGCGAGGAATCGGCGCCCTTGAAGACCGCATCGGTGTCCGGAAAGTGCCGGCCGATGTCACCCAGGCCGGCCGCGCCGAGCAGCGCGTCGGTGATCGCATGCAGCAGCGCATCGGCATCCGAATGGCCGAGCAGGCCGTGGCTGTGCGCGATGCGCACGCCGCCCAGGATCAGCGGCCGGCCCGGCACCAGCGCGTGCGTGTCCCAGCCTTCGCCGATGCGCAGCGTCATGTCGGCGCCCTGACGCGGGTGGCCAGCAGCCGCTCGGCCAGCGCCAGGTCCTGCGGCCAGGTGACCTTGAAGTTCTCCAGCTCGCCCGGCACCAGCCGCGGCGCGTGGCCCGCCGCCTCGACCGCACTGGCCTCGTCGGTGACCGCATCGCCGGCCAGCACCAGCGAGCGCTGCAGCAGCCCCAGGCGGAACATCTGCGGCGTCTGCGCCACCCACTTGTCGCCGCGCGGCAGCGTGCGCTGCACGCGGCCACTTTCTGCCTGCTTCAGCGTGTCGGCCAGCGGCAATGCTAGCAGGCCGCCGACGGCATCGCCCGCGCAGGCGTCGATCAGCCGGTCGACCCAGGCCGGCTGCAGCAGGCAGCGCGCCGCATCGTGCACCAGCACCCAGTCGTCGGCCTTCGCACCACGGCGCTGCAGCTCGGCCAGGCCGCTGGCCACGGTGGCGGCACGCGTCGCGCCGCCGCAGTGCGCGACCCAGCAGCGCTCGGCGTCCTGCGTGCCGGCCAACGCGGCGAATTGCGTGTCGCCCGCGGCCAGCACCACCAGCGTGGCTTGCAGCCGCGGCACCTGCGCGAGCGCCGCCAGCGTATGCGCCACCAGCGCGCGGCCGGCCAGCGGCGCGTACTGCTTGGGGCCGCCCAGACCAGCGCGCTCCCCGATGCCGGCACAGGGCACCAAGGCGAAGCAGCGCGCGGACAAAGGGGTCGAACTCACGCGGCAATGGTAGCGGCGGCCGGCTACCTACAATCGGCGCACCGCCCCGCAACCGCCGTTGTGGGGCTTTTGTGTTTTCCGCACCGTCCATGCAGATCCCCTCGATCGCCCGCGGCAAGCGCTTCGTGCTGCCGCGCCCCACCGGCTCCGCCGACGCGCTGCTGCTGGCGCGGCATGCGCAAGCGCGCCAGGCGGCCGGCCAGCTGCTGTGCATCGTGGCGGCCGAGCCGGCCGACGCGCAGCGGCTGGCCGACGAGCTGCCGTTCTTCGCGCCGCAGCTGCGCGTGGCGCTGTTCCCCGACTGGGAGACGCTGCCCTACGACAGCTTCTCGCCGCACCAGGACCTGATCTCCGAGCGCCTGGCCACGCTGTGGCGCATGCGTTCACGCGATCTGGACGTGGTGCTGCTGCCGGCCAGCACGGCGCTGACGCGGCTGGCGCCGCCCGGCTTCATGGCCGGCTACACCTTCCACTTCAAGCAGAAGATGCGGCTGGACGAGGCGGCATTGAAGGCGCAGCTGACGCTGGCCGGCTACAGCCACGTCAGCCAGGTGGTGTCGCCGGGCGAATACGCGGTGCGCGGCGGGCTGATCGACCTGTTCCCGATGGGCTCGCCGGTGCCCTACCGCGTGGACCTGTTCGGCGACGAGGTCGATTCGATCCGCACCTTCGACCCCGACACGCAGCGCAGCCTGTACCCGGTGCCCGAGGTGCGGCTGCTGCCGGGGCGCGAGTTCCCGATGGACGAGGCCGCGCGCAACGCCTTCCGCGCGCGCTGGCGCGAGAAGATCGACGGCGACCCGAGCCGCGTGCGCATCTACAAGGACATCGGCGCCGGCTTGGCCACCGCCGGCATCGAGTACTACCTGCCGCTGTTCTTCGAAGAGACGGCGACGATCTTCGACTACCTGGGCGGCGGAACCGCCGGGCCGCCCCAAGGTTCCGCGCTCCCCTCGGGGGACGACGACCGCGAAGCGGGCGTCAAGGGTCTCATGCCTGCCGCACTGGTGCTGCATGGCGAAGTCGACGAGGCGCTGCAGCACTTCTGGACCGACACGCGCGAGCGTCACCGCTTCCTGCAGCACGATGCAGAGCGGCCGCTGCTGCCGCCGCAGGAGTTGTTCCTGCGCGTGGAGGAATTCTTCACCCACGTCGGCGCGCATGCCACGCTGGTGCTGCGCGGCGCCTACGTACAGGGCTCGCAAGAGCCCGCTCTCCCTCCAGATCATTGGGCGCGGCCGCTGCCCGATGTCAGCGTCGACCGCGGCGCGACCGAGCCGCTGGCCGCGCTGGAAAAGCACATCGACGCGACGCCGTACCGCGTGCTGCTGGTGGCCGAAAGCGAAGGCCGGCGCGAGAGCCTGCTGGAGCTTTTGCGCGACCACCGCATCGACGTGCCCAGCGTGGCAACCTTGGCCGAGTTCGAGGCCAGCGACGAGAAGGTGGCGATCACCGCCGCGCCGCTGGCCGCGGGCTTCTTCTGGTTCGAGCCGGACGACGGCCGCGCCATCCAGTTCATCACCGAGACCGAGCTCTTCGCCACCACGCCGCAGGCGCGGCGCCGCCGCAAGCAGGAGCAGACCAGCAACGTCGACGCGCTGATCAAGGACCTGTCGGAGCTGAAGATCGGCGACCCGGTGGTGCATGCCAGCCACGGCATCGGCCGCTACCAGGGGCTGGTCCACATCGACCTGGGCGCAGGCGAAGGCGGCGCCAGCGAGTTCCTGCACCTGGAGTACGCCGACAAGGCCACCTTGTACGTGCCGGTGGCGCAGCTGCACCTGATCAGCCGCTACACCGGCGTCAGCGCCGAAGAGGCGCCGCTGCACCGGCTGGGTTCGGGCCAATGGGACAAGGCCAGGCGCAAGGCCGCCGAACAGGTGCGCGACACCGCCGCCGAGCTGCTGAACCTGTACGCGCGCCGCGCCGCGCGCGAAGGCTTCGCGCACCGCTTCAGCGGGCACGACTACGAGGTCTTCGCCGCCAGCTTCGGCTTCGAGGAGACCGCCGACCAGCGCGCCGCGATCCATGCCGTCATCCAGGACATGATCAGCCCGAAGCCGATGGACCGGCTGGTGTGCGGCGACGTCGGCTTCGGCAAGACCGAGGTGGCGCTGCGTGCCGCCTTCGTCGCGGTGCACGGCGGCAAGCAGGTGGCGATCCTGGCGCCGACCACGCTGCTGGCCGAGCAGCACTACCAGACGCTGGTCGACCGCTTCGGCAAGTGGCCGGTGAAGGTGGCCGAGCTGTCGCGCTTCCGCTCGCCCAAGGAAGTGGCAGCGGCGCTGCAGGGCATCGAGGATGGCACGGTGGACATCGTCGTCGGCACGCACAAGCTGCTCAGCCAGACCGTGAAGTTCAAGCGCCTGGGGCTGCTGATCATCGACGAGGAGCACCGCTTCGGCGTGCGCCACAAGGAGGCGATGAAGGCGCTGCGCGCCGAGGTCGACGTGCTGACCTTGACCGCCACGCCGATCCCTCGCACCCTGGGCATGGCGCTGGAAGGGCTGCGCGACCTGAGCGTCATCGCCACCGCGCCGCAGCGCCGGCTGGCCATCAAGACCTTCGTGCGCAGCGAAAGCTCCAGCGTCATCCGCGAGGCGGTGCTGCGCGAGCTGAAACGCGGCGGGCAGGTGTACTTCCTGCACAACGAGGTCGAAACCATCCAGAACCGCGCCCGGCAGCTCGAGGAACTGCTGCCCGAGGCGCGCATCGCGGTGGCCCACGGCCAGCTGCCCGAGCGCGAGCTGGAGCGGGTAATGCGCGAATTCATCGCGCAGCGCCACAACCTGCTGCTGTGCTCGACCATCATCGAGACCGGTATCGACGTGCCCACCGCCAACACCATCGTCATGGCGCGCGCCGACAAGTTCGGCCTGGCGCAGTTGCACCAGCTGCGCGGGCGCGTCGGCCGCAGCCACCACCAGGCCTACGCCTATCTGCTGGTGCCCGACCTGCAGGGCCTGACCAAGCAGGCCGCGATGCGGCTCGAAGCCATCCAGCAGATGGAGGAGCTGGGCTCGGGCTTCTACCTGGCGATGCACGACCTGGAGATCCGCGGCGCCGGCGAGGTGCTGGGCGAAAACCAGAGCGGCAACATGATGGAGGTCGGCTTCCAGCTCTACAACGACATGCTGGCCGAGGCCGTCAGCGCGCTGCGCGCCGGCCGCGAGCCCGATCTGCTGAGCCCCTTCGGCGCCACCACCGAGATCAACCTGCATGCGCCGGCGCTGCTGCCCGACGCCTACTGCGGCGACGTGCACACCCGGCTGAGCCTGTACAAGCGGCTGGCCACGGCCGAGAAGGCCGAACACATCGACGCGCTGCTGGAGGAGATCACCGACCGCTTCGGCAAGCTCCCCGCCCAGGGCCAGACGCTGTTCGACACGCACCGGCTGCGCGT
>CAYUPF010000134.1:0-10982 GCA_964446545.1 uncultured Rubrivivax sp.
CTAGAGTCCCAGGGTCGTGACCGGCAAGGCGGCCTCCGAGCGCTGCAGCAGTGCATCGGTGCGCTCCTGCCACAGGCGCAGCGTCGCCGGTTCGGTGCCGACCCACCCGCGCCAATGCGCCTTGTCTATCAGGTGCACGGCCACAGTGCGTTCGGCCAGCAGCAGGCATGGCAACTGTGCGGCTTCGTCCTGCGCCGGGGTGCGTGCAGCGATGGCATGCGACCACAAGCCATACAGCGCGGTGAAGCGCGCATGGCGCTGGCGCAGGCCCTCGTAGTCGACGGCCAGCAGCAGCAGCTGGCGCTGCGGCAGGCGCAGCCAGTCGACCAGCCGCTGCAGCAGCAGCGCGTCGTTCAGCGGCCAGTCGGCGAAGTCGGCGTCGGCCCAGAGCATGCGCCGCGCGCGTTGCGCCAATGCCTGCTCGAGCGCCTGCTGTACCGCAGCCACGAAGCCGCTGCGCGTGGTGATGGCGCGTTGCGCCGGGTCAGTGCTCACGCCCGAAGCTCCTGCACCCAGCCGGCACGTGCCCAGTTGTCCAGCGTGGCGCGCGCCTCGGCGCTCAGCCGCGCCACCTCGCCGGGCTCCAGGCACCGCCGGTCGCACAGTTGGCGCAGCAGCCTTGCGTCCAGCCCGCCGGCGTGGAAGGACTCGCCATTGATGAACACATGCCGGGTGTCGTACATCATGCGCGTGCGCCGGTCCAGCATCAGCCCCCGGCCGAGCGCAGCGCGGCGCGGCGGCGCGTCGAACCACACGCGCGGCTTCGGCTCGGTGAGCCATTCGCCCAGCGCGCGTGCCATCGACTGCGGGTCGCGCAGGGCCTGTTGCAGCGCATCGGCGCAAAAGGCCTGCAGCGGCCGTGGGATCGCGCCCGGCGTGGCGGTGGCCGGCTGGCCGGGATCGCCGTAGAGGCGCTCCCGCGCCGCCGGCTCGATGTCCTCGGCCAGCCGCGCGAGCAGCTCGCGCGCCACTTCCGCCGGCCCCGGCGCACGAAAGCCCACCGACGCCGTCATGCACTCGCCCACGGCCACGCCGTCGTGGGCCCACTGCGGCGGCAGGTAGAGCATGTCGCCGGGCTCCAGCACCCAGTCGTGCTCGGGCTCGAATTGCTGCAGAATCTTCAGCGGCAGACCCTCGACGAAACTGCGGTCGCGCGCGCGGCCAATGCGCCAGCGGCGCCGCCCATGCACCTGGATCAGGAACACGTCGTAGGAATCCAGGTGCGGGCCGACCCCGCCGCCATCGCTAGCGTAGGACAGCATCAGGTCGTCCAGGCGCGCGTCGGGCACGAAGCGGAAGTGGCCCAGCAGCTCGTGTGCCGCCGCCACGTGCAGGTCCAGCCCCTGCACCAGCAGCGACCAGCCCGGCTTCGACAGCGGCGGCAGCGCGCGCCGCGGCAGCGGCCCGTGGCGCAGCGACCAGCCCTCGCCGCGGCGCTGTACCAGGCGCGATTCGAGCACATCGCCGGCGGCCAGCTCGAACAGGGCCGAACGCGTCAGCGGCGCCGTCACGCCGGGCAGTGCCTGGCGCACCAGCAGTGGTTTCCTTTGCCAATGGCGGCGCATGAACTGCGACGGTGACAGGCCGCCGAGCAGCGGCAGCGGGAGTTCCGGATCCATGCGCACGATTGTGGCCAAGAACCGCAGCGGCGCTGTGCGATCATGCCGCGATGAAGATTGCTGCCCCTTGCGTCCTGAGCCTGAGCTGGACACTGAGCGATACCCAGGGCCATGAGATCGACACGCTGGCCGAGCCGGTGGAGTTCTTCTACGGTGGCGAGGATCTGCTGCCCAAGGTCGAGGAAGCGCTGCTCGGCCACGAGGCCGGGCACGAGGCGCACCTGCACCTGGAGCCTGAGCATGCCTTCGGCGACTACCGCAGCGAGTTGGTGTGCTTCGAGGCACGCGATCTGTTCCCCGAGAAGCTGGAAACGGGCATGCACTTCGAAGGCCTGCCGCCCGGCAGCAAGACGCCGGACATGCCGGCCGATGTGCTCTACATCGTCACCGAGATCTACCCCTCGCACGTGGTGCTGGACGGCAACCATCCGCTGGCCGGCATGGCGCTGCGCCTGCACATCAAGGTGCGCGACGTGCGCGCGGCCAGCGACGACGAAATCGAGGCCGGCACGCTGGGCAGCGCCGGCATCACGGTGCTGAACACCGCGCCGCCGGGCGCCAGCACCCACTGAACTACTGCTTGCCGGTGGAGCCGAAGCCGCCCTCGCCGCGCGCCGAGGCGTCGAACTCGGCGACGCGCCTGAACTTGGCCTGCACCACCGGCACGATCACCATCTGCGCGATGCGCTCCATCGGCTGCACGGTGAAGGCTTCGCGGCCGCGGTTCCAGCAGCTGACCATCAGCGGGCCCTGGTAGTCGCTGTCGATCAGCCCGACCAGGTTGCCGAGCACGATGCCGTGCTTGTGGCCCAGCCCCGAGCGCGGCAGCAGCATCGCCGCCAGGCCCGGGTCGCCGATGTGCATCGCCAACCCGGTGGGGATCAATGTCGCCTGACCCGGCTCGATGACCACTGGCGCGTCCAGACAGGCGCGCAGGTCCAGACCGGCACTGCCCGGCGTGGCATAGGCCGGCAGGTGCTCGGCCATTCGCGCATCGAGCAGCTTCAGTTCGATGGTGCTCATGTCGGTAATCCGTGGCGCAGCCGCGCCACCCATGACCCACGCATCGGCCGCAACCGGGCGAACGCCGCGGAACCGGCTCTGCCGGGCCGCTGGCGGTGCCAACAGCGAGGACGCTGTTGGCGCTCGTAGGCGAGGAACAGTCCGCAGGGACTGTTCCCCGTCCGACTCGCCCCCCCTGGGGGGACCGCCGAAGGCGCTTCGGGGGGGGTCATTTCACCCGCGCCGCGATCTCGGCCACCAGCGTGCGCGCCAACTGCTGCTTGCTGCCGCTGGGCAGTTCGCGTTCGCCGCTGCCATCCACCAGCAGCAGCGTGTTGTCATCGCGGCCGAAGGTGGCCGGGCCGATGTTGCCGACGATCAGCGGGATGTTCTTGCGCACTCGCTTCTCGCGCGCGTGCTTCGCCAGGTCGTGGCTTTCGGCGGCGAAGCCCACGCAGTAGGGCCGGTCGGCCAGCCGCGCGACCGCGGCCAGGATGTCGGGGTTCTCGGTCATGGCAACGCTCGGCGCACGTCCGCTGCCGTCCTTTTTGATCTTCTGCGCGCCGCATTCGGCCGGCCGCCAGTCGGCCACCGCGGCGGTGGCGACGAAGATATCGTGCCGCGGCGCCAGCGGCAGCACCGCGTCGTGCATCTGCATCGCGCTGCGCACGTCGATGCGCGTCACGTGGCGCGGCGTGGGCAGGCTCACCGGGCCGGCGACCAGCGTCACCTCGGCACCGGCCTGCTGCGCCGCGCGCGCGATGGCAAAACCCATCTTGCCGCTGGACAAATTCGTGATGCCGCGCACCGGGTCGATGGCCTCGAAGGTGGGGCCGGCGGTGATGAGCATGCGCTTGCCGGCCAGCGGCTTGGGCTGGAAGAAGGCGACCAGCTCCTCGCACAGCTCGACGGCTTCGAGCATGCGGCCGTCGCCGATCTCGCCGCAGGCCTGGTCGCCGGCGGCCGGGCCCAGGATCGTGCAGCCGTCGGCACGCAGCATCGCGGCGTTGCGTTGCGTCGCCGGATGCGCCCACATCTCGCGGTTCATCGCCGGCGCCAGCAGCAGCGGGCAGCGTGCCATCGGCCGCGCCAGGCACAGCAGGCTCAGCAACTCGTCGGCGCGGCCTGTTGCCAGCCTGGCCATGAAGTCGGCGCTGGCCGGCGCCACCAGCACCGCATCGGCCTGGCGCGTCAGGTTGATGTGCGCCATGGCGTTGGGCTCGCGCGCATCCCACTGGCTGGTGTAGACGCTGCGGTTGGACAGCGCCTGCATCGTCACCGCGGTGATGAACATCGTGGCCGCCTCGGTCATCACCACCTGCACCGTCGCGCCGTGGCGGCCGAGCTCGCGCACCAGCTCGGCCGACTTGAAGCAGGCGATACCGCCGCTCAAACCGAGCACGATGTGCCGGCCTTGCAGTTCCAGGGCTTCGCTCATGATGGCGCGCACTCTAGCTCAAGCCGTGCCGTCCGCCGCGCCATGGCACTTCTTGTACTTCCTGCCGCTGCCGCAGGGGCAGGGGTCGTTGCGCCCGGGCGTCTTCTGCACGCGCCGCGGTGCGTGGCGCGGCGCATGCTCGACCCAGTAGCAGCGCAGATCCTGCAGCGCCAGGCAGGCTTCGTCGACCAGTTCGTCGCGCGTCAGCGTCCGGCCCGGGTAGCGGATCTGCAGGTCGGCGGCCAGCTGTGCCGCGTCGCGCTGCGTCAGCGCCTCGATGGCACGCAGGCAGCCGTCGTACCAGGCTTCGTCGTCGGCATCGCCACTGGGCGCGACCCAGTCGTCGGCGAAGGCCTCGATCGCGTCCAGCACGCCCAGCGCCCACAGCTCGCCGGTCAGCGGCCAGTCGTCCAGCTCCTCGGGCTGCAGCCGGACTTCGGCCAGCACCGCGGCGCGCATCGCGTCGCCGTAGTCGCCCATCAGCGGCGCCAGCCGCAGCACATCCGGTTCGTCGAACAGCGCTTCGGCGTCGAGTTGCGAGGCCAGCACGTTCCAGCGCGCGAGCAGCGTGTTCAGCGCCTGCTGCTGGTCCTGCGGGTCGGCGAAGGTGCGCTCCCAGGCATCGTCCAGCAGCCGCGGCAGCCATTGCAGCGGCGACGGCGCGCGCGGGCCGGCCAGCAACGCGGCCATGCAGCCGTCCAGCCACTCCAGCGACACACGCTCGTCGAAGCCCGCCAGGCGCTCGCACAGTGCCTCCAGTGCCTGGATCTCGGCGTCGCTGCTGTCGCGGGGTCTCATGGCCGCGCATCATGTCACGGCCGCCGATGGCCGCCGGCGCTGATGACGCACACTACCGGCGATGCGATATCCATGGTTTCGATTTCCAGGGCTGCTGGGTCTGTGCTTCTTCGCCGGCGTAGCCTGTGCCGCCCCCGCCAGGCTGCTGCTCTTCGGCGAGCAGCATGACCAGCCCGACCAGCAGCGCCAGGTGGCCGAGGAGGTGCAGGCGCTGGCCGCGCGCGGCGAACTCGCCGCGGTGGTGCTGGAGATGGCCGAACGGCCCCACGGCAACGCCGGCCTGCCCCGCGACGCCAGTGAACAGCAGGTGCGCGACGCGCTGCAATGGCGCGGCTGGCCATGGGAGCGCTATTCCGCAGTGGTGATGAACGCGGTGCGTGCGGGCGTGCCGGTGCTCGGCGGAAATCTGCCGCGCGAGCAGATGCGCGCGGCCATGGCCGACACGACGCTGGATGCCTTGCTCGACGACGCCACGCGCGCGCTGCTGGTCGACGCGGTGCGCGTCGGCCACTGCCAGCTGCTGCCGGCGGCGCAGGAGCCGGGCATGGTGCGCATCCAGATCGCGCGCGACCGCTCGATGGCGCAGGTGGCCGCCGCGGCGCTGCGCAGCGCGCCGCCGGGCTCGACGGTGTTGCTGCTGGCCGGCGCGATGCACACGTCGCGCGACCGCGGCGTGCCGCTGCATATGCAGCGCGAGATGGCGGCCGAGGGGCCGGCGCTGCACGTGGTGCTGTTCAGTGCGCCCAGCGACGGCTTGATCGCCGACGAGCGGCGCTCGGCCGTGTTCACTCCCCAGGAAGACCATTGCGAGGGACTGCGCAAACGCCTGGCCGCACCGCCCGCGGCGTCCGCACCGGCACGCTGATTCACGCTTTGCACGCTGCGGCCTCGGCCCTCGCGCACGCCTGGCCGTACCCGTGCAGATCAGGCCTGCCAGTCGACCCAGCCGGTCCAGGCGGTGAGCAGCACCACCGCGCCGAAGACGATGCGGTACCAGGCGAAGGGCACGAAATCGTGCGTGGCGATGTAGCGCAGCAGCCAGCGCACGCACAGCCAGGCGCTGACGAACGAGAACAGCAAGCCGACACCGAACAGCGGCAGGTCGGCCCAGCTGAGTAGCGCACGTTCCTTCAGCAGGCTGTAGGCGCCGGCGCCGATGAGTGTGGGAATGGCCAGGAAGAAGCTGAAGTCGGTGGCGGCCTTGCGGCTCAGGCCCAGCAGCATGCCGCCGATGATGGTGGCGCCGGAGCGGCTGGTGCCCGGCACCATCGCCAGGCACTGCACCAGGCCGACCTTCAGCGCGTCCCACGGCGTCATGTCGTCCACCTGCTGGATGCGCACCGCGGCAGCCGGCCGGCGCTCGGCCCAGAGGATGATCAAGCCGCCGACGATGAAGGCGCCGGCCACCACGGTGGGGTTGAACAGATGCGCCTTGATGGCCTTGCCGAAGAGCAGCCCGAGCAGCACCGCCGGCACGAAGGCGATCAGCACGTTGAGCGTGAAGCGCCGCGCGCGCGGGTCGCTGCCCAGCCCGGCGGCGGTGTCGCGCAGGCGCTGCCAGTACACCAGGATGACGGCGAAAATCGCGCCGGTCTGGATGGCGATGTCGAAGACCTTGACCTTGTCGCCGGTGAAGTCGAGCAGCGAGGCGGTGAGGATGAGGTGCCCGGTGGACGAAATCGGCAGGAACTCGGTGAGCCCTTCGACCACGCCCATGATCGCGGCCTTGACCAGCAACAAGATGTCCAACGCGCGTTGCCCGTGCAAAAGGGGCGGATGATACGCAGCTAACGCTGCATTGCAGCAGCGCCGGCCGCCGGCAACGGCTCGATCGTGATTTCCAGCCCCTCGGGCTTGACCTGCAGCGTACCGGGCTGGTAGCCGGCGCTGCGCAGCGCCGCCAGCCGGTCGGCGCTGATGCGGTACAGCACCAAGTCGTCGAGCAGCCGTTCGGCCAGCGCGATGCCCATGCTCTGCAGCATCTCGGCACGGCGCGGCGACAGTCCCGGCACGGCGCCGAACTGCAGGCTCTGGACACGCGGCTGCACCAGGCGGATGCTGCCGTCGGCCGGCTCCCAGCGCAGCCCGAAGTCCAGCGCCAGCCGGCCCTGCAGGCTGCGGCCCGAGCGGCGCTCGCTGCCTCTCAGCGTCAGCTCGGTGGCCAGGCGGTTGGCGGCAGCGTCCAGGCGCAGCACCGGGTCGGACAGCTGCAGGTCCAGCAGCTCGAGCAGGCTGCGCTGCATCGGAAAGCGCTTGGCCAGCTGCGCCTGCAATTCGCCTTCGCTGAGCGTGATGCTGCGCGGCACGCCCAGGCCGGCGCAGCCGGCCAGCAGCAGCGCAGCCAGCGCCGCAAGGTTGCCGCGCCTATTCATGGCGCAGCGCCTGGATCGGCAGCAAGGACGCGGCACGCCGCGCCGGGTAGAAGCCGAAGAACACGCCCACCGCAGCCGAAAAACCCACCGCCAGCAGGATCGACTCCAGCGACAGCAGCACCTGCCAGCCGGCAAACGAGCCGATGGCCCAGGTGGCGATCACGCCGATGACGATGCCGATGGCGCCGCCCACCAGGCTCATGGTCACCGCCTCGATCAGGAACTGGCCGAGGATGTCGCGCGAGCGCGCGCCCACCGCCATGCGCAGCCCGATCTCGCGCGTGCGCTCGGTCACGCTGACCAGCATGATGTTCATGATGCCGATGCCGCCGACCACCAGGCTGACGCCGGCCACCGCCGCCAGCAGCAGCGCCATGACGCGGGATGACTCTTCCTGGGCCTGCAGCATCTCGGTCAGGTTGCGCAGGCTGAAGTCGTCGTCGGCACCGCTTTGCAGCCGATGGCGCTGGCGCAGCAACTCGCGGATCTTCTCGCCCGCATCAGTCATGCTCTGACCGTCGCGCACCTTGACGCTGATGGCGCCGACGCGCTTGATGCGCCCCGCGCTCATGCCCTGGATGCGGTTGCGATAGGTGGACAGCGGCACCAGGATGACGTCGTCCTGGTCCTGGCCCATCGAGTTCTGGCCCTTGAGCGAGAGCACGCCGATCACCTGCAGCGGCAGCTTGCGCACACGGATCATCTGGTCGATGGGGTCGGCATCGCCGAAGAGTTCGCGCGCCACCGTCTGGCCCAGCAGCGCGACCTTGCCCGAACCCGCCTGCTCGGCAGGCTCGAAGTTGCGGCCGTGGGCCAGCGGCCAGTCGCGCACCTCCAGGTAGTCGGCGCTGGTGCCCATCACCGCGGTGCTCCAATTGGCGTTGGCGGCCACCACCTGCGCGCCGGTGCGCAGGCTGGGCGCGGCGGCCTGCACTTCGGGCACCTCGGCGGCGATGGCCAGCGCGTCCTCCTCGGTTAGCGTCTGGCCGGTCTGCGCGCCCAGGCGCACGCCGCCGGTGGTCTGCGCACCCGGCAGCACCAGCATGATGTTGGTGCCCAGGCTCTTCATCTGCTCTTCCACGCGCGCCTGCGCACCGCCGCCGATGGCGATCATCGTGATCACCGCGGCCACGCCGATGATGATGCCCAGCATCGTCAACATGCTGCGCAGCCAGTTGGTGCCCAGCGCGCGCAGCGCCGACATGCAGGCCGTGAGCAGGTTCATTGCTGCCCCTCGTCCGACGGGACCGTCGGCCGGCCAACCGGCTTGCCTGCCGATCGGCGCTTCGGCAGGCAGGTCCCGAGCAGTCGGAAACTGCTTGCCTGCCTACGCTCCCCCGCGGGGACACGGGCCGGCTTGGGCGCGGCCCGGCGCTCGGCCCTCATGCGGCGGCCGCCTCGGCAGCCACGCGCGGCGGCTGCGGCCGGTCCTCGACGATGCGTCCGTCGCGGAAGACGATGCACCGGCGCGCCCAGATCGCGATGTCGGCCTCGTGCGTGACCATCACGATCGTCATGCCCTGCGCGTTCAGTTCGGCCAGCAGCCGCATGATGTCCTCGGAGGTGTGTGTGTCCAGCGCGCCGGTGGGTTCGTCGGCCAGGATCAGCGCAGGCTGGTTGACCAGCGCACGCGCGATGGCCACGCGCTGCTGCTGGCCGCCGGACAGCTCGGCCGGTGTGTGCAGCGCGCGTTCGCCCAGCCCCACGCGCTGCAGCGCGGCCAGTGCACGTGTGCGGCGCTCGGTCGGCTTGATGCCGGCGTAGACCATCGGCAGCTCGACGTTGTCCAGCGCGCTGGTGCGCGGCAGCAGGTTGAACTGCTGGAACACGAAGCCGATGCGCCGGTTGCGGATCGACGCCAGCGCGTCGCCGTCCAGCGCCTCGACTTCCTCGCCGGCCAGGCGCAGCGTGCCCGAAGTGGGCCGATCGAGGCAGCCGAGGATGTTCATCAGCGTGCTCTTGCCCGAACCCGAAGCGCCCATGATGGCGACGAACTCGCCTTCGCCGATGTCCAGCGACACGTCGTTCAAGGCCTGCACCACCTGATCGCCCATGCGATAGATCTTGACCAGCGAGCGGGCTTCGATCAGCGCCATCGAGTGGCCGGGCTCAGAACAGCCGCGGCGCAGGCGGCGTGCCAGCGCGCGGCGCGCCCGGCGCCGCCGTGGCCACCGCGGTGATGACGGTGGCGCCTTCGACCAGCACCGCGGCGTCGGGCGAGTGCGGCGGCACGATCAGCTCGGTCATCACGCCGTCGCTGATGCCCAGGCGCACGCTGTAGGCGCGCGGCGTGCCGCCCTCGGGCAGCAGGTAGATGCGCCCGCGCGTGGTCTGGCGCCCGGCCATCTCGACGAGCAGCCGCTGGTACCTGGCCTGCTGTTCGGGTGTGAGCTGCTCGGCGATGAGCGCGCGCATGTCGGCGAGGATGCGGTCGCGCGCCTTGCCACGCTGCGATTGGGGCAGGTTGCGCAATTCGCCGAAACGCGGCCGCTGCGCGGCGATGACCGTGTCGACCTGCTGCGTCTGCGTCGGCGTCAGGGCCAGCTCGTCGATCAGCCGCTTGCGGAAGTCGCTCAGCGGCCCGCTGGCCGGCACGGCCGGACCCGCCGGCGGCGCAGCCTGCGCACGCGCCTCGGGCAACGAACCAAAGCTGCCGGTGCGTGCGGCCGACGCACCGTTCGACGGTGCCGGCGCCACCGTGTCCGGCTCGATGCCGGCGATGCGCACGCGCAGTGCCGCATTCGGCACCTTCAGCACGTTGTCGCGCGTGTCGGTGATGATGCGCACGTTGGCGGTCATGCCCGGCAGCATCAGCGAGCCCGGGTTGGCAAAACCCACCACCACGGTGTAGGACACCACGTTCTGTGCCGACACCGCCGCCTTGCGCACCTGGCGCACCGCGCCTTCGAAGCGGCGGCCGGGGAAGGCGTCGATGCTGAAGCTGACCATCTGGCCGTCGCGCACGCGCGAGATGTCGGCTTCGTCGATGGCGGCTTCGACCTGCATGTCCGACAGATTGCGCGCAATGACGAAGAGTTCCGGCGCCTGCAGGCTGGCGGCCACCGTCTGGCCGACCTCGACGCTGCGCTTGATGACGATGCCGTCCACCGGCGAGCGGATCTGCGTGCGCTCCAGGTCGACACGCGCCTGCTGCAGCTGCGCATCACGCTGGCGCACGATGGCCAGCGCGTTCTGCGCCTGCGCGCGCGCCACGTCCACCTGCGCCTGCGCCACCTTCAGCGCGCCGGCCAGCGACGCCGTCTTCGACCTGGCGCTGTCCAGCTCGGCCGAGGAGATGAAGTTCTGCGCCAGCAGGTCGAGCTTGCGCTTCTCGTCGCGCTGCGCCTCGCCCAGATCGCCCTCGGCGCGCAACACCTGCGCCAGTGCGCTCTGCACGTTGGCCTGCGCCGTCAGCACCGAGGCGCGCGCGGCCTCGACGTCGGCGTTGGACTGGCGCACGCGGTATTCGAAGGTCTCCGGGTCGAGCCGCGCGATCATCTGGCCTTCCTTGACCTCGCTGTTGAAGTCGACGAACAGCTCCTTGATCTGCCCCGACACCTGTGAGCTGATCTGCACCTGCTGCACCGGCGCGACGCTGCCGGTGGCCGACACCGCGGCCTGCAGCGAGCCACGCTCGATCTTGCCGGTGCGAAAACTCAGCTCGGGCTCGGGCACGCGCACGAAGGCCCACCAGCCGCCCGCGGCGAGCAGGGCCAGGAGCAGCGCGGCGCCGACCCAACGGGATGTTTTCAT
>CAYUPF010000135.1:0-10805 GCA_964446545.1 uncultured Rubrivivax sp.
CCGGCGTCGACTTCGAGTTCCACCGCTACCAGGCGATGCACGCCTTCGCCAACGAGACGCAGGTGGGCGCGGCCCGCCTGCCGATCACCGAATACAAGCCCGAAGCCGCCGCCACCGCCTGGGAGCGCACGCTGTACTTCTGGAACAAGCAACTGCGCTGAGCTACTTCGTCAGGAAGCGCAGCATCACGTCGGCGAACTTGCCGTAGGGCGGCATCATGAACTTCAGGCTGGAAAAGCGCGCCTGGTAGAACACCGGCCGCAGCTTGGAGAAGGTCTCGAAGCCTTCCCTGCCGTGGTAGTGGCCCATGCCCGAGGCGCCAACGCCGCCGAAGGGCAGGTCGTGCTGACCGACGTGGAACAGTGCGTCGTTGACCGACACGCCGCCGGACATCACGTGCTCCAGCACCTTGCGCACCGTGGCCTTGTCGTGGCTGAACGGGTACACCGCCAGCGGGCGCGGCCCGGCGTTGATGCGCGCGATCACCGCGTCCAGGCTGTCGTAGCCGCGCAGCGGCAGGATCGGACCGAAGATCTCGCGCTGCATCAGCAGGCAGTCGTCGGGCGCGTTGAGCACGATGTGCGGCGCGATCTTGCGCGTGGCGCGGTCGTGCGCCGGGCCCGGCACCAGCTGCACCAGCGTCGCGCCGCGCTCGCGCGCATCGTCCAGCGCGTGCAGCAGCCGGTCAAAGGAGCGCTCGTCGATGATCGAGGTGTAGTCCGGTGAATCCAGCCGCGGGTAGCGCTTGGGCACGATCTCGCGCGCCAAACGCACGAACTCGTCGATGCGCTGCGGCGGCAGCCAGGCATGGTCGACCGTGGTGCAGATCTGCCCGGCGTTGAGGTACTTGACGAACAGGATGCGCTCGGCCGCGGTGCGCAGCGGGAAGTCGTCGGCGACGATCGCCGGCGCCTTGCCGCCCAGTTCCAGCGTCACCGGGCACAGGTTGCGCGCGGCCGCGGCCATCACGGCGCGGCCGGTGGCGCCCGAGCCGGTGAACAGCAGGTGGTCGAAGGGCAGCTTGGAGAACTCGATGCCGACACCGCCGGTTTCGTCGAAGAACTGCAGCTTGTCGGGCGGGAAGTAGGCCGGCATGCGCTCGATCAGCAGCTTGGCCAGGTGGCGCGAGTTCTCGCTCATCTTCACCATCGCGCGGTTGCCGGCGGCGAAGATGTAGGTCAGCGGGATCAGGCTCAGGTTGAGCGGGAAGTTCCACGGCACGATCACGCCGACCACGCCCAGCGGCTGCGGGATGACGCGGTTGCGCGCGCCCATGAAATTGCGCCAGTCCACCGCCCGCCGCTGCGGCTTCATCCACGCGCGCAGCTGCTTGATCGTGTGCTCGGCGCCGTCCAGCACCGGGAAGACCTCAGCCAGCAGCGTCTCGTGGCGCGAGCGGTGGCCGTAGTCGGCGCTGATGGCGGCCAGCAAGGCGTCCTTGTTCTCGCGCACGAAGCGCTGCAGCGTGCGCAGGTCGGCCTTGCGCTGCTCCAGCGTGGGCACCGGCAACGCCTGGTAGGCCTGGCGCTGCAGTGCCAGCGTGTCGTTCAGCGCTTGCACGGTGGCCGCGTCGGCCAGGTTCAGGCTCATGTCGTTCATGTCGTATCCCTTCGCACCGGGCGAAAATCGCATTGTCGGGCTGGCGCGGCACGCGTCAATCAGTCGCCCTCGGTCTCGGCATCGACGCGCCCGGCGCGCACCGCGGCCAGCAGCGCGGCATGGTCGCGCTCGTTGCAGTCGGCATAGGCGAGCGCGAATTCGGCGATCGCGTCGGCGAACACGTCGCCCTTGCCGATGTAGCCGGCGATCACCGCCGGGTCGCCCGAGCGCGCATGCGCGCGCGCCAGCGCCCAGCCGGTGCTGCGCGCGAAGCCCAGCATGTTCTGCGCGTTGTAGATCTCCACCAGCGGCTTGACCTTCACGTCGCGCAGCTGGCGCACGTACATGTGCCTGCCCTGCACGCCGACCATGTGGCCGAGGAAGACGTCGGAGGCGGCCTGCATCAGCCGCTGGCCGAGCACCACGCGCTCGCCGTTCGAGGCGAAGCCCTTGTAGTGCACGTAGGGCGCCAGCACCGAGTCGCGCGCCTCCTTCACCTGCAGGAACAGCGGGTCGTCCTCGGCGGCGAAGAACAACGCCACCGCGCACAGCGTGCCGACGCTGCCCACGCCGACCACCTTGATGGCCACGTCGGCCAGTTCGTAGCGGTCGAAGAGCACGTGGCGCTCGACCGGCAGCGAATCGCGGTAGCGGATCAGGTTCTGCTGCACGACTTCGTCGAAGCCCGGATCCTTCCACTCGTCGGAGTGGTAGATCAGCGGCGGCGCGTCCTTGATGCGCGGCCGCCCGCCGTCGATGTGCGCCAGATTGACGAACTCGGCCGCGGCATCGCGCTGCAGCGCCTTGTCCAGCAGCTTGCGGCGCCGGCGCTTCATTTCGTCGTCCTCGCTCATCTCGATCAGCTTCTCGTAGTCGAGGTACGAGTACCAGGCCGACAGCGTGGGCATCTCGGCCAGCTCGCGCATGCGGTCGCGGTAGTGCTCGACCACCGCGGCGGCCGCGGCGCGGCACTCCGACGCCTTGTGGCCGTTGTGCCGGCTGGCGATGACGAAGCTGGCCGCCAGGCGCTTCAGGTCCCACTCCCACGGCGCCGGGTGGGTCTCGTCGAAGTCGTTGATGTCGAAGACGATGCGCCGCTCCGGCGTGGCGAAGGCGCCGAAGTTCATCAGGTGCGCGTCGCCGCAGGCCTGCACGCCGATGCCGGTGCAAGGCGTTGCGGCCAGGTCGGCCGCCATGATCGCCGCCGCGCCGCGGTAGAAGGCGAAGGGCGAGGCCAGCATGCGGCCGTAGCGGATCGGCACCAGGTGCTCGATGCGGCCCTCGCTGCTGCGCATCAGCAGCTCGATCGGGTCGGGCCGGCCTTCGGCGGGGCTGAAGCCGGCATGGCTTTCGCGCGGGCAGCTGACGCGCAAGGCGCGGCCGGCCTCGCTGCGCTCGGCGCGCGTGCGCAGGTGGGCCGGCTTGTCCAGGTAGGCGGCATTGACCACTTCGCGCTGCAGCCGCTGCTTCGGCGGGGCCGGCTCGGGAGCCCTCGCGGTCTTTGCGGAACGTCTTGCGCGCGCCTTGGTCGCCATGCCTCGTCCTTCTGCGCTTTGCTGCCGCCGCACAGGATATCGGCAAATGCCTACCCGCGGCGCGCGGGCACGGGCTCAGCTCGGCGTGGGCGTGCCCGCCATGCGGTCGTACTTGAGGAAGTACTGGCGCGCCAGCGCCACCAGCTGGTTCTCGCTGGGGCGGTCGCTGTGTTCCCAGCCGACGATCTGCTGGGCCACGGCCGGGCGGTGCTTCTCGACGTAGTGGCGGAAATCGGCCAGCCCGGTCTTCGGGCCCACGGCCAGCACCTCGGCGATGCCGGCCAGCGCATCGCACACCGCGGCGAAGTACTCATGCTCGGTGCGCACGCTGCTGCCGTGCTGGCGCGTGTGATGCGAATGCGCCTTGACCTTGTGCGCCTGGATGTGCTCGGCGTCGAACTGCAGGACCTGCGCGCTCTGGTGGTCGACCCAGGCCACGGCGTGGAACATCGTCATCGTCTTCCTTCCGGGAAAAATCGGCGAGGGAACTCAGCCGCGCGCTGCGCGCTCGCGCCGGCCTTCGCAGTCGACGCAGCGCAGCGCCCAGGGCTCGACCTTCAGGCGGTCGAAGGCGATGGCCTCGCCGCAGTCGCTGCACGGCCCGTAGCGCCCTTCCTTCAGGCGCAGCAACGCGGCGCTGACGGCGCCCAGCTCGCTGATGTCGCGGTCACTGAGCTCCATGTCCATCTCGCGATCGGCCTCGCGGTGCGAGACGTCGTCGCTGTCCTGCGACAGCAGCTCGCGCGCATGTTCGGCGCGCGACATGCCGCCCTGGTGCTCGGCCAGCTGGCGATCGAGCTCGCCTTGCCGGCGGATGAGTTCGGCTTCGAGGAGGGCACGCTGCCCGGCAGTCAATTGCGTCGTCACGGTCGATGCATCAAGAAGGTGGTCGTTGGACGTCGATTTTGCGCTGCCGCCGACGGCCCCGACCTTGCGCTGGGTCAATCGCGCACCGGCACGCTAGACTGGGCCGCAATCCCCAAGAGCGAGACATCCCATGGCCCTGCTGTCCGGCATCCGCGTCCTCGACTTCGGCCGCTTCATCGCCGGCCCCTATTGCGCTGCATTGCTCGGCGACCTGGGCGCCGACGTCATCCGCATCGAGCGTGTAGCCGGCGGCGAGGACCGCTATGTCGCGCCGGTCACCGAGGCCGGCGAAGGCGGTCTGTACCTGCAGATGAACCGCAACAAGCGCTGCCTGACGCTGGATCTGGCACACGTCGACGGCCGGCGCATCGTGCACCAGCTGGTCGCAACCGCCGACGTGGTGGTGGCCAATCTGCCGCCGGCCACGCTGAAGCAGCTGGGGCTGGACTACGCCACGCTGTCGGCGCTGAACCCGCGCATCGTGCTCGCCACGGTCAGCGCCTATGGCCCGGGCGGGCCCTACAGCGACCGGCCCGGCTTCGATTCGATCGGCCAGGCGATGAGCGGCGCGATGTTCCTGTCCGGCCAACCCGACGCGCCGGCCCGCGCCGCGGTGCCCTATGTCGACGTCAGCACCGCGCAGGCGCTGGCCATGGGCACGCTGGCCGCGCTGTGGTCGCGCGAGCGCAGCGGGCGCGGCCAGCAGGTCGAGGGCGCGCTGCTGCGCAGCGCGCTGGTGATGGGCAACGCGGTCATCATCGAACAGGCGCTGAAGGCGCCCGACCGCGTGCCGCAGGGCAACCGCGGTTTCACCGCCGCGCCCAGCGACGTCTTGCGTGCACGCGATGGCTGGCTGGTCGTGGCCACCATCGGCCAGCCGATGTTCGAGCGCTGGTGCCGCCTGATCGGCCGGCCCGAGCTGGTCGACGACCCGCGCTTCGCCGACGACGAGCAGCGCGGCAACCACAGCCTGGACATCAGTGCATGGATGGCCGAATGGTGCGCGACGCGCACGCGCGACGAGGCGCTGGACACGCTGGCGCGCGCCAGGATTCCGGCCGCGCCGGTGCTGAGCCCGCAGCAGGCGCTGGACGATCCGCACATCCGCGCCGCCGGCTTGTTGCAGGAGCGGCCGATCAGCGGCAGTGCACGGCATGCGCCGATCGCGCCGCACCCGGTGGACCTGTCGGTCGACGCGGCCCAGTTCCTGCACCCCGCCCCGACACTGGGACAGCACACGCAGCAGATCCTGGCCGAACTGGGCTACGACGCCGCCGCGGTGGCCGAGCTGCGCGCGCGGCACGTGGTGTAGGCGCCGCGCCCGGCTTCAGGCCGGCGTCAGCGGCGCGCTCGTGAGCAGCCGCTGCATCAGCTCGCGCACGCTGCGAATCTGCTCGCCGAAGGGCAGCGCGCCCACGCCGCGGAAGAACAGGCCCTTCTTCACGTCGCCGCGCAGCGCCGCGGCAAGTTGCGTGTCGATGCAGAACTGGCCCCAGCCGGCCAGGCCGTCGCGCAGCCCGCATTGCGCCAGGCAGTCGAAGGCCAGCGTGCAGCGCGGCTTGACATGCGCCACGCGCTGCAGCCGGCCTTCGGCCTTCAGGTAGTTCTTCAGCCAGGGCGTGGCCACGGCGCGCGCCGGCAGCCCGGCGACGCTGGTGAATTCGACCAGGTCCTCGTCGTGCGCCTGCGCCAGCACGCGCTTGAACTCGGCATGGGCATCACTTTCCAGTGTCACCGCGAAGGGTGTGCCCAACTGCACCGCGGCGGCGCCCAGCGCCTGCAGCCGCACGATGTCGGCATGGCAACGGATGCCGCCGGCGGCGATCAGCGGAATCTTCTTCTCGATGCCGGCACTGCGCAGGAAGGCCAGCGACTGCGGGATGACGTTCTCGAAGTCGAAGCGCGGGTCGGCCAGGTCGGCGATCTTCGCCGCACCCAGGTGGCCACCGGCCAGCCGCGGATGTTCGATGACGATGGCATCGGGCAGGCGCTTCCTGCGCTCCCACTTGCGCACCAGCAACTGCACGCCGCGCGCGTCGGACAGGATCGGCAACAGCAGCGCCTGCGGATGGTCCTGCGCCAGCTCGGGCAGGTCCAGCGGCAACCCGGCGCCGACGACCACGGCGTCGATGCCGCATTCGAGCGCGCGCGTCACCGACGGCGCGTACTCGCCCACCGCGCGCATCACGTTGACGGCGAGCAGCCCGCGCCCGCCGGCGAGTTCGCGAGCGCCGCGGATCTCGCGTGCCAACGCCTCGAGATTGGCCGCGTCGATGGTCTGCTTGGCGCAGCGTGTGGCGGCCGCGCCCGGCGGCAGACCCGGAATGCGCGCCATCAGGTCGGGGTGGTGGCGGCGCAGGTCCACCGACGAGATCGTGCCCATCGCCCCCAGCGCCGCCACGCTGCCGGCCAGGCGGTGCGCCGACACCCCCACGCCCATGCCGCCCTGTATCACCGGCAGCAGCGAGCGGGCGCCCAGGCGCAGCGGGGCCAGTCCGCCGGCGCAGGCGCGCGCCATCAGCTCGGTGGGAAAGTCGTCGGGTGAAGAGGCAGCGGCCATGGCGGGCGCGGCCGAGCCGTGCCCGATCCGCACTGTGGAGCGAAGCCCGCACCATAGCCACGCCGCGCCTGAGCTGCGTTGACGAGGGTCAACGCCTGCCGCAACAGCCGCCTACTTGTGCTCGCGCGTCAGGTGCGCCGACGAGGTGGCGGTAGCGACGAGTTCGCCCTTGTCCGAAAACAGCTCGGCCTTCAGGAAGGCGATGGTGCGGCCGGACTTGACGATCGCCCCCACGGCGGTGAAGCCGCCGGCGCGCGCCGGGCGCAGGAAGCTGACGTGGATGTCGATCGACGACACGCGCACCTTGCCGCGTTCGGCGGCGATGACCACGTGCGCCATCGACGCGTCGAGCATCGCGGTGATGAAGCCGCCCTGCACGATGTCCACCGTGTGGCAGAACTCCAGGCCGATCTCGAACTGCATGCGCAGCTCGTGGCGCTCGGGCGCATAGGCCGCCACCCGGCCCTTCAGGGTACGGATGACCGCGGGCGGGTGGGCGTTCATGCGCTCGACGCTGTCATCGCTGCTCATCATGGCTCCTGACATCGGGAGGAGCGATGCTACGATGAAGCCGCAACCCCACCGGAGGACCGTCTCGTGATGCCCCGCCCCATCGAACGATGGCACCAGGTCGTGAAGAGCCGCGACATGCACGCGCTGAAGGAACTGCTGGCCGAGGACGTGGTCTTCGTCTCGCCGGTGGTGCACACGCCGCAGGCCGGCCGGGCGGTCACGCTGGCCTATCTGCAGGCGGCGCTGAAGGTGCTGAACAACGCCAGCTTCCACTACCCGAACCAGTGGTACGGCGCCGATTCGGCGGTGCTGGAATTCGACTGCGTGGTCGAGGGCATCAGCGTCAACGGCATCGACATGATCCACTGGAATGCCGACGGCCGCATCGACCACTTCAAGGTCATGGTGCGGCCGCTGAAGGCGGTGAACAAGCTGCACGAGATGATGGGCCGCGAGCTGCAGCGCAGCACTGCGCCGCCGTAGCGCCCCGACTCCGAGCTGCGCGAATCGGGACAGGCCGCACCGAGGAGCAACCCCGTGGCGCGGTGGTCACGGTGAGTGTTAAGTTCTGTCCTGGATCAAAACTACACCCCCAACGCCAGGAGCCTCCATGCCTTCGTCATCGCTCAAGCGACTTCTACTTGCCACCGCGTTCGCGGCCGCAACGGTCGGGTCGCTGCCGGCCCACGCCGGGTACACCGGCATCGTCTTCTTCGGCGACAGCCTCTCGGACACCGGCAATATCTGGTACGCGACGAGTGGCTTCCCGCCGGCGCCCTACTACCAGGGCACGGGCGGCGCAGCGCCGGACCGCACCGGCGGCCAGTGGTCCGACTACCTCGGCCCTTCCTGGCCCTCGGTGTTCGCCGCGAAGTACGGCCTGCTCGCCACCCCATCGGTCGTGGGCGGCAACAACTACGCCTGGGGTGGCGCCCGCACGGGCGTCAACCCGGACGTCGGCGCCGCGCCCTGGCTCGACCAGCAGGTCGGCCTGTACCTCGCGACCGGCATGCCACCGAGCGCCACCACGCTGTACTCGGTGATGATCGGCGGCAACGACGTCGCCAACAACCTCCTCAATCCAAACGTGGTGCCGGGCATCGACAGCATCGTCACTTCCCTGACCGACCTATACAACGCGGGCGGCCGACAGTTCCTGGTGGCCAACGTGCCCGATATCGGCACGACACCCGAGTTCCAGGGGCGTGGCCCCGATGTCGCCGCACTGGCCTCGCTGCGGACCGTTCAGTGGAACATGGCACTCGAGACGGCCCTCGCTTCGCTGGGCCTGCAAGACGCCACGATCGGGTTTCTCGACCTGTACGCGCTCGGCAAGGACCCAGAGTTGCTGGCCGGCTACGCCAACACCACGGACGCCTGCCTGACGGCGACGAGCCAGTGCCTGGATCCGACCCAATACTTCTACTGGGACAGCTTCCACCCGACTTCACGCGCGCATGCTTCGATCGCGGACTTCGCGGCGCGCGCAGTCGGCGTGCCCGAGCCCGAGACCCACCTGCTGTTCGCCGTAGGCCTGGCCGCGCTGGCCTGGTGCAGCCGCAAGCGCGCAAGCTGATTGCCAGCGCCTTCCCTGATCCGGGCCCGGACGGCAGCGTCCGGGCCTTTTTCATGGGCGCAGAATGCGCGGCGAGCACATTCGAAGGAGACAGCGTATGAGCACACGCTCGAGCGTGCACACCCAGCAGGTGGGCCCGGTGCTGACCATCACTCTGGACAGGCCCGAGCGGCGCAATGCGGTCGACAGGCCCACGGCGCTGGCCCTGCGCGAGGCCTTCGAGGCCTTCGAAGCCGATGAACGTGCGCGCGTGGCCGTGCTCACCGGTGCGGGCGGGCATTTCTGCGCCGGCGCCGACCTGCAGGCGCTGGGCGACCCGGCGCGGCGCAATGCGGTCGAAGCCACCGGCAGCGCGCCCGGGCCGATGGGGCCGACGCGCATGGCCTTCGCCAAGCCGGTGATCGCCGCGGTCGAAGGCTACGCGGTGGCCGGCGGGCTGGAGCTGGCGCTGATGTGCGACCTGCGCGTGGCCGCGCGCGGCGCCACCTTCGGCGTGTTCTGCCGGCGCTGGGGCGTGCCGCTGATCGACGGCGGCACGGTGCGGCTGCCGCGCATCGTCGGCATGGGCCGGGCGCTGGACATGATCCTCAGCGGCCGAGCGGTGGGCGCCGACGAGGCGCTGGCGATGGGCCTGGCGACGATGGTGGTCGACGACGGCCAGGCGCTGGCGGCAGCCCAGGCGCTGGCCGCGCGCATCGCCGCCTTTCCGCAGGCCTGCATGCGGGCCGACCGCGCCTCGGCCTACGCACAGTGGGACTTGCCGCTGGCCGAGGCACTGCAGCGCGAAGGCGCCGGCGGCTTCCCGGTGATCGAGGCCGAGGCGGTGGCCGGCGCGGCGCGCTTTGCGGCCGGGGCGGGGCGGCACGGCGGCTTCGAATGAGCACCGTACCGGCCTTCACGCTCGCCGGTGCGGGCGAAGCCTTCGTCGACGACCCCTACCCCACCTATGCCGCGCTGCGCGAACGCTCGCCGGTGCATGCCATCGGCCCCGGCAGCTGGCTGCTGACACGCTACGGCGACGTGCTCGCCGCCTACCGCGAGCCGACGCTGTCGTCGGACAAGCAGCGCGAGTTCGCGCCCAAGTTCGGCGACTCGCCGCTGTTCGAGCACCACACCAGCAGCCTGGTGTTCAACGACCCGCCGCTGCACACGCGCGTGCGCCGGCTGCTGGTGGGCGCGCTCAACCAGCAGGCGATCGCGCGCATGGAAGCCGGCGTGGTGGCGCTGGTCGACGGCCTGCTGGATCGCATGCAGGGCATGGCCGAGCCCGACCTGATCGAGGACTTCGCCGCGCGCATCCCTGTTGCGGTGATCGGCAACCTGCTGGCCGTGCCGCATGCCGAGCGCGGCCCGCTGCGCGACTGGTCGCTGGCCATCCTGTCGGCGCTGGAGCCGGCGCCGGCGGCCGAAGTGCTGGCGCGCGGCAACGCCGCGGTCGAGGACTTCAAGGCCTACCTCGCGACGCTGGTGGCCGAACGCCGGCGCCGCCCCGGCGACCCGCGCGTCGACGTGCTGACGCGACTGATCCAGGGCGAAAGCGATGGCGACCGCTTTGGCGACCTCGAACTGCTGCACAACTGCATCTTCCTGCTCAACGCCGGCCACGAGACCACCACCAACCTGATCGGCAACGGCACGCACGCGCTGCTGACGCAGCGCGAGCAGTGGCAACGGCTGCGCGCCCAACCCGAGCTGCTGGGCAGCGCGGTCGAGGAACTGCTGCGCTTCGAAAGCCCGCTGCAGCTGAACAACCGCCTGTGCACCGCGCCGCTGCGTTTCGGCGATGTCGAGCTGCCGGCGGGCAGCTTCGTCACGCTGGCCATCGGCAGTGCCAATCGCGACCCGGCACAGTTCCACGAACCCGACCGGCTGGACATCGGCCGCAAGCCGAACCCGCACCTGGCCTTCGGCCAGGGCCACCATGCCTGCGCCGGCATGAACGTGGCGCGGCTCGAGGCGCGCATCGCCTTCGGCCGGCTGATCGCGCGCTACCCCGGTCTGCAGCTGCGCGGCACGGCACAGCGCGACCGGCGCATCCGCTTCCGCGGCTGGCGCACGCTGCCGGTGAGCCTGGGCTGATGGCCGAGGCCTTCAAGAACCTAATCCGAAGTTCCCCCTTGCTCCGAGCGAGTTTGTTCTTGTGCAGCAAGCACTT
>CAYUPF010000136.1:0-10741 GCA_964446545.1 uncultured Rubrivivax sp.
GTCGGGTTGCGATGGAGCAGCAGGATGGCGAGTTCCGCAATATAGAAGCCCAGGAAGTAGGCGCCGCCGTCGCCGAGGAAGATCAGCCCCGCCGGAAAGTTCCAGACGAAGAACCCCAACAGCGCACCGACCCCGGCCAGTGCCAGCCAAGCCACCATCAAGTCGTCGACCTGGAAGCCCACGTAGCTCAAGCACAAGAGAATCAGCACGCCGCACATCGATGCCAGCCCGTTGAAGCCGTCAATGATGTTCACGGCGTTGGCCACACCCGTGACCGCAAACACCGAGACCACCACTGCGCCTATCGGGAAGGACACGACCCAGTCAAGACCCGGTATCGCGGTGCGCACGATCACGGCGTCAAGGAGCCAAGCAGCGAGCAGCGCAGACAGCGCGCTCGACAGCAGGCGGCGCCGAGGGCTGATAGCTTTCGTGAGGTCTTCGACGAGGCCGGCGATCAATGCCGGCAGTCCGCAGGCCAGCAGAGTCAGGCCGTCGACTCCCGTTGGCGGGTCGTGCCTCAAGGCGACAGTCACGCCGGCCAGGATACCGGCCACTATGCCCAATCCACCAATGCGGGCCACCGGTTGGACATGGAACTTCTGCGGACCGCTCAGGTCGTTGTCGTTCCAGAAGTGAGCATATTTTCTTGCTGAACGAATGACCAGTAGCGTTGCAGCGAGCGACACTGCGAATGCCACGATGATGATCAGCATTCGGTCGATTCTATCGGGCCGGTCTGGCGCAACCGGCCCCAGGGACCGGCGCCGCGCCTGGATGGCTAAAATGCCGATCTCCAAATGCGGTGAGCACGGGTTTCTTCTGTCGCTGCGCAGCCGACGAAGAACCGATCGGCTTCCACGAACGCCGAGTCAAATGCATCCATTCCACTTGCCAGCCTTGTCTTCGTCTGCCCTGCGAACCTGGTGCCACCTATTGCTGGCATTGCTGGTGCTGACTGCCGCAAGCTATGCGAGTGGCCAGAGCAGCGGCAGCCGCCTCGGCACTGCGCCCGCCACCGACAACAGCAGCCGCCTCGGCACGACGACGGCCAACGACGCAGTCACCCCCAGAGAGGTAGACGCGGGGGGTGCGCTGCAGTTGCGCCAGCCTGGCATGGGTGCAACACCGACCGCACGAGATCAACGCTCGACAGGCCGCGTCGACAGCCGTGACCTCGTCGACCCCGCTGCGCTCGCATCCGCACTGCCTGCGCCAAGCGAGTTCGAAGAGTATGTGAACAGGCTGGCATTTCCGAACGACGTGCAGCGGCCGGACACCCCTTTGGCGATCAGACGTCTGGGGGCGGGGCTCATCACCGGGCAAAACAAGGGCGACGAGGCCATCGACTACAACCCCCTCGTGCCGCCTGAGTATCTGATCTCTGCCGGGGACGAGATCGTGCTGTCGATATGGGGCTCGGTGGACGCGGAGTTGCGCTTGGTCGTCGACCGTTCCGGGCGCATCACGGTGCCGCGGGTCGGCACCATCATGGTTTCGGGCGTGCGCTATGCAGATCTGTCGGCCACCATCAGCCAGCGCGTGGCGCAGACATTCAAGAACTTCCAGCTCAGCGTGTCGCTCGGCCAGCTGCGCGGCGTGCGCGTGTATGTCACGGGTTTTGCAGTCCGCCCGGGCGCCTATACGGTCAGTGCCTTGTCCAGCATCGCCAATGCCGTGGTGCGCGCCGGCGGGCCGTCGGCATCGGGCAGCTTTCGCAACATCCAGCTGCGCCGTGCCAACGGGCTCGTGTCTACGCTGGATTTCTACGACCTGCTGCTGAATGGCGACCGCAGTTCCGACAAGTTGCTCCAGGCCGACGACGTCATCCACATCGGCCCGATCGGGCTGCAGGTCGGAGTGATCGGCAGCGTCAACCGGCCCGCCGTCTTCGAGCTCAAGGCCGGTGAAACCATGGCCGACGCGCTGCGCATGGCGGGCGGTTTCGCCGCAGTGGCCGACACCACGCGTCTGGCCGTAGAGCGCATCGACGAACGCACCACGGTACGTGTCATCCAGATCGATATTGCGCAGGCGAACACGACCGAGTTGCGCAACGGGGATGTGCTGCGCGCCTTCAACATCGTGTCACTGGCCACGCCGCTACAGCACCAGAACAAACGTGTGCGAGTCGAGGGCGAAGTTCTGCTGCCCGGGGACTATGTTCTTCCTGCGCAGAGCTCGATCGACGATGCCATTCGCGCAGCCGGCGGCCTGACCCCAGGTGCCTTCGTCTTTGGGACCCAGTTCACCCGCGAAAGCGTACGCCTGACGCAGCAGGAGAACTACGAGCGAGTCCTGAAGAACCTGGAGACCGAACTCGCGCTGTCGAACTCCACACAGCGCATCACCAGCGTCAACGAGGCGGCTGCGGAAGCCGGACGCACCGCCGCCACGACGCGGCTGATCGAGGGCCTGCGCAACATCAAACCCACCGGCCGGGTGGTGCTGCAAATTCCGCCTGACGGTCGCGATCTGCCGAAACTGGTGCTCGAAGACGGTGACCGCTTGTTCATTCCGCCCGTACCGACCAGCGTGGGGGTCTTTGGCAGCGTCTTCAACGCCGGCAACTACCTGCGCGAAGACGGCCGCACCCTGGCCGACTACTTGCGCCAGGCCGGCGGCCCGAGACGTGGGGCCGACGCCGGCAGCAGCTTCGTGTTGCGCGCCAACGGCACGGTGATCAGCAACCTGCAGGAAAAGACTTGGGGCAGCGGACTGAGCGACAACTTCGAGCGACTGCCGGCACTGCCCGGCGATACCTTGTTCGTGCCCGAGGAGCTCGACAAGACCACGTTCGTACAGTATGCGAAGGACTGGACACAGATCCTTGCTCAGTTCGCGCTGGGCGTGGCTGCGTTTGTCACATTGACGAATTGACGATGGCCATGCCAAGGCCGCTGCCGCCACAGCCAGACTCCCACCGACGAGCGCCTCGGTGAAGATCCTGCTCCTTGGAATGAATGGCCAGGTCGGCTGGGAGCTGCAGCGCTCGTTGGCGCTGCTGGGCGAACTGGTGGCACTCGACTTCGACAGCCCGGGCCCGCTGCAGGCCGACTTCACACGACCCGATTCGCTGGCAGCAACCGTGCGAGCGGTGGCGCCAGGGGTCATCGTCAACGCCGCCGCGCACACCGCCGTCGACAAGGCAGAAGGCGAGCCCGACATCGCTCGCACCATCAACGCCGCAGCGCCGGCCGTCCTGGCGCGCGAGGCCGCCGCGGCCGGGGCATGGCTGGTGCACTACAGCACCGACTACGTTTTCGACGGCAGCGGCGCGCTGCCATGGCGCGAGGACGCGCCGACCCGGCCGCTGAACGTGTATGGGCAGACCAAGCTGGAAGGCGAGCAGGCCATTCGCGCCAGCGGCTGCCGCCACTTGATCCTGCGCACGAGCTGGGTCTATGCGGCGCGCGGCGCAAACTTCGCACGCACGATGCTGCGCCTTGCCGCCGAGCGCGACAAACTCGAGGTCATCGACGACCAGGTCGGCGCGCCGACGGGCGCCGAGTTGCTGGCCGACGTGACGGCCCACGCGCTGCAACGCGTGCTCGCCCAGCCTGGCCTCGCCGGCACCTACCACGCCGTGGCCGGTGGCGCAACGAGCTGGCACGGCTACGCACGACATGTCATCGAATTCGCGCGTTCGGCCGGAGGGCCGATACGGGTGCAAACGCAAGATATCGCGCCAGTCGCCACCAGCGCCTTTCCGACGCCGGCACGGCGACCGCTCAACTCCCGCCTCGACACATGCAAGCTGCAGCAGACCTTCGGCCTGACCCTTCCCGACTGGCACATCGGCGTCGAGCGCATGTTGCGCGAAGTGCTGGGCTGAACCGCCACCGGACCAGCCCACCATGAGCCCGCCTCTTCAACGCCGCGGCATCGTCCTGGCCGGCGGTTCGGGCACCCGGCTGCATCCGGCCACGCTGGCCCTGAGCAAGCAGCTATTGCCGGTGTACGACAAGCCGATGGTCTACTACCCGCTGGCCACGCTGATGCTGGCCGGGATCCGCGACATCCTGCTGATCAGCACTCCGCAAGATCTGCCGCGTTTCGAGGCCTTGCTCGGCGATGGTCACCAGTGGGGTGTCGACATCGGCTATTGCGTTCAGCCCAGCCCGGACGGCCTGGCGCAGGCCTTCATCCTGGGCCGCTCTTTCGTCAACGGCCAGCCAAGCGCGCTGGTGCTGGGCGACAACATCTTCTACGGGCATGATTTCCAGGCCCTGCTGCACGGCGCGACGGGCCGCGCGTGTGGCGCCACCGTGTTCGCCTATCACGTCCACGACCCCGAGCGCTACGGCGTGGTGGCCTTCGACCAGCGCAAGCGAGCGCTCAGCATCGAAGAGAAGCCCGCCGCGCCGAAGAGCAACTATGCCGTGACCGGCCTGTACTTCTACGACGGCCAGGTCTGTGACATCGCTGCCGACATCCGTCCTTCGGCGCGCGGCGAGCTGGAGATCACCGAGGTGAATGCGCGCTACCTTGCACAGCAGCAGCTCGAAGTCGAGATCATGGGCCGCGGCTATGCCTGGCTCGACACCGGCACGCACGACAGCCTGCTCGAGGCCTCGCAGTTCATCGCCACGCTCGAGAAGCGCCAGGGCTTGAAGGTCGCCTGTCCGGAAGAGATCGCCTTCCGCGCCGGCTGGATCACGCGCGAGCAGCTCGAGGCGCTGGCCCGGCCGATGCTGAAGAACGGCTACGGCCGGTACCTGCTGCAGGTGGCCGGCAGCCAGGTGTTCTGATGAAGGTGCTGCATACCGCGATTCACGGCGTGCTGATCCTGGAGCCGCAAGTCTTCGGTGATGACCGCGGCTTCTTCCTTGAAAGCTACAACCAGAAGTCCTTCGGCGATGCGCTCGGCAGCGAAGTGCGCTTCGTGCAGGACAACCACTCGCGATCGGCCAAGGGCGTCCTGCGCGGGCTGCACTACCAGTTGCCGCCGCACGCGCAAGGCAAGCTGGTGCGCGTGACACAGGGTTCGGTGTTCGACGTGGCGGTGGACATGCGCAAGAGCAGCCCGAGCTTCGGCCGCTGGGTCGGCGTGGAACTGAGTGGTCAGAACCATCGCCAGCTGTGGCTGCCACCCGGACTGGCGCACGGCTTCCTCGTCACCAGCGACAGCGCCGACTTTCTCTACAAGACCACCCAGTACTACGCGCCCGAAGCGGAATGTTGCTTGCGCTGGGACGACCCGTCGATCGGCGTCCAATGGCCGGTACTCGATCAGCCGCCGCTGCTGTCAAAGAAGGATGCCAGTGCTCCACTGTTTGCTGATGCACCCGTTTTCCCCTGATGGGGTCTGGCGAAGATTGCTCTGCGCTCAAGACCAGACGTGATGCTTTCAGTACCTTCAGCACCTCGCGCCCAAGACAAACGCACTGCCTGGGAGGTTCAGCGCGCCGTGCTCTTTGCTCTCGTGCTGCGCGAGATGAAGCAGCGCGTGGGCGGGCAATGGGTCGGCGCGGTCTGGACGATCTTCGAGCCATTGGCGCACACCATGGTCATGGTAACGATCTTCGGCTTCCTGCGCAGCAAGTTGATGCCTGGCATCGAGTACCCGGTATTCCTCGTCACCGGCCTGGTCCCCTACTTCTTCTTTCAGCACCTGACGATGCGCCTGATGGACGGCATCACGGCCAACCGCGGCATCTTCGCCTATCGCCAGGTCAAGCCCATCGACGCGCTGCTGTCGCGCGCCGTCATCGAAGCCCTGATGAATCTCATCGTCTACCTGCTGACGCTGGGCATCCTGGCATGGCTGGGATTTCACGTGATCCCGGCGTCACCGCTCGAACTGATCGGCGTGCACTTGCTGATCGGCTACCTCGGCCTGTCGATGGGCATTCTGGCCGCCGTCGTGTCGCATGCGCGGCCGCGGGTCAGGTCCTTCATCCGCGTCTCATTCATGCCGCTGTACTTCTTGACGGGCGTGATCTTCCCGATCCACAAGTTGCCGCAGCAGTACTTGGACTGGCTGCTGTGGAACCCGATGCTGCATCTGGTCGAACTGTCACGCCACAGCTTCATCCCGCAGTATCAGCCGGTCGAGGGAGTGAGCCTGCTCTACCCGCTGGGCTGCACGCTGCTGGTTTCGGCGCTGGGATTGGCACTGTATCGAGTCGACCGACTGCGGCTGATCACCAGCACCTGAGTCGTCCGCCATGCTCGAACTTCAGCACATCACGAAGTCGTACCCGACGCCGCAAGGGCGGCGCTACGTCTTCCGCGACCTCAGTTTCAGCTTCCCGGTCGGCGCCAATGTCGGGCTGATCGGACGCAACGGCGCCGGCAAGTCGACACTGCTCAGGATACTCGGGGGGATCGACATGCCGGACAGCGGGCACGTGCGCACGCAGAGCCGCGTCTCCTGGCCCGTCGGCCTGTCCGGCGGGTTTCTGACCACGCTGAGCGCCCGCGAGAACGTGGAATTCGTGTGCCGCATCCAGGGCGCACATGGCAGCGACATGCGCCGCAAGGTCGACTTCGTGCGGGAGTTTGCCGAGATCGACGAATACTTCGACCTGCCGATGAGGTCGTTCTCGTCCGGCATGCGCTCGCGCGTGGCCTTCGGGTTGAGCATGGCATTCGATTTCGACTACTACCTCATCGACGAGGTCATGGCCGTCGGGGATGCACACTTCAGGAAGAAGAGCCGCGAGGTGCTGAAGGATCGACTGGCACGCGCCAACCTGATACTCACCTCGCACAGCATGCCGGACATTCGCCAGTACTGCGACCTGGTCGTTGTCGTCGACCGGGGCAATACGGTGCTCTTCACCGACGTCGAAGCGGGCATCCGCAACTATCAGGGCACCACCGGAGAAACATGAAATTCCTCACTGCGTTGTCACCACGGACGCTGCAGTTCGCGATCGTCGGCCTGCCGCTGCTGATCGTGGCGCTGTACCTGGCGCTGTTCGCCGCCGACCGCTATGTCAGCGAATCGACGTTGGCTGTCCGCCAGGCAGGTTCGGAGAATATGGCGCTGCCCGGCGCCGCGATGCTGCTTGGGGGACTGACCCCGCCGTCTCGGGAGGACACGCTCTACGTCCAGCACTACATCCATTCGCTCGGCCTGCTGCAGAAACTCGACCCGGAGCTGAAGATCCGGGCGCACTTCGCGACCTCGGGCATGGACCTGCTGCACCGCTTCTGGCGCGGATCGAGTCAGGAATCCTTCCTGCAGTACTTTCGCGACCGCGTACAGGTGAGCTTCGACGACATCTCGTCGCTGCTGACCGTGCGGGTGGAGGGCTTCGACCCGGAATTCGCACAACTGCTGAACAAGCGCATCCTCGAAGAGAGCGAACGCTTCGTCAACGAGTATTCGCAGCGCATCGCGCGCGAGCAACTGAAGTTCGCGGAGTCCGAGCTGAACATCGCGGCGCAACGTGTGCAGCGGGCGAAAGACCAGGTACTTGCGTTCCAGACGCAGAATCGCTTGCTCGACCCGACCTTTCAGGCGCAGGCCAGCGGCGCCCTGTCGGCCCAGCTGCTGGCGACCAAGGCACGCCTGGAAGGTGAGCTCAACGCCCTGCTCGCCTACATGAACGACGACGCGCCCCAGGTGCGCGCGCTGCGCTCACGTATCGCGGCCACCGCCAAACAGGCCGACGCGGAGCGCGAGCGCGGTACCAAACCGTCGCAACAGGGTGAACGCCTCAACAGCCTGGCGATCGAGTTCCAGGGACTGCAGATGCAAGTCGAATTCGCCATCGACGCATACAAGATTGCGCTCGGTGCAGTGGAGAATGCCCGCATCGAAGCCACACGCAAACTGAAGAGCCTGGTTGTCATCGAGCCGCCATCGCGACCGCAGACACCCGAATACCCGCGGCGCTTCTACACCTTGTTCACGGTGTTTGCGCTGTCCTTGCTGATATACGCGATCACGCGCCTGGTGCTGGCGACCATTCGCGAACATCAGGACTGATGCCGCGGTCGGCCTCATAGGCCTCCAGGGCTGCCTGCCTGAGCAGGAACTGGGGCTGTTGCGGGCGGTTGCAGGACGACAGTTGCATCGCCGCACGTCCAGGTCAACGCCCCCCCTGACACCTGCGCCAGACGTCCCCGGGGTTCGAGCGACAGTGCGACAACGACGGCGGCGCTGCGTGCCCGGCCGGACAGCCCGAGCGCCGGACTGGGCTGGAGCTGCCGGTACTTGCGGCTGACCCAGCCCTGGATGCGCGGCGCGAGTTGCCCCTTCTCGACGCTGACCTGCAGCGGCACATTCGACCACTGCGTGATGTCCAGTTGCCCGCCGGCCGCATGGCGGGCCGCAATGCCGTGTCCGTCGATGGTGACTTCGAGCTCGGGCGCCAGATGCGTCCAGTGCGTGAAGTCGACTGTCCGCCGTGCCCGAAACTCGTCCACGATCACGAGCCAACGCCCGGGGGCGAAGTGATAGCGACGCTCGTGCTCCACCTCGAGCGGTCGGTGCCGCATCCGTGCGACGACCAGGGTGCCCCAGGCTTCACGTCGGCAATCGGTCACGACATGGCCCGTGCCGTGCCTGCCATGCGGATTCGAGTTGCGCCGGCCGAACTCGATCAGGTTGTGGGCCCGGCTGCTCAGGGCGTATTCACGCCGCTGGTTGAGATCGTAGGAGAACTTGCCCGGGTCGACCACGATGTCGCAGCCGGATTCGGACCAGACGTAGGACAACTCGTCGTGGTGCCTGTGTCCCGGCAGGTCGAAGCCCGCCTTGATCGCGAGCATCGACCAGGTCGTGGGCCGTCGAGCGTTGACGCGTCGCACGAAGCAGTAGCAGCTGTGGTTCAGCGTGTCGACGACGTCGGCGCACGCATACGAAGCAGGCTTCGGAAGAGGCGCCAACTTGCGGGGGGCGGATCCGTCGGAGTCGCCGATCGGCAGGTAGCGGCCATCGGGGAATCGCATCCAGTGATCCTGGGCACCGGCCTGCGCCAGCATCTGCGCCAGCTTGTTCGGTGCGTCGGCGTACCAGCCCGACTCATGCAGGGTGCGAAACATGTTCGAGGCCACGAAGTGATACTGCGGCGAGTTCTCGCGATGGATGCCGTGCTCGTCGAACTGCAGGTGAACCAGCCGATCGAGCCGCAAAACGATGGCCCGCTGCCACTGCGCGAACTCGGGGTGGTCGTCGCTCAGGCAGAGCCGGACAAGCGCAGTCAGGCCATGAAGGTCCCAGATGGTGTGGTTCGTGAACCTGAAGAATCCCGGTGCGGTGAGCTGGCGCCAGTGCTCGTGCAGCAGTTCGGCCATGGCGCGCATCTCGCTGCTCGAGGCGCCGGCGATGTGACGCATGCGCTGTGCCAGGTAGGCGAGCCTCAGCGTGCGCACGCCTGTCATCATGTCAATCCATGCATAGGCGTGCTGACGGCGTTCGGCGATGTGATGTCGGTGCCAGTCGAGGCTGATCGACAGCGCCGTCTTCAGCCAGTCGGACGTCGCATCCGGGTCGGACGACTGCTCGTGGGCCCTGATCAGCGGGTCGAGCATTCTCAGCATGTTCAGCTGCACGCACCAGTTGCGATCATGGTGCGGGTCGGCTGACCAATCGAGCGGTAGCGAGAGCGGCAAAGGGGCAAGGCCGGGCCGCGGTGCGTAGCCTGCATCCAGCAGGTAGTGCGCCTCGTCGGCAGCGGATGCCAGACGGACCGGACGCGTCAGGCGAAGCGCCTTGGCGTCGATGGGGCGGAGATGCCCAACGTCCGCAGCAAGCATCTCATGCAGCGACTCGGCACTGTACGGAAGCAGTGGCCAAGCGGGTAGCCCTGCGCCGGGATCGACGCCGATGTCCTCTGCCAATGCAGCGCCGAACGGCCTTCGGACAACGCCAAGTACGGTTCTCGGCCAGCGCGACCAATCGACTATGCGCGGGAAACGTAGCATTCCTGGCTCACTCGCTCGCGAGTCACCGCAAAGGACACTGGGCGCCCGGACCCCAGGAATTGCCGATCTCGCATGTGGGCGCCATTGTCTCGCGCTCGTCGGCAAATACGGTGCAGGGGCGCTGATTCATTTCGCCCGGTGCGGTGCACGGGATGCCTGCGACGCCTCGAGGGCGCATTGCCGGTGGTCGAATGATTGTGGGTACTGGTGACGGGAGCCTGTTTGGCCGACATGGGCCAGGCGGCCGAGCGCGTAACATCGGCCGCCACATGGCCTCGCCACTTCCGTCGCCCGCCGCACCGCAACTGCTCGGCCAGCAACTGCTGAGCCGCGGCCACGTCGCCGAGGCCGACCTCGAACGCGCACTCGCCTTCCAAGTGCAGAGCCCGGGCGACCGCCTGGGCGCGATCCTGGTGCGCCTGGGCGCGCTGTCCGAAGAGAACCTGCTCGCCGCGCTGTCGGCGCAAACCGGTTATGCCGTCGTGACGCTGGCCGACATTCCGCGCAGCGGCGTCGATAGCGCGCTGCGCCGGCTGGGCTGGCCGATCGCCCGGCTGCAAACGCTGCGCGTGGCGGCATGGGAGGACGACGACGGCGCGCTCAACGCCTGCGCCGAGGACCCGCTCGACGCGTCGCTGCAGGAAGCCGTCGAAGCCGCCGCCGCATGCCCGGTGCGCTGGCACTTCATCCGCAGCCGCGACCAGGAGCGCCTGCTCGCCGGTCTGGCCGAGGGTGTGGGCACCGAACTGATCGACGCCGCGCGCTACCGCGAAATGGCCGAAGACGGCCCGGTGATCGCCTTCGTCAACAACCTGATCGCGCAGGCCATCGACGAGCGCGCCTCCGACATCCACATCGA
>CAYUPF010000137.1:0-10719 GCA_964446545.1 uncultured Rubrivivax sp.
TCGAGCAGAAGGCGGCGCGCGACTACATCGACCGCTACTTCGCGCGCTTTGCCGGTGTGCGCCGCTGGATGGATCAGACCAAGGCGCGTGCCGCCGAACTGGGCTACGTCGAGACACTGTTCGGCCGGCGCATCGTGCTGCCCGACATCAAGGGCGGCAGCGGTCCGCGGCGCAGCGCCGCCGAGCGCCAGGCCATCAACGCGCCGATGCAAGGCACGGCGGCCGACCTGATCAAGCTGGCGATGATCGCGGTGCAGCAGGCGCTGGATGATCAACAGCGCGCCACGCGCATGGTGATGCAGGTGCACGACGAGCTGGTCTTCGAGGTGCCCGAGGCCGAGCTGGACTGGGTGAAGGAGGCCGTGCCGCGGCTGATGGCCGGCGTGGCCGAGCTGTCGGTGCCGCTGCTCGCCGAAGTCGGCGTCGGCGCCAACTGGGACGAGGCGCACTGAGCCACGCACCGTTGGTGGACGATGCCCACTGGTCGCGCAGGCGGGCAGGTCCGGCAACCCACGACCACCGACAGACGGACGCTTTGCTACAGGCTCGCGCGAAACTCCCGCGGTCCGCTGCCGGTCGCCTTGCGAAAAGCGCGGGCGAAGTTGGCCGGGGATGAATAGCCCAGCTCCGCCGACACGCGGGTGATCGAGCCATTCATGTGCCGCAGCAGTTCAGCGGCTCGCTGAGCCCTTGCTGTGCCCGCCAGATGGCGAAATTCCGTACCGGCCCGATTCAGCTCGCGCTGCAGCGTTCGAATGCTGGTGTCCATCGACCGGGCGGCACTGTCGATCGACACGGCGCCGGTCAGAACCTGGGCGCGGATCTGCTGCACGACGACATCGAGCAGATGCCTCGGAGCGCCGCTGTGCCGGTCCCGCGCCACGTCCTCGATGGTGACCAGCGGCCATGAAGCTCGCCTCGGCGCCGCGAACAGATGGTGACGTTCCGCGATGATCGTCACCGCGGGCGCGTTGAAATGGACCGGGCATTGGAACAGGTCTTCCAACGGCCCCGTCTGGCGCGGCCTGGCTACATCCAGTTCGACGCGCAGCGGCCGCCAGCCAGGCGGCAGATAAGCCCTGAAGAGGCTCAGCAGCACGCCCGCCGCGGCGGACACGACATGGCCGTACCCGGTATGGCCGGCCAGCGCGAAGACATAGCTGTAGCGGAGTTCGTCGCCGACGACCGCGACCGACATCCTGTCGTCCGTGCTGTGATAACGAAGCGCAACGATGCTGCGCTCGATGGCCTGCCCCAGCGTGTCGGCTCCAAGCACGTAGCGTCCGAAGCTGCCGTAGCCGGCGACGTCCATCATCGGGGCCAGCAGAATGCCCAGGTTGGCCTCGCCGGCGGCGCGTGCGGTCGCTTCGACGAAGCCGAGCACCGCCGCGTGCGGGATGAAGCAGTTCTCGCCCTCGGTCAGTTCGAGATCGAAGCCGATGGCGCGATTGGCCCGCTGCAGCGCCTGTTCACCGATTTCACGGCGTATGAAGGCCGGCAGGCCATGCAGGATGTGGTTGGAGATGACCGGGATCTCAGCCATGGGTGGCGCGAAATGAGTGCTGTCGACATCCGATTGCTGCCAAGATCGACCTCGGCCGGGCGAGGCGCCGGCGCCCGAACTGTGACAAAGGAGGAAAAACCATGAAACGCTACCTGAAACTGGCCAACGCCACGATGATCGCAGCCCTCGTGCTGCCCTGTGCCGCCGTCGCGCAGGTGACGCAAGAGACCGTGCGGTCTCTCGGCGCACCTGACGCGGTGCCCACGCGCATCGGCACGCTGCAGTTCAAGGACGGTGTACCGACCGCCGACACCGCCGCCAAGGTGTACGACACGCTCGATTTCACGCGGGCCCTCAACGTCTACAACAACAGCTTCCGCGGCGCTTCGGCGCTGGCGATCGTCAAAGGCTTCGAAAGCATCGGCGCCAAACCCGGCGACGTCGCCATTTTCTCCGAACTGATGGACTCGAGTTCGCTGTTCCTGACGGCGAATGCCGACACGATCTACTACCTCGCGGCGCTCGATCTGAGCAAGGGCCCGGTGGTGGTCGAGCAGCCGACCAACGCCGTCGGCGCCATCAACGACATGTGGTTCTCCTGGATCATCGACATCGGCGCCCCGGGGCCGGACCGCGGCCTCGGCGGCAAGTACCTGATCGTCGGGCCCGACTACAAAGGCCCGCTACCCGAAGGCGGCTACTTCGTCGCACATTCGAAAACCCAGCTTGCGCTCTATGCGGCGCGGGCCTATCTGGTCGACAGCGACCCCAAGCCCGCCGCCGAGAACGTCCGGCGCAACCTGAAGATCTATCCCTACCAGCCAGGGTCCTTCGGAACGAGCATTGCGCAGGCCCTCGAGGGCAAGGTGCGCATCGCGGAGGAGCCGAAAGTCCCCGAGATGAAGTTCATCGAGGCCAGCGGAAAGTCGTTCAACACGATTCCGCCGAGCGACTACGGATTCTTCGAACTGATCAACCAGAACGTCCAGAACCAGCCCGCCACCAGCTACGACGTCGAACTGGCAGGGCAGCTCGCGGCCATCGGCATCGTGCACGGCAAGAAGTTCGCGCCCGACGAGCGCATGAAGAAGATCCTGTCGGAAGCGGCCGCGGTCGGTCAGGCCACCGGGCGCGCGCTCACCTGGCGCTACGCGATGCAGCACCCGGAGTGGACCTATTACCAGGGCTCGCACTGGGGCAACATGCTGTGGCAAGGCGGGGCATTCTTCGAGACCCCGCCGCCGCTCTACAAGGACGGCATGTTCGAGCCGCTGGCGCCGACCGGCGCGCGCACGCTCGATTCGCGCATTGCCTTCTACTACGCCTACACGCTCGACTCGCCGGGCATGATCATGCGCATTCCGGGCGTGGGTTCGCAGTACCTGTTGGGATACCTCGATGCCGAGGGTGCACCCTTCGACGGCGCGAAGACCTACAAGGTGACGCTGCCCAAGGACATCCCGGCCAGGGCGTTCTGGTCCTTCACGCTCTACGACAACCAGACGCGCTCGATGCTGAAGACGCCGCAGAAGTATCCGCGTGCCGGCAGCCAGAAGTACCCCTCGCCCGCCGCCGCGGCTGCCGCCGACGGCACGACCACCGTCTACTTCGGACCGGCCCAGCCGCAGGGCGTGGCACGCGGCAACTGGATCCAGACCGATCCCGGCAAGGGCTGGTTCACGATCTTGCGCCTGTACAGCCCGTTGCCGTCGTTCTTCGACAAGAGCTGGCGGCCGAGCGAAATCGCACTGGCGAAGTGATCACCCCAACTGGCACTTGGCGCGAAATGAGTGGCGCCGGATTCATCGGCGACCATAAGCTCGCAATCATCGTGAAGCGTCTGGTGAAGACCATAGCTGTGCAGCCGGCGCGACGCCCCGCGACATCGCGAGGCGCGACATGCGGTGCCCAGACCGGCGTGTCAGATTGATCGAGAGCAGAGGACGCGATTCGATGCAGAACCCCATGAGGCCTCTGGCCTTCCTTGTCGCTTGCACCCTGCTGGCAGGGCCCCGACTGGCTGGCGCTCAGCCGGGCGACCCCATCCAGCCTTCCGTCGTGACGCCGAACAAGGTCGAGTCGCGCATCGGCACGCTCGACTTCACGGACGGCGCGCCGAGCAAGGCGACCCTCGACAAGGTCTTCGACAACCTGGACTTCATGCACGCCGTGCGCGCGTTCACCGACACGCTGCAAGGCGTCAGCATCCACGCCATCCGCAAGGGCCTGCAAAGCGTCGGCGTGAAGGACAACGAGGTCATCGTCTTCTCGGATCTGATGGATTCGAAGTCGCTGTTCCTGACCGCCAACGCCGACACCATCTACATCATCGGCACCTTCGACCTGACGAAGGGCCCGGTGGTGATCGAGGTGCCGCCGCAGGTCCTCGGCACGGTCCAGGACGCGTGGTTCCGCTGGATCGTCGACGTCGGCCTGCCCGGACCCGACCGCGGCGAGGGCGGCAAGTACCTGATCGTGCCGCCGGGCTACAAGGGCGCGCTGCCTGAAAGTGGCTTCACCATCGCCCACTCGCGCACCCACCACGGCGTCTGGTTCGCTCGCGCATTTCTCGAGAACAACGATCCGAAACCGGTGGTCGAGCGGATCAAGAAGTTCACCAAGGTCCATGCGTACGAGCCGGGCGGCGTCGGCACCTCCATCGCTTCGTTCCTGGAGGGCAAAGCCAGGCTCGGTCCCATCACGCCGCCGCCGCCGACCGTGTTCCACGAGGGCTCCGGGAAGGTGATGAACACCCTGCCGCCGAACGACTGGTCGTACTACGAGATGCTGAACGAGGTCGTGCAGCAGGAGCCGGCCACCGCGCTCGATCCCGAGTTGATGGGGCCGATCGCCGCCATCGGCATCGTCAAGGGCAAGCCGTTCGCGCCGGATGCGCGCATGAAGAAGATCCTCACGGAGGCGCTCGCGGTCGGTAACGCGACGTCGCGCAGCCTGTTCATGAACCCGCGCGATCGCTCCTGGTACTACTACCCGGGTTCGTCGTGGCAGAACATGCTCTTCGACACCGGCTACGAATTCGAGACGCCGATTCCGCTGATCACGAAGGAAGGCGTCAAGCCCTTCCCGGCGACCGGCTATCGACAGCTCGACGCGCGCTCGGCCTTCTTCTACGGCGTCACCGGCATCACGCCGGCGATGGCGATGCGGCTGCCGGGCATCGGATCGACTTATCTGTGGACCATGGTCGACGCCAAGGGCGACTACTTCGATGGCGCCAAGACCTACCGGGTCACGCTGCCGAAGGGCATCCCGGCGGAGAAGTTCTGGTCGTTCACGCTGTACGACAACCAGTCGCGCTCGATGCTCGACACGCCGCAGCGCTACCCGCGCGCCGGCAGCCAGAGCTATCCGTCGCCGGCCGCCGAGCCGAACGCCGACGGCTCGACGACGGTGTACTTCGGGCCCCGGCAACCCGACGGCGTGAAGCGCGGCAACTGGATCCAGACCCTACCCGGCAAGGGCTTCATCCCGGCGCTGCGCCTGTACAGCCCGCTCGAGCCGTTCTTCTCGAAAGCCTGGCGTCCGAGCGAGATCGAACTGGTGAGGTGAAGGCCGAACGGTCCGGTTTTCGGCGGCTATGGCTTCTACCGGCTGAAGGGCAAGCCTGGCCGAAGACCGGACCGCCGTCGGTGCCGCCGGCCGGCGAAGGCAGCCGGCAGCCGCCGGGCTGCAGCAGGCGCACTGAGCCTCCGCACACCCTCCGACCACGAATCGAAGCGATCCGACGATGAAAATCCATCGACTCCTGGCCGCGGCCCTCCTTGCCGCCGGCGGCCCAGCGCAGGCGGCGATGTCTGCCGAGGAACTGGCCAAGCTGGCGCAGAACCCGGTGGGCAACCTGATCAGCGTGCCGTTCCAGAACAACACCAACTTCAACGTCGGCCCGCTGTCGGGCACGCAGAACATCCTGAACATCCAGCCGGTGATCCCGATCGAGATCAACCAGGACTGGAACCTCATCACGCGCACCATCCTGCCGCTGATCTGGCAGCCTGAATTCGTGCCCGGCCAGGGCAGCACCTTCGGGTTGGGCGACATCCAGCTCTCGGGCTTCGTGTCGCCGTCCGATCCAGGGCCGGGCGGGCTGATCTGGGGTGCCGGCGCGATCGTGCAGGCGCCGACCAACACCGACGATGTGTTCGGCAACAAGAACTGGGGACTGGGGCCGACGGCCGTGGTACTCAAGCTCGAGAAGGGCAGCCCCTGGGTCTACGGCGTGCTGGTCAACAACGTCTGGTCGCTGTCCAGCAGCAAGCAGGGCGGGCGCTACAACAACTTCCTGATGCAGCCGTTCCTGAACTACAACTTCCCCGGCGGGGTGTACCTGACCAGTTCGCCGGTGATCACCGCCGACTGGGAAACCGACAGCAGCCAGCGCTGGACGGTGCCGCTGGGCGGCGGCATCGGCAAGATCTTCCATCTGGGCAAGCTGCCGGTGAACACGCAGTTCGGCGGCTACTACAACGTCGTGCACCCCGACAACGGGGCCACGTGGGGCTTGCGGCTGCAAGTGCAGTTCATGTTCCCGAAGTGAGCACTGCGGACTGGACGACGCAGAACTCCACTACTGAAAATTCCAACCTGTACAGGAGAAAGACGATGCTAAGACGATTCACGAATTTGTTCGCGGCGATGGCCATCTCGACACTCGCGGCATGCGGCTCGACCGGGGGCGGGATGATGGGCGCAGCGACGCCCCCACCGCCGGTCGAGATCCGCACTGGCGTGATCGAGCAGATCACCGAGACGCAAGTGAAGAGCACGCACGACCAGGGTCTTGGGGCGATCGTCGGCGGCATCGCCGGCGCCGGCCTGGGCAGCCTGATCGGCGCCGGCACCGGGCGCGACGTGGCGATCGCGGCGGGCGCCATCGCCGGCGTGATCGGCGGCAACGTGGCGCAGAACCGCTTCTTCGAAAAGCCGCAACCGGCGCAGCAGCTGATCGTGCGCCTGACCAGCGGCGTGCTCGTGGCCATCACCCAGCCGCCGAACCCGACGCTCGCGCGCGGCATGCGCGTGTACGTCGAAGGCCAGGGCCACGAAGCGCGCGTGGTGCCGGCGAGGTGAAGTCGCGGGGTTCTTCGGAGGATCAGACCATGAAGCTTTGCCGGACACGTTTGCCCCTCCTACGTTTGCCCCTCCTGCTACTGCCCGTGCTGGTCGGTTGCGCCTCGGGGCCACCGTTCATCGATCAGATGCAGCCCGAGGCGATCAGCCTGGCCGAGCGGCGCGGCCAGTTCGAAATGAACTGCCCGAAGGTGAGCTCGGAAGTAGTGTCGCGCGAGACGCTGCAGCCGGTGATCCAGACCTTTCGCTATACCGGCCCGGTACGCGCCGAATACACGATCGGTGTGGCCGGCTGCGGCAAGCGTGTGCTCTACGTCGTGATCTGCCCAGACAACGGATCGGGCTGCTTTGCCGGAGGAGCCCGCGACGATGTGCGCTAACCCCATCGCTGCCGCGCCGCTTGCGCGCGCCGCACTGGCCGCTGGCTGGCGCGCTGGCTCAGCCGGCGCACGCCGCGCTGTCCGCCGAGGAACTGGCGAAGCTGGCGCAGAACCCGGTCGGCGACCTGATCAGCGTGCCCTTGCAGAACAACACCGACTTCAACGTCGGGCCGCTGTCGGGTACGCAGAACATCCTGAACATCTTCTCCGATCTCAGGGTCGAACCGATGCCGATGGTCGACTGCTTCCAGTCGTAGTCGATCAGCGTCTCGCCGTAGCCGCTGAACAGCTTCACATTGCCGCGCAGCGTGCCGAACACCCGACCATCCTGCCGCCGGGCAATGGCGACCGGGCTCCGCCGCCGGCCGCCATCCCGCCGGGCCCGAAGAGTTCTTTGCAAAAACAGGCAAGCCCATGAACATGAAGACCCCTGCCCTCGCCGCGTTTCTCGCCGCGAACCTGATTTGCGGCTCGTTGTCATTGGCGCAAGCGCCGCCGGCGCCATCGAGTCCAGCGTTGCCCGCCGACCCGTGGCCACGCGATGTCAGCCTGCCCAATGCTGCGGTACTGGTGTACCAGCCGCAGGTCAGCAACTGGGCGGGCAACCAGATCGACATGCGCGCGGCGCTGGCCATCAAGCCCACTGGCGCCAGCGCCGAAACCTTCGGCGTGCTTTTCGCGACGGCGCGCACGCAGGTCGACAAGATCGAGCGCACGGTGGTATTTCAGAACCTGAAGGTCACGAAGGTTGATTTCCCGACCTTGCCGAACCGCGGCGCGGCCTACGCCGCGGCCTTGCAGACCAGTCTGGCGTCGAACCTGCGCAGCATCTCGCTCGACCGGCTCGAAGCGTCGATGGCCGCCGCCGGCGTCAAGCCGGCCCCGGTGCAGGTGCAGAACGATCCGCCGCAGGTCATCGTCAACTATTCACCAGCAATCCTGGTGCCGGTGGACGGCGCGCCGGTGTGGAAGCCCGTGCCTGATCACAATCGTTTCCAGCGCGTCGTCAACACCAGCGCGTTGCTGCTCAAGGGCGGCCTGGCAGAGAACCTGTACCTGCATGTCTACGACGGCTGGCTCAGCGCCTCGACCACCGCCGGACCCTGGACGCAGTCGAACGTGCAGCCACTGGGCATGGACGACGTGGCCAGGCAACTGGCAAAGGGCGGACATGTCGACCTGCTCGACGGCGGGCCCAAGGCCGAGCCGAAGCCGTCGCTGGCCAACGGCGCGCCGGCGATCTTCGTCACCCAGGCGCCGACCGAGTTGATCGTCTTCAAGGGTCAGCCGAACTTCGTGCCCATTGCCGGCACGCAGCTGCTGTGGGCCGACAACACCACCAGCGACGTCTTCATCGAGACCAGCAGCAACGACTATTACGTGCTCATGTCGGGACGCTGGTTTCGCGCGCCCGGCCTGAGCGGCCCGTGGAGCTTCGTCGCAGCGAACGCGCTGCCGGCCGACTTCGCGCGCATTCCCGCGGCATCGCTGGCCGGCGCGGTGCTGCCCACAGTGGCCGGCACACCGCAAGCGCAGGAGGCGCTGATCTCGAATTCGATCCCGCAGACCGCCACCGTGCCGCTGAAAGGCGGGCCGAAGTTCACGCCCAACTTCGACGGGCCACCGCAGTATTCACCGCTGGCGGGCACATCGCTCTCGTATGTGGCGAACTCGTCGGTGCCGTTGATCCGTGTCGGCAACGGCTTCTACGCCGTCACCGCCGGCGTGTGGTTCACCGCGCCGGCCGTGACCGGTCCGTGGGCGGTGGCCAGATCGGTGCCCGAAGTCATCTACACCATCCCGGCCAGCTCGCCGTTGCACTACGTGACCTACGTGCGCATCTACGAAGCCACACCGACGGTCGTGTATGTCGGCTACACGCCGGGCTACATGGGCACGGTGGTGTCACCCTATGGCACCGTGGTCTACGGTACCGGCTATGTCTACGACCCGTGGATCGGCAATGAGTGGTACGCGCCACCCTATACCTATGGCGTGGCCGCGACGCCCATCTACAACCCCTACGTCGGCTTCACCTACGGCTTTGCCGTCGGCCTGGCCACCGCCGCATGGATGGAGCCGTACTGGGGCGGTGCCTACTACCACCCCGGCTACTGGGGCGGCTATGGCTGCTGCGCATCGGCCAGCGCCAACGTCTATGGCCACTGGGGCAACACCACCTACTCGGGCACGCGCAGCTGGTATGCCGGCGGCGGCGTGGCCGGCACAAGCGCCTACGGCAACTACGGCAACGCGCGCACGGGCACGACCGGCAGCTACTCCGCCGGCCGGCAATACAACGCCTGGACCGGCAACGCCACGCGCGGCTACGACCGCACGGCCAACGGCGCCGCGGGCGGCTCGGGCAACGTGGCGCGCGCCAGCAACTACAACACCTACACGGGGCAACGCAGCACGGCCAATGCGGTGTCGGGCACCGGCGCCAGCGGCAGCAGCTACGACCGCGCCGGCGCATCGACAACCGGGCCACAGGGCACGGCGCATGTCGGCGGCGGCACCAGCACCAACGCCTTCACCGGCAAGACCAACAACTGGGCCACGGCGAGCGCGGGCAACAACCACTACGCCGATGTCAACGGCAACGTCTACAAGAACGACGGCGGTGGCTGGCAGCAGCACGGCGCCAGCGGATGGGGCTCGGCCGGCGGCGACAACTCATGGGCAAACCGTGAATCGCAGGCGCGCAGCAGCGGCGACAGCCGCTTCGGCGGCTTCGGTGGCAGCGATCACTTCGGTGGGGGTGCGTTCGCTGGCGGCGACCGCTTCGGCGGAGGTGGCTTCGGCGGCCGCTTCGGCGGCGGCGGTTTCCGCGGCGGCGGGGGATTCAGGCGCTGAGCAGCGCCAAGGCGCGCCCCTGGTACGGCACGTCACAAGCAGGGTTTCAACCATCGTGCGTATCGCACAATCACAGGAGCAGGATCATGAAGTTCTTCAAGTTTGTCGGCGTCGGCGCGTTGCTGTTGTCGTTTGCCGCAGGCAACGCGTTGGCGCAGGACAAGGCGGCCAAGCAAGCCGAGATCAGCAAGGCCACGACGGCTGCGCTCGAGAAGCTCTACAAGGCCAAACCCGAGCTGAAAGGCGAAGTCGGCAAGGCGCCGGGTTATGCGGTGTTCACCACCTACGGCATCAGCTTCATCTTTGGCGGCGCGGGCGGCAAAGGCGTCGTGCACGACAACAAGACCAAAAGGAACACTTATATGGAGATGGCCTCGGGCAGCGTCGGCGCGCAGATCGGCGCTTCCGAGAGCGACGTGCTGATGATCTTCAAGACCGTGGCGGCGATGGACGACTTCGTCAACAAGGGCTGGGCCGCCGAAGGCGGTGCCACGGTGGGCGCCGGCGCCGCTGGCAAGACGGCCGGTGGCGGCATGGGCAGCAGCGCCACCAACACGATGCAGTCGTACACGTTGACGAAAAACGGGCTCGAAGCCGGTGTGGCGATCGCCGGTTCGAAGTACTGGAAAGACAAGGAACTAAACTGAAGCCGCGGCGGCGCCGAGTGGCCGAGCCGCTGGGCCACGACGACCCGGCGCACCGCCGCAACTGCCGCGCGACGGACGCCTGCGCTAGAGCGCTCGCTCTAGCGAAACGCCCGGAATTGGGGTGCTCCCCCTACGGTTCGTCGGCACAGTGGCGGTGTCCAAACATTCAACCAGGAGCACCTCCATGAGCAAGAACCTGTCCAGCGTCACCAGCGCCGTCATCGAGTCCTACGGCAACACCGCG
>CAYUPF010000138.1:0-10708 GCA_964446545.1 uncultured Rubrivivax sp.
GCGAGCCCCACATGCAGAAAGACGAAGGCACCGCGGGGAACTGCCGCGGCCTATAGGTGGCCTCGTCCTGCGGCGCGATGTGGCGCACGCCGGTGGAGTATTCGAAGACCATGCCGTCCGGCCCTTCGAAGTACAGGAACACCGCGCCCGAGGTCGGGTGCCGGCCCGGGCCGAAGACGATCCTCACGCCGCGCTCGCGCAAGCAGTACCAGGCGCGCATCACGTCGTCGATGCTCGCCACCTGGTGGTTGACGTGCTGGATGCCCGAACGCGTGGTCGGGAACAGCGCTACCTTGTGGTGCACCGGGTCGATGCGCAGCAGCGCCGCATCGCCGATGCGGTCGCTGACGCGGGCGCCCAGCACGCCGCACCAGAAGGCCTCGTCGCGCGGCGCGTCGGTGCTGCACAGGCCGATGTGGCTGAAGCCGGTGATGCCGGCATCGCGCGACGGAAAGTGGCGCCGCCCGCTGTGCTGCGGCCGCACCACCAGGTCGATGCGGTTGCCGCTGAGGTCGTGAAAGCTGATCAGGTCGTGCACGCGGCGCTGCTCGCGCGCGTCGGCGCTGCCTGGCTGTACCTCGAAGCCGCGGTCGGACAGCGCCGCGGCGGCGGCCTGCAGTTCGGCGGCGCTGCGCAGCTCGAAGCCCGCCGTGTGGTCGCGCGGGTCGCCCTCGAAGTACACCAGCGTGTGGTCGCGCTCGTCGCTGCGGTAGTAGCGCGCGCCGGCTTCCTCGCGCGCCAGCTCCAGCCCCACCACCTCGCGCGCGAAGCGGTCGGCGGCGTCCAGGTCGCGCGTGCCCAGGCGCACGTAGCGGATGTCCAGCAGGTCGATCAAGCGGCTTCCTCGGGAGGGGGCGGCCAATATAACCGCGCCCCATCGCCGCGGATATCGGGGCTGCTACTCCCAGCCGAAGTGCGCGCGCACCGCGCGGGCGGTCTGGTTGATCGGCGCGATCGGCGCCTGCGGAAACTGCAGCAGGTGGGGCGAGCGCACGCCGCCGCCGTTCTGCCCCAGCACCGCGATCGAGCAGATGCGCCAGCCGGCCGCCTTGAAGGCCGCCAGATAGGCCTGCGCGTCGGGACAGCGATCGGGATGGTCCGGGTTGGCGCCGGGCGCCAGGCAGCACAGCACCGCGTTGCAGCGCATGCGCGCGGCCTCGGCGATGAAATCCGCGGGGCTGGCCTTGCTGTCCTGCAGCGTGCCGACGCGCGCATAGAGCCGCAGCACCGCCTTGCCGCCCAGCGGCTGGATGTCGCGCACGCTGCGGTTGAAGCAGCCGCTCAGGCTGCGCACCACCGACGCCTTGCGCGTGTTGGGGTTGCCGATGACGATGTAGGTATCCACGCTACAAGGCCAGCCCCACGTAGTTCTCTGCCACCACGTGCTGGGCGGCGCGCGAGCCGAACAGGTAGTCCAACTCGGCGCGCTGCATCTTCGCGCCGAACTCGCCGTTCTCCGGGAAGTGGTGCATCAGCCCGGTGAACCACCAGGAAAAGCGCTCGGCCTTCCACACCCGCGCCAGCGCGCGCTGCGAGTAGTTTTCGATGCCTTCGTCATGGCCGCGGTAGTGCTCGGCCAGCGCGCGCGACAGCAAGGCCACGTCGCCGGCCGCCAGGTTCAGCCCCTTGGCCCCGGTGGGCGGCACGATGTGCGCGGCATCGCCGGCCAGGAACAGCCGTCCGAAGCGCATCGGCTCGGTGACGAAGCTGCGCAGCGGTGCGATGCTTTTCTCCAGCGATGGCCCGGTGACCAGGTGCTTCGCGGTGTCCTGCGGCAGCCGGCGCTTCAGCTCGGCCCAGAAGGCGTCATCGGACCAGTGGGCGACATCATCGTCCAGCGCGCACTGCAGGTAGTAGCGGCTGCGCGTCTTGCTGCGCATGCTGCACAGCGCGAAGCCGCGCTCGTGGTTCACGTAGATCAGCTCGTGCGCCAGCGGTGGCACGTCGGCCAGCAGACCCAGCCAGCCGAAGGCATAGACCTTCTCGAAGCTGCGCAGCGCCGCCGCCGGCACGCTGGTGCGGCACACGCCGTGGAAGCCGTCGCAACCGGCGATGAAGTCGCATTCGATCTCCTCGGCCCTGCCGTCCTTCAGGTAGCGCACGCGCGGCGTCGAGCCATCGAAGCCGTGCACGCTGACTTGCTGCGCCTCGTAGACGCTGGGCTGGCCCTGGGCCGTGCGCGCATCCATCAGATCGTGCGTCACCTCGGTCTGGCCGTAGACGGTGACGCGCCTGCCGGTCAGGCCGAACAGGTCGATGCGGTGGCGCTGCCCGCCGAAGCACATCTCGAAGCCGTCGTGCGGCAGGCCCTCGGCGCGCAGGCGCGCATCGATGCCGGCCTCGGCCAGCAGGTCCACCGTGATCTGCTCCAGCACGCCGGCGCGGATGCGGCCGAGCACGTACTCGGCGCTGCGCTGCTCGACCACGATGTTGTCGACGCCGTGGCGGTGCAGCAGCGCGCCGAGCAGCAGGCCCGCGGGGCCGGCGCCGACGATGGCCACCTGGGTCTTCATCGCTGCATCTCCATGGTTCGTCCAGGGGCGTAGCGTAACAAGGCGCCGATGCGCTAATGTCCGGCCCCATGAAAACGGCCCCATTCCCGATGCGCCGCGGCCTGCTCGCCGTGCTGCTGCTGCCCTGGGCCGCGCAGGCAGCGGCGCCGCCGGACGCGATCCTCGGCGCCTGGCTCACCGACGACGGCGCCTCGAAGGTCGAGGTCACGGCCGCGAAGGCGGCCGACGGCAGCACGGTCTACAACGGAAAGATCGTGTGGCTGAAGGAGCCGCTGCGCGACGGGCAGCCGCTGCGCGATGCCAACAACAGCGATGCCGCGCAGCGCAGCCGGCCGATCATGGGCCTGGTGGTGCTGTCCGGCTTCAAGGCCGGTGGCGCCGGCTACGGCGGCGGCACCGTCTATTCGCCGCGCGCCGGCAAGGCCTACCCCGCGGACCTGGCAGTCACCGCCGATGGCCGGCTCGAGCTGAAGGTCAAGGCCGGCCTGCTGACCAAGACCGACTACTGGACACGTTGAGGAGGCAGAAGATGAGGTTGCGTGGCTGGATCGTCGGCGGATCGTTGTTGGCAACGAGCGGCCTGGCGGCCGCGCAGTGGGTGTTCCTGGCGCGACAGGCCATCGGCCGCGTCGAGCAGATGCAGCAATCGTCGGCGCAGGCCGCCGGCGGCACCGGCGCGTCCTACGACGTGGCGACGGTGATCGTCGAGGTGCCGGCGGCCAAGGTCTTCGACACGGTGAAGAGCATGCTGGCGAAGAACACCGAAGTGCGCGTGACCCAGACCGACGAGGCACGGCGCTCGGTGCAGTTCACCGACGGGCACCAGATCGGCGGTATCCAGGTCAATGTGCTGGGCGACAGCCTGGCGCAAATGATGGTGTCCACGGCGCACCCCGGCATCCCGGCTTCGGCGACCACCACCATCGTCGAGCGCATTCTCAATGTCTGCCGCGAACTGGGCGTGAGCTGCCAGCGCGCCGGGTCCTGAGGCGCGGCTGGACCCTCGCGCGGTTCACCCCTCGTCGTCGCGCACCGGCAGCCCATGGCGCCTTGCCAGTTCGCGTGCCCGGCGACGAGTTCGTCACCGGCGAGCGCCATGCGCAGCAGGACATCGAACTGGCGATGCACGGCCCTTCGACGCCATGATGCGCAAGCTCGAGGACTATGTGCGCCGGCACCGCGGGCAGGTCAAGCACCACGAGCCGAAGCCGGGCGGTGGCGAGCCTGCGGGCGAGCCATGACGTCCGTGCGAACGATGGAGGTCCCATTTACCAAGCGCCGAGCGCCGGCGATCTGTGCACGCGCGAGACTGTGATCGCGCCGCGCGAGATGGCGCTGACCGACGCCGCTCGGCTGAATGCGCGAGCGGCATGTCGGCAGCCTGGTGGTGATCGACAAGCGCAGCGAAGGCCGCATACCCGCCGGGCTGCTGACCGACTGCGACATTGTCACCGCCGTCGTTGCGCGCGATGTCGACCTGCGCACGCTGCGCGTCGGGGATGTGATGAATCCCGAGCCGGTCACCGTGCGCGAGCAAGACTCGCTGTTCGACGCGCTGCGCGCGATGCGTCGGCACGGCGTGCTGCAGGGTGTGCTTGCGCTCGATGACCTCGTCGAGCTCGTTGCCGAGCAGATGGGTGCGATCGCGCAGGCACTGTTCAAGGGCTGTACGCAGCAGCAGAAGCGCCGGCCCTGAAGCTCCAGGCCAGCTCGTCGAACGCGTCGGCCGCCGATGCTGGCGAAGGCGCTCATGTGGTCGGGATTGGCCAGGGCGGCCTCGATGATTTCCCTGCACCGGCACTGCACCGTACCCGCCGCGAACCGCCGGCGCGGCGGTCGGCATGCACGTCCTGCACGCGCAGCGCATTCAGCCGTTCGGCCTGCTGCGTCAACACAGACAGCGCCTCACCCAGCGCCTTCTGCCGCGGCGCGTCCAGCACCGCGACCAGTTCGGCATTGATCGCTGCCACCTGCGGGAAGATCTCGTCGAACAGGCGGCGACCTTCGCCCGTCAGCGTGACGCGCGCACGCCGGTGGTCGCCGGGCTGCGGCACACGTTCGACCAGCCCCTTGGCTGCCAGCGTGCCGATCGCGCGGCTGGTGCGCGGGCGGTCCAGGTGCGCTGCGTCGGCCAGCGCCGAAGGCGACAGCGCGTCGCGTCCAGCCAGCAGAGCGAGCAGGCGCCACTCGCGTCGCGCGATGCCGTAGCGGCCTTCCAGCAGCCGCACCACCGGCGCGCCGCTAATCGCGTATAGGCGCAGCAGCCGGTAATTCAGCAGTTCGTCCAGAGAAATCGGCGCGCGCAGGCTCAGGGTGATTCCTGGTATCGGTTGATTTCAACAACTGTAGGGCCTGCGCCTAGATTCTGACCACCACGTTTGCCCCAGGAACTGCCCCGCGCCGACAAGGAGACACCATGTCCAGCTTGCGCCATCTGAAACCCCTGTTCGCGACGGCGCTGGCCGCCTTCATGGCGTCGTCGGTGCTCGCGCAAGGCGCCGGCGTCGTGAAGATCGTCGTCGGCTATCCGGCCGGCGCGACCAGCGACGCGCTGGCGCGCGTCGTCGCCGAGCACATGGCGGGCACGCTGAAGCAGACCGTGATCGTCGAGAACAAGCCGGGCGCGGGCGGCCGCATCGCCAACGAGGTCGTCAAGGCCGCTGCGCCCGATGGCCTGACGCTGCTGATGACGCCGATCGCCACGATGGGCATCTTCCCGCACAGCTATGCCGGGCAGCTGCGCTACGACCCGTTCACCGACTTCGCGCCGGTGGCGCACCTGGCCGACTTTCAGCTCGGCCTGGGCATCGCAATCACGGTGCCGGCGAAGACGCTGGCCGAGTATGTGGCCTGGGTGAAGACCGATCCGAAGAAGAACGGCTTCTACGGTTCGGCCGCGCCGGGCAGCATCCCGCACTTCTTTGGCGTCATGTTCGGCCGTGCCGCCGGCCTGGAGCTGACCCATGTGCCTTACAAAGGCACGGCGGCGGCAGTGCAGGCGCTTGCGGCCGGAGAGATCTCGGCCCTGTCCACTGTGGCGGCCGACATCCGCGCGCTGGTGCAGGCCGACCGAGCGCGGCTGCTCGCCGTGGCCGGCGACCAGCGCGACCAGGCCTTTCCCGACGTGCCGACCTTTCGCGAACAGGGTTTCGATCTCGTCGCCAAGCCCTGGTATGCATTGTTTGTGCCGGCGGGCACGCCGCCGGCAGTGTTGGAGCGGCTGTCGAAGGCCGCGATCGCTGCGGTTCAGGACCCGGCGCTGAACAAGCGGCTGGCCGACATGGGCGTGGAACCCACCGGCTACGGTCCAGACCGCCTGGGCGCGATCCTGCGCGCAGACCATGCGCGCTGGGGCGAGGTGATCCGTGCCTCCGGCTTCAAACCCTTACAGTGAAAGTGAAGCCGGCGCCGTGAACGTGCTCTTCGTGATGGCCGACCAACTGCGCTGGGACCACCTGGCCTGCGCCGGCCACCCGTTCCTGAGGACACCCAACCTGGACGCGCTGGCCGCGCGCGGCGTGCGCTTCATCAACGCCTTCGCCAACAGCGGCGTGTGCGGCCCCAGCCGCATGAGCTACTACACCGGGCGCTACCCGATCAGCCACGGCGCTACCTGGAACCGGGTGCCGCTGTCGGTGGGCGAGGTCACGCTGGGCGAGATGCTGCGCGATGGGGGCCACCGGCTGGCGCTCGCCGGCAAGACGCATGTGATGCCCGACCGTGCCGGCCTGGCGCGGTTGCGCCTGGATGGCAGCGACGAACTGGCTACGCTGCTGGCGCGCGGCGGCTTCGAGGAGATCGATCGCTACGACGGCCACCATGCCCCCGGCGCTGAGAGCGGCTACCCGGCCTTCCTGAACGCGATGGGTTATGCCGGCGACGACCCGTGGACCGACTACGTGATCGCCGGCGTCGGCCCCGACGGCGAGCTCAAGAGCGGCTGGCACATGCGCCACTGCCATTTGCCAGCGCGCGTACAGGAAGCGCACTCCGAGACGGCTTACATGACCGACCAGGCGATCGCCTTCGTCGACCGCATGGGCGGACAGCCCTGGGTGCTGCATCTGAGCTACGTCAAGCCGCACTGGCCCTACATGGCACCAGCGCCCTACCATGATATGTACACGGCAGAGCAGTGCCTGCCCGTGGTTCGCAGCGAAGCCGAGCTGGTGGACGAGCACCCGGTCGTCGCCGCATATCGACGGCACGAGGAAAGCCTGAGCTTCCAGCGCGACGAGTGCATTCGCACCGTGCGCCCCGCCTACCAGGGCCTGATCACGCAGCTGGACCATCACCTGGGGCGGCTGTTCGACGCGATGGCCAGGCGGGACGTGCTCGACGACACGCTGGTGATCTTCTGCGCCGACCACGGCGACTACCTGGGCGACCACTGGCTGGGCGAAAAGGAGCTGTTCCACGACACGGTGCAGAAGCTGCCGTTCATCGTCGTCGACCCGAGACGCGAGGCTGATGCCACGCGCGGGCACACAGAGCACCGTTTCGTCGAGTCGGTGGACGTGGTGCCAACCATCCTGGACACGCTGGGCCTACCGCTGCCCACGCACCGCATCGAAGGCCGTAGCCTGCTGCCGCTGCTACGCGGTGATCCGCCGGCCGACTGGCGCGACTGCAGCTACAGCGAGCTCGACTACTCGTGGCGCCAGGCCCGGCTGACCCTGGGCAAGCGCGTCGACCGCTGCCGCGCCTTCAGTCTGCGCAGCGAGCGCTGGCGCTACGTGTACTGGCTGGACGCGCCGGAACAGCTGTTCGACCTGCAGGCCGACCCCGACGAGTTTCACGACCGCGGCCGCGAACCGGCCACCGCCGAGGTGCGCGCCGCGATGCGCGACTGGCTGCTGGCCTTCCTCGCCGCGCGACGCCACCGTACCACCGTCACCGTCGAGCAGAACGAGGCCGGCACCGCGGCGCACAAGCGTGCCGGGGTGTACTTCGGGCAATGGTGATCACTCGATCTATGGCCGCGCGGCAGAGCGGGCGCACCCCGTCCGCCCGCGCCTGCTCTACCGAATGTCTTGGTGGCTGCGCGCTCCCTGTCGTCCGCTCCGCCTTGCACCACCGTGCGCGGCCCATCCGGGCCGTTGCATTCCTCAAACCTACGCGGAGCCTTCCGCTGCACGGAGAACCACTGCGATGAATCCTCGACGCACCTGCCTCGCCCCGGCACTCGTGGCCGCGGCCACCGCGCTCCCCACCCCCAATTCCGCGTCCAGCGGCTCTGACAGGAGTCAATCGATGACCTCCCCGTTCCTGACCATTTTTTGCTCACGCCTTGTCCGCACCAGCGCGATGGCGTTGGTGGCGATGGCCGCTGCGCAACCGGCACTGTCCGCCAACGTCTCGCACAGCGGAAACTTTTCGCGGGATGATGGCGTCCAGATGTTCACCCTGACTCTCACCGGCCCCGGCGCCGTCACCGTCACGAGCATTGGCTACGCGGGTGGAACCAATTCCTACGGCAACCTGGTGGCGGCCGGCGGCTTTGACAGTGTGCTCTACCTGTTCTCGAACCTCGGTGCATTGCTGTATCAAAGCGACGACGGTGTCGACGTACCTGTGGACCCTGCCACCGGCGAGGCCTTGGACGCTGCATTCACGACCGCCTCGCTGGCCGCCGGCTTGTACACCGTGGCATTGACACAGGCCGACAACTATATGCTCGGCTTCAACTTGGCCGATGGGTTCGCGCAGGCCGGCCAGATCAACTTCACCAACGCATTTGGCTGCAACAACGGGTCGTTCTGCGACTTCATGGGCAACAACCGCAGCTCGGCGTGGGCCCTCAACTTCAGCGGTGACACGCTAGCCTCCGTGTCCGTGGTGCCTGAACCAGGGTCGCTCGCCCTTGTGCTGGCCGCAGGCGGTGCGCTCGTTGCGCTCCGTCGCCCTAGGCGCGACGGCAGCAGCAGCCTTCATCGGACAGAGTTGGCGGCCGGCTGAACTGCAGACCGTGCGACAGACGGGTCGCCTTGGCATCAACCCTGCAGGTGTCCGGACGGACAACTGCAGGGTCGGTGGCCTCCCACGGACACATTGCCACTATTTCAAGAGGAGACTGAGTTCATGAAACAACGTGCACTTCCGATCGCCGTGCCCTTCGGCACCGCCTTGAGCCTGCTGCTGTCGACGGCCGCGCTGGCGCAGAGCGGTTACCAGTTCGATACCGTCGCCTTTCCGGCAGCCACCGCCAACGCGGTCACGCTGCGGATCTCGGCGCCGTCGCAGGCGTTGATTCTGCGCTCGGTGGTCAAGCTCAACGGCGCCAACGTGACATCGCTGTTCGTGCCGGTGGCCGGCACCAACGCGATGACGGCCACCGTGCCCGGCCTGGTCAACGGCGCCAACCTGGTGCAGCTGTCCGCCGGCAAGGCCACGTCTGCGCCTTTGGACGAGGTACGGATCCACGTGATCACCTCCGCCGACTGCAACTCGGCAAAGTTGGGTACCAGCGTCCCGGTCAGTGAGATCGGCGAGCCGGTGTCCGGCGTGAACCTGACCTCGCACGCCTGGACCGACGCCTCTGGCTCGAACCAGGCCTTCTGCCGTGTCAACGGCAACATGACGCCGATCGAACCTACTGCGCCGAACATCAACTTCGGCGTGACTCTGCCGCAGCGCTATGCCTACCGCTATGCGCAGATGGGCGGTGCCGGTATGAATGGTTCGGTCCCGGCATTGGCCAGCGCGGCCTACAACAACCTCGGCATGGCGACCGCCGGCAGCGACTCCGGGCACCAGTCCAACCCTGCGTGGGCGGTGAACGACGAGTCGATCATGAACTTCGGCTTCATGCAGATGAAGAAGACCTACGACGCCGCAAGCGTGCTGCAGCAGCGCGCCTACAGCGGCGTTCCGGTCTACAGGTACTGGTTCGGCGGCTCCCAGGGCGGGCGCGAGGGCCTGACGATGGCCCAGCGCTATCCGGAAGCCTTCGACGGCATTGCGGTCACCGTGCCCGTGCTGAGCTTCTCCAACCTCGCGCTCAGCCGCGCGGCGCAGCGAATCCAAGAAATTCCGCTGGACAACTGGGTCACACAGGCCAAACGCACTGCGATCAGCACTGAGTTCATGCGCCAGTGCGACGCTCTGGACGGGCTTATGGATGGTGTCATCAACAACTACATGGGCTGCCGCAAGGTCTTCGACGTCAAGCAGCACCCGGCCGGCTACAACCCATGGTCTGCCAAGCGCTGCCCGAATGGCATCGACCCGAACCCCTCCAACACTTCGGCGGCAGCCTGCTTCACCGACGGCCAGATCGAGACGCTGAAGTTCACCTACACGCCCTACCTGTTCGCCACGCCGCTGGTGAACGGCACGACCAGTTTCGGCATGTACATGCCGGGCACCGACCCGGGCGGCAACGGCATCATCGTGCCCACGCGCTATCGCGGCCAGCAGGGCGCAACGGACGCGGCGCCGATCTACAGCTGGCTGGGGGGGCCTGCGCTGATGGGCTTCCTGTACCAGGACCTGAGCGCCAACCCGCTGAGCTATGTCGAGGGCGGAATCCTGAACGACCGTCGCATCGTCGTGTCTGGATGGGTGGACTCGGTGGCCCCGAACCTGGCCGCGTTCAAGAACCGCGGCGGCAAGCTCATCTCGGTCATCGGCACCAACGACACGCTGGCCTCGCCGGGCGCACAACTCGACTACTACAAGGCGGTGATCGACACGATGGGACAGGAGGCGGTCGACGCTTTCGCGCGCCTGTGGGTGCTGCCGATGACTGGCCATGGCCTCAGCGGCAACGCCTTCAATGTCAATGGCGCCGGCGAGCCCAATACGAGCTTCGCGATACCGAGCAATCACGACCGGCTGGGCATGGTCGTCGCCTGGGTCGAGAAGGGTGACGCCCCGCCGCTGGTGCCGATCGTCACTGCCGGAGCGCGCTCGCTGCCGATGTGCACGTACCCCAGCTATCCGCGCTACCTGGGTGGCGCTCCCGCTCAGGCCTCGTCGTACAGCTGTATCAGCAATCCACCGCAGTAGGTCGCACGACCAGGGTCGGCAAAGTCTTGTTCGACCCGCGCAGCCAACAGCAGGGCGCTGCGCACTGACCCTCAGAACAAGGGCGGCGGCAGCGCGCTTGGCGGTGGCGCCCGCGTGCTGCCGCTCATCTGGTCGGCCTGCGCCACCCAGCCGCCGCCCATCGCCTTGTAGATGTTCACCGCCGA
>CAYUPF010000139.1:0-1718 GCA_964446545.1 uncultured Rubrivivax sp.
GCCGGGTCGTCCTTGCCGGCGCTGAACTTCTGGCTGCCTTCCACCAGGTGGCTTTCGACCATCACGCCGAAGATGCAGCGGCTGCCGGCCTTCATCTGCGCGGCCACGTCGCGTGCCACGTCGACCTGGCGCTCGTGCTGCTTGCTGCTGTTGGCATGGCTGCAGTCGACCATCAGCGTGCAGTCCAGCTTGGCGGCCTCGATCTCCTTGCAGGCCGCGGCCACGTGCGCCGCGTCGTAGTTCGGTGTCTTGCCGCCGCGCAGGATGACGTGGCAGTCCTTGTTGCCCTTGGTCTCGACGATCGCCACCTGGCCGTTCTTGTGCACCGACAGGAAGTGGTGCGGCCGCGCCGCCGCCTGGATCGCGTCGATCGCGATCCTGACGTTGCCATCGGTGCCGTTCTTGAAGCCCACCGGCGCGCTCAGTCCCGAGGCCAACTCGCGGTGCACCTGGCTTTCGGTGGTGCGCGCGCCGATCGCGCCCCAGCTGATCAGGTCGCCGATGTACTGCGGGCTGATCACGTCCAGGAACTCGCTGCCCGCCGGCATGCCCAGGCGGTTGATCTCCACCAGCAATTGCCGCGCGATGCGCAGCCCTTCGTCGATGCGGTAGCTCTCGTCCAGGTAGGGGTCATTGATCAGCCCCTTCCAGCCGACGGTGGTGCGCGGCTTTTCGAAGTACACGCGCATCACGATCTCCAGCGTGTCGGCGTATTGCTGGCGCAGCGGCAGCAGCCGGCGCGCATAGTCCAGCGCCGCGGCCGGGTCGTGGATGGAGCATGGGCCGATGATCACCAGCAGCCGGTCGTCCTTGTGCTGCATGATCTGCCGCACCGCGTGGCGCGTCTTGCCGATCAGCTTTTCCACCGGCGTGCCGGCGATCGGGAAGAAACGAATCAGATGCTCGGGCGGCGGCAAGGGCGTGACGTCCTTGATGCGCTGGTCGTCGGTTTCGCTGGTTTTCTCGCTCAGCGCGTGGCGGCTCTCGGCGCCGTGGCTTCTGGAATGCATGGTGGGGGCTCCTCGGTTCATCGGATGCAGGCAACAAAAAACCGCCGGGGTTGCCGGCGGTTCTTCTGGATCGGGTGCGTCGTGTCGATCTACGCGCGCCAATGACTCCAGCCGCCGGGTGGGGCCGTAAACCAGTAGCTCGTAAAGCGGAACGTGGCGCGATGCATGGGGCGCGACTGTATCACGCCGCTCGATGGCCGAGGGCGCGGGCCGCGGCAGGCGTATCGTGTACGCCGCGTCGCGTTCCGCGACCTGAAGGGATGGATTCTTGGAACCGTTCATCCGGCCCTTCATGACCGGCCGTGAGTTCGCCAACATCGCCGAGGCTCATGCCAACGGCATGCTCGCCGGCGACGGCAGCTTCACGCGCCGCTGCCACGCGCAGCTCGAGCAGGCCATCGGCTGCAAGAAGGCGCTGCTCACCCATTCGTGCACGGCGGCGCTGGAGATGAGTGCGCTGCTGGCCGGCGTGGGGCCGGGCGACGAGGTGATCATGCCCTCGTACACCTTCGCCTCCACCGCCAATGCCTTCGTGCTGCGCGGCGCCGTGCCGGTGTTCGTCGACATCCGGCCGGACACGCTGAATCTCGACGAGCAGCTGATCGAGGCGGCGATCACACCCCGCACCCGCGCCATCGTGCCGGTGCACTATGCCGGCGTGGCCTGCGAGATGGACACCATCTGGCGATCGCGCGGCGGCACGGCCTG
>CAYUPF010000139.1:1818-4865 GCA_964446545.1 uncultured Rubrivivax sp.
CTGCCGGGCGAGCTGATCGCCGCCTTCCTGCAGGCGCAGCTGGAGCAGGGCGACGACATCCTGCGCCGCCGCCTCGACATCTGGCAGCACTACCACGATGGCCTGGCGCAGATCGAGGCGCGCGGCTGGCTGCGGCGCCCGGTCGTGCCGGAGCACTGCGCGCACAACGCCCACATATATTACGTGCTGCTGCCCTCGCTGGACGCGCGCCAGGCCGTGATCCGCCACATGCGCGCCGCCGGCGTCAGCCCGGTGTTCCACTACGTGCCGCTGCATTCCTCGCCGGCGGGCCGGCGCTTCGCGCGCACCGCCACGCCGATGCCGCACACCGATGCGACAGCGGACCGGCTGCTGCGCCTGCCGCTGTGGATCGGCGTCGACCGCGACCGGGTGCTGCGATGCCTGATCGCGGCCTGTGCCGAGCTCAGTCGGCCTGGCTGAGCGCGCGCCGCGCCAGCACGCCGACCAGGTGCGCGCGGTAGGCGGCGCTGGCGTGCAGGTCGGTGTTCAGATCGTCGGCCGGCATGGCGATGCCCTCGATGGCCCCGGCCGACCAGTCCTTGGCCAGCGCCGCTTCCAGCGCGCTGGCGCGGAAGACGCAGGGCCCGGCACCGGTGACGGCCACACGCACGCCCTGCGGCCCCTGGCCGACGAACACGCCCACCAATGCAAAGCGCGAGGCCGGCTGCTTGAACTTCACGTAGGCCGCGCGCTGCGGCAGCGGGAAGCTCACCGCGGTGATCAGCTCGCCCGGCTGCAGCGCGGTCTGATACAGGCCGAGGAAGAAGTCATCGGCGGCGATCTGGCGCCTGTCCGTGTGCACGGTGGCACCCAGGCCCAGCACGGCGGCCGGGTAGCAGGCGGCCGGGTCGTTCTGCGCCAGGCTGCCGCCGAGCGTGCCGCGCGTGCGCACGGCCGGGTCGCCGATGCCGTCGGCCAGCGCGGCCAGCGCCGGCAGCTTGTTCTGCACCTCGGCCGACGCGGCCACCACGGCATGCGGCGTCATCGCGCCGATGCGCAGGCTGCCGGCTTCGAGCGCGATGCCGCTGGCGCCGGGCAGCAGCGCCAGGTCGATCAGCTCGCTGGGCGCGGCCAGGCCCAGCTTCATGGCCGGCAGCAGCGACTGGCCGCCGGCCAGGTAGCTGGCCTCGGACTGTGCCGCGCGCAGCTGCACGGCCGAGGCCACGGACGCGGGGCGGTGGAAGGCAAAAGGGGTCATCGCGGGTTCCTCAGGCAGTTTGGCCGTGCAGCGCCGACCACACACGTTCGCTCAGCAGCGGCATCTGCAGCTTCGCCGCGCGTTCACCGGCGCCAGCGCGCGTCAGCGCGTCCACCACCGCATTGACCACCGCCGGCGTGGCGCCGATGGTGCCCAGCTCGCCCACGCCCTTGACGCCCAGCGGGTTGGTCAGGCAGGGCGTGCTCTGGTCGAGCGCGGTCTTGAAGCTCTTCACCAGGTCGATGCGCGGCAGCGCGTAGTCCATCAATGTGCCGGTCTGCAGCTGGCCCGACGAACGTTCGTACACCACCTGCTCGCACAGCGCCTGGCCCAGGCCCTGCACCGCGCCGCCGTCGAGCTGGCCGATGACGATGGTCGGGTTGATGGCGCGGCCGACATCGTTGACCGAGGCATAGCTCACCACCGCCACCGCGCCGGTGTCGGGGTCGAGCTCGACCTCGCAGATGTGGCAGGCGTTGGGCCAACTCGGCGCCTGCACCGCGCTGGTGGAATCGACATAGACCTGATGGTCGCTCTGTTTCGCCGCCAGCTCGAACAGGCCGATCTGCCGGTCGGTGCCGACGACGCGGAACACGCCTTCTCGGTACTCGATGTCCTTGGGCGCGGTCTCCAGCGCATCGGCGGCCAGCGCCTGCGCCTTTTCCACGGTGCGCTCGGAGGCCACGCGCACGGCCGAGCCGCCGACGAAGAGCGAGCGCGAACCGGCGCTGCCGAAGCCGGTGCCGCGGTCGGTGTCGCCCTGCACGATGCGCACCTTGTCGATGGGCACGCCGAACACGTCCACCACCAGCTGCGCGTAGCTGGTGGCGATGCCCTGGCCCATGGCCTGCGTGGCGCTGAAGACCTCGATGAAGCCGTCGCCCGAGACGTTGACGGTGACGCGTTCCTCGAAGACGTTGCCGCCGGTCCATTCGAGGAACGCCGCCATGCCGCGGCCGCGAAGCTTGCCGGCCTGTTTCGACTGCGCGGCGCGCGCCTCGAAGCCGGCCCAGTCGGCCTGCGCCACGGCCTGCGTCAGCACCGATTCGAACTTGCCGCTGTCGTAGGTCTGCCCCATCGGGTTGGTGTAGGGCATCTGCTCCGGGCGGATCATGTTGCGCCTGCGGATCTCGGCCGGATCCAGCTTCAGCTGGCGCGCGGCCGCGTCCATCAGCCGCTCGATGATGTAGATGGCCTCGGGCCGGCCGGCGCCGCGGTAGGCGCCCAGCGGCGTGGTGTTCGTCAGCACCGCCTGCAGCTTGAAGTCGATGGTCTGGATGTCGTAGACGCTGGTCGACACCCACGGCCCGATCAGCAGCTGGATGATCACGCCGGTGGTGGTGGCATAGGCGCCGACATCGGCCTGCGACTGCACGCGCAGACCGAGCACGCGCCCGTCGGCGTCCAGCGCCAGTTCGGCATGGCTGTGGACGGCGCGGCCATGGCTGGCGCCCAGGAATTCCTCGCTACGCTCGGACACCCATTTCACCGGCTTGGCCAGCGCGTGCGCGCAGAAGGCGACGACGATGTCTTCCGGATAGGCGCCGGTCTTCATGCCGAAGCCGCCGCCGACATCGCCGACGACCACGCGCAGCTTGTCGGTGGGCCAGCCGAAGACTTCGTTGCACAGCGTGTCGCGCACACCGCCGGGCATCTGCGTGCTCATGCGCAGCGTCACGCGGCCGGCGTCGAAGCTGCCGAGCACGCTGCGCGGCTCCAGCGAAGCCGGTGCGAGGCGCTGGTTGTCCAGGTCCAGCGCCACCACGTGCGCGGCCTTGGCGAAGGCCGCGTCGCAGGCCTCGGCATTGCCGTGGCGCATCTCGGCGGC
>CAYUPF010000139.1:4965-10659 GCA_964446545.1 uncultured Rubrivivax sp.
GCCATCGGCTTGACGCCGGCCTTCACCAGGTCGGCACCGCTGTACACCGCCAGCACGCCGGGCAGCGCCAGCGCGGCCGAGCTGTCGATGGCGGCGATGCGCGCATGCGGATAGGGCGAGCGCTGCAAGCTCAGCCAGGTCTGGCCGGGCAGCGACACGTCGTCGGTGAACCGGCCCTGGCCGGCGACCAGCGCCGGGTCCTCGATGCGGCGCACGGCCTGGCCGCTGCCGAAGCGCTGGGCGACGGCGCTCATTTCGCGCCCCCCGCCAGTGCGCCGGCCGCCTGCCTGACCGCGGCGACGATGTTGACGTAGCCGGTACAGCGGCACAGGTTGCCTTCGAGCGCGTGTTCGATCTGCGCCTGGCTCGGGTCGGGCGTGTGCTGCAGCAGCGCCGCGGTGGACATGATCATGCCCGGCGTGCAGAAGCCGCATTGCAGGCCGTGGCAGTCGATGAAGGCCTGCTGGATCGGGTGGCGCTCGCCGCCGGGCGCCAGCCCTTCGATGCTGGTCACGCGCCGGCCTTCGGCCTGCAACGCAAGCAGCGTGCAGCTCTTCACCGGCTGGCCGTCGAGCAGCACGGTGCAGGCGCCGCACTGGCTGGTGTCGCAGCCGACATGGGTGCCGGTCAGCCCGAGCTGCTCGCGCAGCACTTCCACCAGCAGGCGGTGGGGGTCCACCTGCAGTTGCACGGCCTGGCCGTTGACTTCGAGGTTGAGCTTGCTCATCGATCAGGGTCCACAGTTCAGCGAGGGGCGATCGTAGCGCGCCGCGTCCGCGACCGCGTCCACAGGCGTAAGCTGCGCGGCGGTACCGTGAAGGGTGCTGCCGCTGTCGGCGAGCGCCGCCACGCCAGGAGACTGCCCCATGAACTCAACTACCGAGGCGGCGCGCCGCGAGCGCATCGATGCCGTGCTGGCGCTGGCGGCACCGCGGCTGCAGGCGGCGCAGCGCGCGCATGTCGAGGCCTTTGCTCGCGCCTACTTCCACCATCTGGATTTCGACGACCTGGCGACGCGCTCCCCCGAAGACCTGCTCGGCGCGCTGCTGTCGAGCTGGCAGTTCGGCGCCGAGCGTTTGCCCGGCACGACCCGTCTGCGCGTCATCAGCCCGTCGCTGGCCGAGCAGGGCTGGGCCTCGCGCCACACCGTCGTCGAGGTGGTCAACGACGACATGCCCTTCCTGGTGGACTCCACCACGATGGAGATCTACCGCCAGGGCCTGTCGCTGCACCTGATCGTGCACCCGGTGCTGGTGGTGGAGCGCGATGCACAGGGGCAGCTGCAGGCGCTGCGCGAGCTGCGCGCCGAAGAGACCGGCCCGCGCGCGGCGCGCGAATCCTGGATGCACATCGAGGTGGATCGGCTCGTCGACTCGGGCCAGCGCGCCGAGCTGGCGGCCGGGCTGGAGCGCGTGCTCGACGATGTGCGTGCCGCGGTGCGCGACTGGCGCCCGATGCGCGAGCGGCTGCACGGGGCTGTCGCCGAACTCGAATCCGCCCCACCGACGGTACCGCCGGCGCTGGCCGCCGAAAGCCGCGCCTTCCTGCAATGGCTGGCCGACGACCACCTGACGCTGCTCGGCTACCGCCGCCACGACCTGGTGCACGAGCGGGGCGAGGACCTGCTGCGCCTGGTGCCGGGCAGCGGCCTGGGTGTGCTGCGCGAATCGCGGCAGGACGTGTCGGCCAGCTTCGCCGCGGTGCCGGCGCCGGCGCGTGCGATGGCCCACGCACCGACGCCGGTGCTGCTGGTGACGCGCTCCAACACCCGCTCCACCGTGCACCGGCCCGGCTACAGCGACTACGTGGGCATCAAGCGCTACAACGCCGCCGGCGAGGTGATCGGCGAGCACCGTTTCATCGGCCTGTTCAGCGCCACCGCCTACAGCGCGCGGGTCGAGGAGATCCCGCTGCTGCGCCACAAGGTGGCCGCGGTGGTGCAGCGCGCCGCGCTGCCCGAAGGCGGCCACCTGGCCAAGGCGCTGGCGCACATCCTGGCCACCTACCCGCGCGACGATCTGTTCCTGATCGGCGAGGACGAGCTCTACAGCACCGCGCTGGGCATCCTGGCCGCCGGCGAACGCCCGCGCCTGCGCCTGTTCCTGTGGCGCGACCCCTTCGAGCGCTTCGTCTCCTGCCTGGTGTACGTGCCGCGCGAAGCCTATTCCACCGAGCTGCGCAAGAAGTTCCAGGCCATCCTGATGGCCGCCTTCGGTGGCCAGCGCGCCGACTTCGGCGTGTTGCTCGGCGACACGCTGCTGGCGCGCGTGCACATCACCATCCGCACGCCGCCGGGTCAGGTGCCGGCCTACGATCCGCGCGAGGTCGAAAGCCGGCTGGCCGAGGCCGCGCGGCGCTGGGACGACGAGCTGCGCGACGCGCTCGTCGACGAGCTCGGCGAGGGCCAGGGCATGGCGCTGTTCAAGCGCTGGGGTGCGAGCGTGCCGCAGGTCTACCGGGAAATCTATCGGGCCCGCGCCGCCGTGCCCGACCTGCTGAAGATCGACGCACTGACGCCCGAGCAGCCGCTGGGCCTGGCCTTGTACCGGCCGCTGGGCGGCAGCGCGCACAGCCTGGGCTTCAAGGTCTACCGCCTGGGAGGGCCGGTGGTGTTGTCGGACAGCCTGCCGATGCTCGAGCACATGGGCGTGCGCGTGATGGGTGAGGACAACTTCCGCATCCGCCAGGGCAACGGCGATGGCGCACGGGTGTCGATGCATGACTTCAAGCTCGAGGCCAAGGTCTCCGACGAGCTCGAGCCCGAGGTGCTGGCGCGCTTGTTCGAAGATGCCTTCGCGCAGGTCTTTCGCGGCGAGGTCGAGAACGATGATTTCAACCGCCTGGTGCTGCGCGCCGGGCTGGCCGCGGACGACATCGTCGTGCTGCGCGCCTATGCCAAGTACTGCAAGCAGATCGGTTTCGCGTTGTCGCAGGGCACGATCGAGGCCACGCTGGCGGCGCAGCCGCACATCGCGCGCATGCTGGTCAAGCTGTTCCAGCTGCGGCTGCACCCGAGCGAGCACGACGACGCCGCGGCTACCGAGCAGGTGCATGCCATCGGCCTGGCGCTGGACCGCGTCGTCAACCTCAACGAAGACCGCGTGCTGCGCCAGCTGCTGGCGCTGATCCAGGCCACGCTGCGCACCAACCGCTGGCGCAGCGGCGTCGGCCATAGCGGCGCGGCCGGGCCGCTGCGCAGCTTCCTGAGCTTCAAGTTGGATTCAGCCCAGGTACCCGGGCTGCCCAGCCCACGGCCGCTGGTCGAGATCTTCGTCTACTCGCCGCGCTTCGAAGGCATCCACTTGCGCGGCGGCAAGGTGGCGCGCGGCGGCCTGCGCTGGAGCGACCGGCCGGAGGATTTCCGCACCGAGGTGCTGGGCCTGGTAAAGGCGCAGATGGTGAAGAACACCGTCATCGTGCCGGTGGGCAGCAAGGGCGGCTTCGTGCTGAAGAAAGCGCCGCCGGCCAGTGAGCGCGAGGCCTACCTCAAGGAAGGCGTGGCCTGCTACCAGGACTACCTGCGCGCGCTGCTCGACCTGACCGACAACCGGGTTGCTGGCCAGGTGCAAGCGCCGCCGCTGGTGCGCCGGCTCGACGGCGACGACCCCTACCTGGTGGTGGCGGCCGACAAGGGCACGGCCAGCTTCTCCGACCATGCCAACGCCATCTCGGCCGAATACGGCCACTGGCTGGGCGACGCCTTCGCCTCCGGCGGCAGCGTCGGCTACGACCACAAGGCCATGGGCATCACCGCGCGCGGCGCCTGGGAAAGTGTCAAGCGCCATTTCCGCGAGCTGGGCGTGGACACGCAGAGCCAGGACTTCAGCGTCGTCGGCGTCGGCGACATGTCGGGCGACGTGTTCGGCAACGGCATGCTGCTGTCGAAGCACATCCGGCTGCTGGCCGCCTTCGACCACCGCCACGTCTTCATCGACCCCAACCCGGATGCGGCCGCTTCCTTTGCCGAACGCGAACGGCTGTTCAAGTTGCCGCGCTCGTCCTGGGCCGACTACGACGCGCAGCTCATCTCCGAAGGCGGCGGCGTCTGGTCGCGCGCCCAGAAGTCGATCCCGCTGTCGCCGCAGGCGCGCGCCGCATTGGGCATCGAGGCCGAGCGACTGGCGCCGGCCGAACTGCTCAGCGCCATCCTCAAGGCGCCGGTGGATCTGCTCTACAACGGTGGCATCGGCACCTACATCAAGTCGCGCAGCGAAAGCCATGCGGCCGTCGGCGACCGCGCCAACGACGCGCTGCGCATCGACGGTGCCGCGCTGCGCTGCAAGGTGCTGGCCGAAGGCGGCAACCTGGGCTGCACGCAGCTCGGGCGCATCGAGGCGGCGCTGGCGGGCGTGCGCATCAATACCGATGCCATCGACAACTCGGCCGGCGTGGACACTTCCGACCACGAGGTCAACATCAAGATCCTGCTCGGCCTGGCCATCGCCGACGGCGAGATGACCGAGAAGCAGCGCAACACGCTGCTGCCGCAGATGACCGAGGACGTGGCCGCCCAGGTGCTGGCCGACAACTACTTCCAGACGCAGGTGCTGTCGCAGACGCGCGCGCTGGGCGTGGCGCTGCTGGACCGCCAGGCGCGCTTCATGCGGCACCTGGAGAAGACGGGGCGGCTCGACCGCGCCATCGAGTTCCTGCCCAGCGACGAGCAGATCGCCGAACGCCGGGCGCAGGGCCTGGGGCTGACCAGCCCCGAGCTGGCGGTGCTGCTGGCCTACGGCAAGATGTGGTTGTCGGACGAACTGGTCGCATCGGATCTGCCCGAGGACCCGTGGGTGGCGACCGCGCTGGCGCGCTACTTTCCGCCGCTGCTGCGCGAGAAGTTCAGCGCCTACATTCCGCGCCACCCGCTGAAGCGCGAGATCATCGCCACGCACGTGCTGAACCGCATGGTCAACCGCGTCGGCCCGAGCTTCGTGCACCGGCTGACCGAGATGACCGGCGCCCCGCCCGCGCAGATCGTGCGCGCCTACCTCATTACCCGCGAAGTGTTCTGCTTCGGCACGCTGTGGAAGCAGATCGAGGCGCTGGACAACCGCGTCGCCGACGCGGTGCAGGCGGCGATGAGCAACCACATGCGCGCTCTGGCGGTGCGCGCCACCACCTGGCTGCTGCACCCGCGGCGCCTAGCTGAAGGCGTGCAGCCGCTGATCGCGCGGCTGACGCCGGCGGTGGCGATGCAGCGCGCGCGGCTGGAGCCGGCTGCGGCCTCACGCCCGCTGGTGGCCGACTGGGTGGCTGCGGGCGTGCCGGGCGCACTGGCGCAGGCGGTGGCCGCGACCGACGGCCTGTTCGATGCACTGGACATCGCCGAGATCGCCGAGGCCACGCGGTTGCCGCTGGAGCAGGTGTGCGAGCTGCACCGCGATCTGGGCGCGAGCCTGGGGCTGCAGCGGGTGCAGCAGCAGATCGAGGCGCTGGCGGCCGACGGCTACTGGGACGCGCTGGCGAAGATTGCGCTCGGCGACGAACTGGCCGAGCTGCAGCGCAGCATCGCGCTGGAGGTACTGAGCCGGCGCGAGGGCAGCGCGCTGCAGATGCTGCAGGCCTGGGAAGGCGAGAATCAGCAGGAACTGCACAGCGCCCGGCGGCTGCTGGCCGAGCTGGCCGACGCCAAGTCGGCCGACTTGGCGATGCTGTCGGTGGCGCTGCGCAAGCTGCGCAACCTGGTCTGAGGAA
>CAYUPF010000140.1:0-10593 GCA_964446545.1 uncultured Rubrivivax sp.
CGCGGGCTGGTGCGCACCTCGGCCACGTCGCGCGGGCGCGCCAGGTCGATGGCAAATTCGCCGATCGGGTGCGACGCCGGCCCGGCCGACAGCACCACCACGCGGTCGCTCATGGCGATGGCCTCGTCGAGGTCGTGGGTGATGAACAGCACGGCCTTCTTCTTGGCCGCCCAAAGCTCCAGCACCTCGTTTTCCATCAGCTGCCGCGTCTGGATGTCCAGCGCCGAGAAGGGCTCGTCCATCAGGATGATGTCCGGGTCCAGCGCCAGCGTCTGCGCCAGGCTGGTGCGCTTGCGCATGCCGCCGGACAGCTGGTGCGGGTAGCGGTCGCCGAAGCCGCCCAGGCCGACGCGCTTGAGCCAGTCCTCGGCCTGGCGGCGCGCCTCGGCCTCGGGCAGGCCGCGGAACTCCAGCCCGGCCATGACGTTGCGCAGCGCCGTGCGCCAGGGCATCAGGCTCTCGGTCTGGAACATGTAGCCGGCGCGGGTATTGATGCCTTGCAGCGGCTGGCCGAAGACCTGCACCGTGCCGCTGCTCGGCGCCAGCAGGCCGGCGCCGACGTTGAGCAGCGTGCTCTTGCCGCAGCCGGTGGGGCCGACCACCGAGACGAACTCGCCATCGCCCACGGTGAGCGAGACATCGCGCACCGCGGTGTAGCGCTGGCCCGGGTCGTCCTTGCTGACGAAGGTGCAGGCGATGCCCTGCAGTTCGAGTGCCGGCGTGTTCATCGGCCGGCCGCCATGGCTTGCGCGTCCGGTGCGTCGGCGCCGCGCGGCTGCGTCAGCGCGCCGATGGCCCACAGCGCCGCCACCAGTGCCGCGCCGCCCAGCAGCTGCTCGCCCAGCGACAGCCGATGCACGTTCCACAGGAACAGCCCCAGGCCGAGCAGCGCGATCACGAACAGCGCGACGGCCAGCCACGCGGCGCGTGGCGGCAGCGGCGGGTCGAAGCGCTGCACCCGCTGGATGTCGAAGACCGGCTTCGGCCAGCGCGCGGCCACGTCGGCCGGCCGCCACCCAGGCGGTTCGAGCCACACGCGCAGCTTGTCGGCCCACGAGCGCGTGCGCCAGCTGTCAAGCCACAGCTCGCGATACACCTGCAGGTTGGCCCACAGCGGGTCGAAGCTGCGCAGCGGCGCACGCGTGCCGTAGACCACCGGGTCGCGATCGTCCTCCTCGGCGAAGCTGCCGAACAGCCGGTCCCAGACGATCAGGATGCCGCCGTAGTTCTTGTCCAGGTAGCGCTGGTTCACGGCATGGTGCGCGCGGTGGTTGCTGGGGCTGCAGAACCAGCGGTCGAACCAGCCGAGCCTGCTGACCTGCTGGGTGTGTACCCAGAACTGATACAGCAGGTCGATCAGCGCCACCACGCCGAAGACCAGCGGCGGCACCCCCGCCACGGCCAGCGGCAGGTAGAAGATCCAGCCGAGCAGGAAGCCGCTGCTGGTCTGGCGCAGCGCCGTGCCGAGGTTGTAGTCCTCGCTCTGATGGTGCACCACGTGTGCGGCCCACAGCACGCCGACGCGGTGGCCGGCGCGGTGCAGCCAGTAGTAGCAGAAGTCGTAGCCGAGCAGCGCGGCTATCCACACCCACAGCGACGTGGCCGACAGCTCGAACAGCGCCACGTGCTGGCACACCCAGCTGTACATCGCCACCTTGAACAGCGTGCCGAAGGCGTCGAAGACCTGGCTCATCACGCCCAGGCCCAGGCTGCCCAGGGTGTCGTTGAGGCGATAGGTGTTGCGCCGGCGCGCGACGCCGACCGCGAACTCCAGCGCGATGGCCAGCAGGAAGACCGGCATCGCCAGCACGATGACTTGGGCGCCGGTCATGGCCGCATCAGCCCTTCGGATACTTGGCGTTGGCCCTCTTGACGAAGTCGTTGGTGTACACCGCCTTCAGGTCCAGCTTGGCCTTGGCCAGTGCCGGATCGATGCTGGCCAGCGCGCGGAAGGCCGTCTCCGGGCCGGCCTCGGGGATCATGCCGTCCGGCGACAGCGCGCCCTTGGCAGCCAGGAAGGCGTCGATGTAGACCGCGCGGTCGCCCAGCAGGTAGCTCTCGGGCACGGTCTTGATCACCTCGCTGGGGCCGGCGGCCTGGATCCACTTGTTGGCGCGCACCATGGCGTTGGCCAGTGCCTGCGCGGTGGCCGGGTTCTTGTCGATGAAGGGCTGCGGCGCATAAAGGCAGCCGGCCGGCATCGGCCCGCCGAAGACCTGGTCCGATTCGGCCACGATGCGCGTGTCCGAGACGATCTTCAGGTCGCCCGAACGCGCCAGCAGCGTGATCACCGGGTCGAGGTTGCTGATGGCGTCGATCTGCCCCGAACGCATCGCTGCCACCGCGCCCTGGCCGGCCCCGACACCGACGATCGACACGTCGCTGGGTTTCAGCCCGGCCTTGGCGAGGATGAAGTTGACCATCACGTTGGTCGAGCTGCCCGGCGCGGTGACGCCGACCTTCTTGCCCTTCAGGTCGGCCACCGTCTTGAAGTTGGGCATCGTCTTCGGGTTCACGCCCAGCACGATCATCGGCGCACGGCCCTGCAGCACGAAGGCGCGCATCGGCTGGCCCTTGAACTGCATGTTCACCGTGTGCTCGAAGGCGCCCGAGACCACGTCGGCGCTGCCGCCCACCACCGCCTGCAGCGCGCGCGCGCCGCCGGCGAAGTCGACGATGGTCAGGTCCAGGCCTTCGTCCTTGAAGTAGCCCAGCTGCTCGGCGATGGTCAGCGGCAGGTAGTACAGCAGGTTCTTGCCGCCCACGGCGATGCTCAGCTTGGGCTTTTCGATGGCCTGCGCGCGAAGCAGCGCCGGAGCGGCCAGCGCCGCGGTGGCGCCGAGGAAGGTACGTCGTTGAATGCGCATGTCGGTTCCAGAAAATGGCGCGGGCCGGATCGCCCGGCCCGCATTTTCGCAGTGCCGCTCAGCCCTCGCGGGGCGCGGCACACCCAGGTAAACCCGGCACCTGCCGCCTACTGGCAGGCAAAGCTGTCGGCGGCGTCGAGGCTGCCGCTGCCCTTGTAGCGTGCCACCTTCGGATACGGGCACAGCGGGCGCGTGCGGTCGGCCGCCCAGTCGGCCGGCACCTCGGCATTGGCGCCGCCGGCATTGCCGGCGCCGCGCGCGCTGGCCGGCACGCTGTCCGGCGCGGTGCCTTGTTCGACCCAGGCGACCAGCGCGCTGAGCATGTCGAACTGGTCGGTCGACGGCCCGCCCGAGCAATGGCCCATGCCGGGCACACGATAGAAGCGTGCGAAGTTGGCGGCATTGCCGCCATTGGCCGCGCGCAGCCCGTCGTACCAGGCGGCGGTGTCGTCCACCGAGAAGATCGGGTCGCTGACGCCGTGATAGACCATCATCTTGGCGCCGCGGTTCTTCAGCCGCGACAGGTTGGTGGGGTTCGGCGGCGTGGCGAAGCTCATGCCCGATTCGGTGTAGATGCCGCTGGTGGCGTTGATGCTGGCCACCAGGTCGTCGATGTTCGCGCCCAACGCAAAGGCCGGGCCATTGAAGGTGGCCGGGTCGGCCGGCGGCGTGCCGAAGATGAAGCCCACCGCGCCGGAATCCAGCGCCACGGGCGCGGTGAACTCCCAGAACGGGATGCCGCCCGAGCCCAGGCCGGCGTCGTAGGGGAAGCTCGCGTACACCGCCGCGCCGGTGCTGGTGGTGGCGCCACTGAAGATCGGCGCGATGGCGGTCTTCTGTTCCGCCGACAGGCAGCTGCCGTCGCGTGCGCCGCTGCAGGTGGGCACGTCGTTGGCCAGGCTGAAGGTGGCTTGGCAGGCATTGGTGTCCTGCACCAGGCCGTCGGTCGCGCCGTCGAGCGCGTCGCAGCGCGCCAGCACGGCGTTGGCCACCAGCGTGCGTTCGGCCGGCGTGAAGGCGGTGGACAGGTCGGCCGGGTCGGTGGCCACCATCGCGTAGCGCTGCGCGCCGAAGATGTTGGCCACCGCCGCCTTCGGCAGGTTGAAGCCGGGCGCGCCGGCCAGGAAGCCGTCGTACTGGTCGGCGAAACGCGCCGCGGCCACCATCGTGTGGCGCCCGCCGTTGGAGCAGCCGCCGAAGTAGGAGCGGTCGGGCGTCTTGCCGTAGGCCACCTGCAGTGCGCTCTTGGCCATCGGCGTCAGTTTTTCCACCGCCTGGTAGCCGTAGTCCAGCCGCGCCTGCGGGTCGACGCCGAAGGTCGGACCGAGCGCGCCGCGGTGCCCGGCGTCGGAGCTGAGCACCGCAAAGCCCTGCATCAGCGCGTGCGTCAGCGGGCCGCCGCCGGTGGCGCCGGTGGCGGTGACCACGCTGCCGTCGATGCCGCCGTTGCCCTGGTGGAAGAAGCGGCCGTTCCAGTCCAGCGGCAGGCGCATCTCGAAGCCGATGGCATAGGCCTGGCCGTCCACCGTGCTGACGCGCGAATACATGTCGCCGGTGACGCGGCAGTGCGCCGGCACCGGCTGTCCACCCACCGTCAGCGTGCCCGCCGTCACGTCGGTGGTGGCGGTGATGGTGGTGTTGGCCAGCGTCGCCAGCCGGGCCGCCAGATCGGCGCAGCTGCCGACGAAGGCGGCGCCGCGGGCCGCCGCCAGCTGCGGCAGGCCATTGTCGTCATCGTTGCCGCAGGCGCCCAGCGCCAGCAGCGCCGCGGCGGCGGCAATGCCCGGCAGCAGCCGGGAAGACAAGGGAGATGACGGCATGGGGATGTGCTCCTTGAAAGGGGATGGGTTTGAGATTCGGCGACGATTAGTTAATCTACATAATCAAAAAATCCTCCGCGACTAGGGAAGTCGTGCATAGGGAAAGCACCAGAAATCCACAGTCGACGTGGGGCAATATGGTTAATAAAAGTAACCGACTGACTCCAGGCCGCCCGATCCGGCGCCGACCCGTCCCGGCCGCGGCCCGACAATCGCGCCCATGAGTCCACCCGCGCACACGCTGTCGGCCTTCGGCGATCTGGCCGAGGACGGGTTGCACCACATCCTGGGCTACCAGCTGGCGCAGGCCGCGGTGACGACCACGCAGGTCTTCAACAGCCAGGTCGGGCAGAGTTTCGAGCTGCGCCCGGTCGAGTTCACCATCCTCACGCTGGTCGACGAGAACCCAGGCGTGTCGGCCAAGCAGCTGGCGCTGTCGCTGGCGGTGACGCCGCCGAACATCACCGTGTGGGTCGACCGGCTGGAGCGGCGCGCGCTGGTGCAGCGCGAGCGCAGCACCACCGACCGGCGCGCCCAGCACATCCGCACCACGCCGCAGGGCGCGGCGCTGGCGCGCGAAGCGGTGCAGCGCATCGTCGCCGCGGAGCGCGTCGCGCTGGCCGGGCTGAGCACGGCCGAGCGCGCGATGCTGGTCGAGCTGCTGCACAAGGTGGCTTGCGCGCGCAAGCCGCGAAAGGCCTGAACGATGCGCTTCCTGCTGGTGGAAGACGACCGCATGATCGGCGACACGCTGCGCACCGCGCTGCGCATGGAAGGCCATGCGGTCGACTGGGTGCGCGATGCCGCCGCGGCCGAGGGCACGTTGGCCAGCGAGCGCTTCGACCTGGTGCTGCTCGACCTGGGCCTGCCGCAGGGCAACGGTCTGGACGTGCTGCGCGCCTTGCGCGCGCGCGGCGATGCCACGCCGGTGATCGTGCTCACCGCGCGCGACGGCCCCGGCGACCGCGTCGCCGGCCTGGACGCCGGCGCGGACGACTACCTGGTCAAGCCCTTCGACCTCGACGAGCTCGGCGCGCGCATCCGCGCGGTGCTGCGCCGCCAGGCCGGCCGCGCCATGCCGCTGCTGGCGCATGGCGGCGTCACGCTCGACCCGGCCACGCGCCAGGTGATGCGCAACGGCCAGCCGGTGCTGCTGTCGGCGCGCGAATACGCGGTACTCGAGCTGCTGATGCAGCGACCGGGCGCGGTGCTGTCGCGCGCGCAGATCGAGGACCGCCTCTACGGCTGGGGCGAGGAGATCGAGAGCAACGCCGTGTCGGTGTACGTGCACCAGCTGCGCAAGAAGCTGGGCGCCGAGTTCATCCGCAGCATGCGCGGCGTGGGCTACTTTCTCCACACCGGCGAGGACGCGGCGGCGTGAGCCCGCCGCGCCGCCTCGAGGGCGAACACCCCCGCCTGGCGGGGCGGCGCGCAGCACCTGGGCTGCCCCGGTGAGATCGATCCGCGCCCGCGTGCTGCTGGCAGTGCTGGGCATGCTGGCTGTGACCGCGCTGGGCGTGGGCATGGCCACCTACCGCAGCGTGCGCGCCGAGACCGAGGCGCTGTTCGACTACCAGCTGCGCCAGATGGCGCTGTCGCTGCGCGACCAGGGCGAGGTCGCGCCGGCGCAGGCCAGCGCGCTGGTCGACCAGCAGCTCGACTTCGTCGTGCAGGTGTGGACGGCGGACGGTCGCGCCATCTATGCCTCGCGCGCGCACGCCGCGCTGCCGCAGCGTGCGCAGCTGGGCCTGGCCGATGTCACGGTGGCCGGCCAGGTGTGGCGCAGCTTCAGCGTGGCCATGCCTTCGCGCGTGATCCAGGTGTCGCAGCCGCTGTCCATCCGCCGCAAGCTGGCCGCCGATGCCGCCTGGCGCGCGGTGCTGCCGCTGCTGCTGGTGGCGCCCTTCATGGCCGCCGCCGCCTGGTGGCTGACGGCGCTGGCGCTGCGTCCGCTGCAGCGCGTGGCCGCCGGCGTGCGCCAGCGCGACGAACAATCGCTGGAGCCGCTGCCGGCCGAGGGGCTGCCCGAGGAGGTGGCGCCGCTGGTCGCGGCCTTGAACGCGCTGCTGCAGCGCCTGGGCCAGTCGCTGGACACGCAGCGCGCCTTCGTCGCCGATGCCGCGCACGAGCTGCGCTCGCCGCTGACGGCGCTGAAGCTGCAGCTGCAGCTGCTCGGGCGCGCCGGCAGCGATACCGAGCGCGCGGCGGCTGCCGAAGCGTTGGCGGCGGGCATCGAACGCGCCGCAAGGCTGGTGGAACAGCTGCTGACGCTGGCGCGCACCGAGCCCGGCGCGGAGGCCGCGCGCCAGCGCCTGGACCTGAGCGAGCTGGTGCGCGAGGCGGTGGCCGACACCGTGCCGCTGGCGCTGGCGCGTGGCACGCAGTTCGAGCTGCACGCCGACGCGCCGGTGCCGATCGACGGCGACCGGGCCGCGCTGACTGCGCTGGTGCGCAACCTGGCCGACAACGCGGTGCGCTACTCGCCGCCCGGGGCGCGCGTCGAGCTGCGCGTCTTGGCGCCCGAGGGCGTGCCCACGCTGCAGGTGGACGATGCCGGCCCCGGCATCGCGCCGGCGGAGCGCGAGCGCGTGTTCGACCGCTTCTACCGCCGGGCCTTCAGCGAGGAAAACGGCAGCGGACTGGGCCTGGCGATCGTGCGCAGCGTGGCGCAGCGCCATGGTGCCACGGTGGCGCTGGACGATTCGCCGCTGGGCGGGCTGCGCGTCGCGCTGCGCTTCGAACCCCCAGGTGTGCGCCGCTGAAGCTGGATCGAATAGCTCGCCGACGACCGTGCCGACCTGTTCGCGGCGCGGGTCGAGCGGTTCGAAGCGCTGGTGGTGCCGGTGATCACGGTGTACGAGGTGCTCAAGAAGCTGGCGCGCGAGCCGGCGACCAGAGGGCGACCGCGGCGCTGTCGCTGATGCCGCGTGGCCGTGTCGTCGAAGTCGATCTGTCGCTGGCGTTCGACGCCGCGGTGCTGGGCCTGCCGCTGGCCCACAGCCTGATCTACGCCACCGCGCGCCGGCATGGCGCCGAACTGTGGACGCAGGACGCACATTTCGACAGGCTGCCTGGTGTCAGGCACTTTTCCAAGGCCTGACGCCGGCATTTGGCGTTTGGCGATAGCCCTAATCCTCACCTAACGGACCACTAACCGAAGGCTAACCACGCGCCCCTATCTTCCCCGGCATGCGGAATGTCCCGCGCTGTGTCGAAGAAGGAACGCGATGAAGACCAAGACCCTGAACACCGCCCTGATCGCCGCCGGCGTGCTGGCCGTCGGTACCGCCGGGGCCTTCAGCCTGAACCCGGGGTGGCTGGACAAGGCCAAGGCCGAAATGCTGCCGGCGCAGCCGGCCGCCGCGCAGTCGGCGGGTGACGTGCAGCTGGCAGCGCTGACCCCCGCCGCTGCGCCTGCGGCGGTGCCGATGCTGCCCGGCAATGCCCAGACACCCAACTACCGCGCCATCGTGCAGCAGTTCGGCCCGGCCGTGGTCGGCATCACCGTGGCCGGCACGCACAAGGCCGACGGTCCGCAGCAGGGCCGCGGCCTGCCGCCGGGCATGGAGGACGACCCCTTCTTCCAGTTCTTCAAGGGCATTCCCGGCTATGGCCAGGGCGGCCCGGGCCGCGGCATGCCGCAGCAGCCCTTCCGCGGCCAGGGCTCGGGCTTCATCATCAGCGACGACGGCCTGATCCTGACCAACGCCCACGTGGTGCGCGACGCCAAGGAAGTGACGGTCAAGCTCAGCGACCGCAGCGAGTATTCGGCCAAGGTGCTGGGCTCCGACCCGGTGACCGACGTGGCCGTGCTGCGCATCGAGGCCAAGGGCCTGCCGGTGGTGCGCCTGGGCGACCCGAAGCAGCTGGCCGTGGGCGACCCGGTGCTGGCCATCGGCGCGCCCTTCGGTTTCGAGCAGACGGCCACGCAGGGCATCGTCAGCGCCAAGGGCCGCTCGCTGCCCGGCGACGCGGTGGTGCCCTTCATCCAGACCGACGCGGCGGTGAACCCCGGCAACTCCGGCGGCCCGCTGTTCAGCGGCAACGGCGAAGTCATCGGCATCAACGCGCAGATCTATTCGCGCACCGGCGGCTACCAGGGCCTGGCCTTCGCCATCCCCATCGACGTGGCGCTGAAGATCAAGGACCAGATCGTCGCCACCGGCAAGGCCAGCCACGGCCGCCTGGGCGTGACGGTGCAGGACCTGAACCAGGACCTGGCCGAATCCTTCGGCCTGAAGCGCCCCGACGGCGCGCTGGTGTCGCAGGTGGTGCCGGGCAGCGCCGCCGCTGCCGCCGGCCTGAAGGCGGGCGACGTCATCACCCACGTCAACGGCGAGGCGCTGGCGCGCTCGGGCTCGCTGTCCAGCGTGATCGGCATGTCGGCGCCGGGCGAGAAGGTCCGCTTGAGTGTGTGGCGCGACCAGAAGGCCCTCGACATCGAGGCCAAGCTGGGCGGCGCGACACCGGCCGACGAGGCCGTGGCCGATGCCGGCGACGCCGCGCAGGGCCCGCGCCTGGGCCTGTCGCTGCGCCCGCTGCAGCCGAACGAGAAGCAGCAGGCCAAGCTCGACGGCGGCCTGGTGGTCGAACAGGTGAGCGGTGCGGCGGCGCGCGCCGGCATCGAAAGCGGCGATGTGCTGCTGGCCATCAACGGCAAGCCGGTGGAGTCGATCGAGCAGATCCGCGGTGTGCTGAAAAGCCAGCCGAAGAGCGTGGCGCTGCTGGTGCAGCGCCAAGGCAACCAGATCTTCGTGCCGGTGCCGCTGGGCTGAGTACGCGAGGATGCGCGACACTGCGTTGACGGTCCCATTGGACATGCTGCGACGCGCTCACTCTTGATCAACTCCAATGCCACTTCCAGCCCCTCCGCCGCAAGCGCCGTCAGCACCGGCAGCACCGGCAGCAGGAATTCGCGCAGCGCCGCGATCACCGTGGTCAGCGGCATCGGCTCCAGGGTGTTTTTGCGCTGGAACGCCTGCCGCTGCTTGGTCTTCTGCTCGCCCAGACCGAACTCGTCGGTCAGGCCCAGCGGCGCGCTGGGCGGGATGGCCGTGCCCCGGCGCTCGAAGGTGGCCCGAATGGCCGTGGCCAGCACTGCGCCGTCGAAGTCGGAATGGCGGGCCAGAACCCACAGGTCGAAGTAGTCCTTCATTCGGCTGTTGAGGATGCCGAGCTTGACCATCGCTTCCAGCTTTTCGGCGACCACGGTGTAGCGGGGATAGACCCCTCAGTTGCGGCTGCGGCATGCCTTCGAGGATGACCGTATGCTGCACATCTTCCGGGGCGGGCGTGACGACGTCGCCGAAGCCGATGTCGATCTGCACCGGACAGTGCGCCATCGAGCAGGCCCAGCATCGTCACCCGGACGCCCGCGTAGTTGGCCTCCTTGCGGATTTCGACGGCCTTTACGCTGTCGGCCTGAAACGCGATGCCGTCGTCGCTGGCGATCTGGCTGATCTCGCGGAACAGCTTCTCCAGATGCGGGATTTCGGTGGAGCCGAAGCCCAGCAGGTCGGCATCGTGCGTCGGGCGATGCGGCACGTCGAACCAGATGTCGAACAGCAACGCGCCCTTGAGCAGGCACTGGCCGCGCTGCTCTGAAATACTTAGGCGGTACAGCATCCGCTCATGCCAGGCTCTCCAGATAGGGACGCATCACGTTGGCGACGCGGTCGATCTTGGCGTAATGCGAGATCTCATCGCTGGTCATGCGTTTGGCGTTCCATGCCTCGCGCAGCGCTTCCAGCGCCACGTCGACGCCGATCTTGTTGCGGTACTTGAAGCAGTCGGCCACGGTCTTGGCGACGCCGGTGACGCGGACGGTGACGCCATCGACGACGTGCTCCTCGACACCCTCGGTCAGCGCCGCGCCGGAAAAGCGCACGAGACGCAGCGGCGGATAG
>CAYUPF010000141.1:0-10582 GCA_964446545.1 uncultured Rubrivivax sp.
GCCCGATGCACCTCGTTGTCGTCGAGCGTCATCCACAGGCTGCCGCGTTCACTGAGCAGTTCGCGCAGCAGCGTCAGCCGCGGCCACATCATGCACAGCCACTTGTCGTGGCGCAACATGTCTTCGCCATCGACGGGGTTGCTGGACAACCACTCCTTCATGATCGGCGAGGACACATTGTCGCTGTAGCACCAGCCCTCGTTGCCGGTGTTGTAGGGCGGATCGATGAAAATCAGGTCCACCTTGCCCGCATAGCGCGGCAACAGACTCTTCAGCGCGGCCAGGTTGTCGCCGTGGATGATCAGGTTGTCGCCCAGGTCGGGCGCTCCCACGCTCTTGTCGGCGTGCGGCACCAGCGGACGGTAGGGCACCGTCAGGTGGTGGTTGTAGACGAACTCCTTGCCCTTGAAGACGATTTCCGGCATGAACTTGAACTCTCCGCTTGGCAGCCATTCTCGCCCCAACCGCCGCATCGGTCCTTTCGAGGTCTCGGCCGTCAGCCTGGGCTGCATGAACCTGAGCCATGCCTACGGTGCGCCGCCGCCGCCGGCGCAGGCCGAGGCACTGCTGCTGCGTGCGCTGGAGCTGGGCGTGACGATGTTCGACACCGCCGCGCTGTACGGTTTCGGCACCAACGAGACGCTGGTCGGGCGCGTGCTGAAGGCACACCGCGACAAGTTCGTGCTGGCCAGCAAGGGCGGCATGGCGGGGGTGCAGTTCGACGACGGCGTCAAGCGTGTCATCGACGGCCGGCCCGAGGCCATCCGCCGCAACTGCGAGGACAGCCTGAAGCGACTGGGCGTCGAGGTCATCGACCTGTACTACTTGCACCGCTGGGACAAGAAGGTGCCGATCGAGGACTCGGTCGGCGCGATGGCCGATCTGGTGCGCGAGGGCAAGGTGCGCGCGCTGGGCCTGTCGGAGGTGTCGGCGCAGACGCTGCGCCGCGCCCATGCGGTACACCCGATCGCGGCCGTGCAGTCCGAATACTCGCTGTGGAGCCGCAACGTCGAGATCGCGGTGCTGCAGGCCTGCCAGGACATCGGCGCCGCGCTGGTGGGCTTCAGCCCCACGGCGCGCGCCTTTCTCACCGGCGCGTTGCGCGATGTGGCCACGCTCGATGCCAAGGACATCCGCCGCGGCATGCCGCGCTTCTACCCCGACAACTATGCGACGAACCTGAAGTTGCTGGATGGCTATGCGCGCATCGCGCAGGACGCCGGCTGCAGCATGGCGCAGCTGTCGCTGGCCTGGGTGCTGTCGCGCGGTGAGCATGTGGTGGCGCTGCCCGGCACCACGAGCCTGGCGCATCTGGAAGAGAACCTGGGTGCCGGCGGCGTGGCCTTGTCGCCCGATACGCTGCAGCGGCTGGACGCGCTGATCAACCGCCACACGGTGGTGGGTGCGCGCTACAACCCGGCCACGCAGGCCGAGGTGGACACCGAGGAATACGCCTGATCGATCAGGCCGCGGCCTTCTTGTCCTTGGCCTTGTCGGGGTGGAGGTCGTCGTAGCGCTGCTGCATGCCGCGCAGCTTCAGCACACCATAGAACACCAGCGCCACCATCGCCGCGATCAGCACGCCGACCAGCAGCTTCTCGGCGCCGAAGTTGCCTGAGCGGTTGGCGGCAAAGGCGGCGACGATCAGCGCCAGGATGCCGAGGTTGGCGACCACGTTGCCGGCCTTAGGCAGCACGAAGTGCAGCGTGCCGTAGCCCGCCAGCTGGTACAGCATGAAGGGCAGGATCGCTGCTGCCGGGATCAGCTCCGACGCGCCGAGCGTGACATCGGTGGACGCCGCTGCGGCCGCCCCGGCCCCGCCCGCGACCGCATCGTGTAGCAGCTTGCTGTTGGCCAGCTCATGAAACAGGCTGGGCACCGCGGTGAGCAGCGGCACCACGGCCAGCAGCTCCAGCACCAGCGCGCCGCTCCACACGCCGGTGCGCGACGAGGCGTCGGCACCGACGCCGTCGGAACTGGAACCCATGAAGATCACCGCCACCACGGCCGACATGCTGGCCAGCATCAGCAGCTCGACGCTGATGCCGAAACCGGCGGGCTCGCCCACCTTCAGCAGCAGCAGCGCCAGGAAGCCCGGCGTGTAGAACATGATGCGGCAGGCCCGGGCCCAGACGCGCGCGTCGCGTTCGGGCGGCAGCACGGGCAGCAGCTGGCCGTCGGTGCCGACGGTGGCGCGATCCTTGGACATTGCTTGAACCTCTTGACGGGTTGGATGCCGGGCAGCGGCCGAAACGCTACCACAGCGCCGGCTGCGGCTCAGGCCGGCGGCAGCACCGCGTGCACCGGCACTTCCAGCGCCTTGCCCTTGAAGGCCACCGGCCCCAGCGCCAGCACGCGCACGGCGCCGCCCAGGCCGTCGCGGGTGGCCTGGTCGATGAGGACCGGCTGCGCGGCCAGCTTGGTGTGCGCCTCCATGCGCGCCGCCAGGTTGACCGCATCGCCGATGCAGGTGTAGGTCGCGCGCGCCTGCGTGCCGGTGTAGCCCGCAATCACCTCGCCGGTGGCGATGCCGATGCCGATGCGCAGCGCCGCCTTGCCCGCGGCCGTGCGCTCGGCGTTGAGCAGGTCGATCATCTCGATCATGTCCAGCGCCGCCAGTACCGCGCTGAGCGGCCCGTCGGCCAGCGGCAGCGGCGCGCCGAAGATGGCCATCAGCCCGTCGCCGATCATCTGGTTGACCACGCCGCCGCGGTCGCTGATGGCGTCGAACATCAGCGTGTACCAGGTGTTCAGCAGCTCGATCGTCTCTTCGGGCGTCTGCTGCTCGACCAGCGTGGTGAAGCCGCGGATGTCGCTGAACATCACCGTCGCCACCAGCCGCTTGCCGCCCAGCGCGAAGCCCGACTGCTGCAGGTCCTGCGCCACCTCGCTGGTGGCGAAGCGCCGCACCAGCGCCGCCTGCTGGTCGCGCAGGCGTTTTTTCTCCAGGCTGGAGTTGATGCGCGCCTTCAGAAGCACCGGGTTCACCGGCTTGGGCAGGTAGTCGTCGGCGCCCAGCTCGATGCAGCGCACCACGTGCGCCACGCCTTCGAGCGAGCTGGTGACGATGACCGGCAGGTCGCGCAAGCGCAGGTCGGCTGCCAGATGTTCCAGCACCTCGAAGCCGGTCATCTCCGGCATCTCCATGTCCAGCAGCAGCAGGTCGAAGCTCTCGCGCCGCAGCATCTCCAGCGCGATGCGGCCGTTTTCGGCGCAGGCCACGCGGTGGCCCTGCAGTTCCAGGCTGCGCATCAGCAGCAGCCGGTTGACCTTGTTGTCGTCGGCCACCAGCAGGCGCGAGCCGGTCTCAGCCATGGGCGAGATCCTGCAGCGCGGCGGCGACGCGCTCGTATTCGGCCTGCAGCGCGTCGATGGGCGCGGCATCGGTGGCCAGCCCGCCCAACTCCAGCTCGCGCGCCATCTCGCCCAAGCGCAGCGCGCCGAAGGTGTTGGCGTTGGACTTGATGGAATGTGCCGCACGGCGGAACCGGTCGGCAGAGGCCCCGGCCATCGCCGCGCGCAGTTCGCCCAGCATCTGCGGTGCTTCTTCGAGGAAGGTGCCGATCAGCTCGCTCACGAACTCGGCGCCGGCTGTGTCCTGCAACTCGGCGAAGGTGGCGGCGTCGATGGGGTCGTCGCTCATGTCAACGGTCCTTTCGGGGAGTCACATTGTCCAGCGCGGCAACCAGCGCGTCCACACGGATCGGCTTGGTGACGTAGTCGTCCATGCCGGCGGCCAGGCATTCCTCGCGGTCGCCGGCCATCGCGTTGGCGGTCATCGCCACGATGCGCGGGCGTTGCTCTGCGGGCCATTTGGCGACGATGCGGCGTGTGGCCTCCAGCCCGTCCATCTCGGGCATCTGCACGTCCATCAACACCACGTCGTAGGGCTGGCGTTCGACGCTTTCGATGGCCTCGATGCCGTTGCTCGCCAAGTCGGCGCGGTAGCCCATCTGCAGCAGCAGGCGCAGGGCCAGCTTCTGGTTGACCACGTTGTCCTCGGCCAGCAGGATGCGCAGCGGGTGGCGCGCGGCCAGCGTGGCGTCGATCTTCGGCTTGAGCGCGCTGGGCGCGGCCACCGGGGCGCGGTCATGTGCCAGCAGCGTGACCAGCGTGTCGAACAGCTGGCTCTGGTGCAGCGGCTTGGCGAGTTGGGCGGCGAACAGCCCGGATGCGCCCTCCTGCCGGCCGAGCGAACTGAACAGCACCAGCGGCAGCGTGTGGCCGGCTCCGCGGATGCGCGCGGCCAGCGTTGCACCGTCCATGCCCGGCATGTGCATGTCCAGGATGGCCAGGTCGAAGGGCTCGCGCTGCAGCAGCGGCAGGGCCTTCTCCGGCGCATCGGTGTCGATGGCGACCATGCCCCACTTCGCCGTCTGCAGCGCCAGGATGCGCCGGTTGGTGGCGTTGTCGTCGACCACCAGCAGCCGCTTGCCCTTCAGGGCGGGCTGCTCGCCGATGAAGTCGCGCTTGGGTGAGCCTTGTGCCAGCGCGGCGGGTTTCGAGGCGATGGTGAAGTGGAAGGTGGAGCCGCTGCCCGGCCCGGTGCTTTCCACCCACATCGTGCCGCCCATCAGCTCGGCCAGCAGCTTGCTGATGGCCAGGCCCAGCCCCGTGCCGCCGTACTTGCGCGTGGTGCTGCTGTCGGCCTGGCTGAACTTCTGGAAGAGGCGGCTCTTGCCTTGTTCGCTCAGGCCGATGCCGGTGTCGCGCACCGCGAAGTGCAGCAGCGCACCGTGCTCGCCCTGTTCGGGTGCGACGCTGAGCACCACCTCGCCGGCTTCGGTGAACTTGACCGCGTTGGACAGCAGGTTCAGCAGGATCTGGCGCAGCCGCGTCACGTCGCCTTCGATGGCCACCGGCACGTCGGGTTCGAACACGTAGGCCAGGTCCAGGCGCCTTTCCGACGCGCGGCCGGCGATCAGGTCCAGCGCCGATTCCACGCATTCGCGCAGGTCGAAGGGCTGGGCTTCGATGTCCATGCGCCCGGCCTCGATCTTGGAGAAGTCGAGGATGTCGTTGATGATCGTCAGCAGCGCATCGCCCGAATCGCGGATGGTGGTGGCGAAGTCGCGCTGGTCTTCCGTCAGCGGCGTGTCCAGCAGCAGCCCGCTCATGCCGATGACCGCGTTCATCGGCGTGCGGATCTCGTGGCTCATCGTGGCCAGGAAGGCGCTCTTGGCTTCGTTGGCGGTTTCGGCGGCGGCGCGGGCGTCCTGCGTTTCCTTAAACAGGCGCGCGTTCTGGATGGCGATCACCGCCTGGTCGGCGAAGGTGCGCACCAGCCGGATCTCAGTCTCGGTGAACGGCAAGACCTGCTCGCGCCAGAGCACGACGACCCCCAACGGGCGGTCGTCGGTCATCAGTGGAACGCCGAGCATGCTCCGCAGACCGCTCTGGGCCGAGCGGGTGGCGAGCTCGTCGTCGAGAACCGATCCTATGTCTCCAACGTGTACGACCTCGCGAGACAGCGCCGTAAGGCCCTTCAGCACCCCTCGGTGCTGACCGAGGTCGTCGAGACGGAAGCTGGCCGGCTGGTTGGAGCCATCGTCGGCCAAGCGCCGGTACAACCAAAGCATCGCTTTCGTTTCGTCGATCGTTGTGCCGTGGTGTACCGCGAGGCGGTACTCGTCCGCGCCGTTCCCAAGTAATACGATGCCTCTTCGGGCACGACAGAGGCGGCATGCGTTCTCGATCAGCGCTTCGAGCACTGGTTCGGGATCGAATGTCGATCGGCTCATCATGCCGATCACCTCGGCGGTCGCGGTCTGCTGCTCCAGCGCCTCTTTCGTCTCGTTGAACATGCGCGTGTTCTGGATCGCGATCACCGCCTGGTCGACGAAGGAGCGCAGCAGCGCGATCTGCTTGGCGCTGAACTCGCCGGGCTCCTTGCGCGCGATGCCGAACGCGCCGATGCATTCGTCGCCTTGCATGATGGGCAGCATCAGCGACGAGCGAAAGCCTTCGGCTTCCTGAACGCTCTGCTGATGCGGCGGCAACTCGACCGCCAGCCAGTCGGGCAGCTGCAGCATCTGCTTGCCGAGCATCACCTGCGACGGGAAGTTGGCCTGCGCGTCGAGCGGCGTCAGCTCGGCCGAAGGGCCAGTGATCGGCTGCCCCGGCCGGGCCACCGACATCGTGCGGAAGTGGCCGCCCTCGCGCATGAGCAGCAGGGCCGTCGCGTCCTTGAACAGCCGGAAGGCCGTGCCGACGATGGCGTGGAACACCGGCTGGATGTCGTTCGGCGATTCGCTGATGACACGCAGGATGCCGGCGGTGGCCGTCTGCTGCTCGAGCGCCTCTTGTGTTTCGTTGAACAGGCGCGCGTTCTGGATGGCGATCGCCGCCTGGTCGGCGAAGGTCTTCAGCAAACGGCCGTCGCGTTCGCTGAAGGCTCGCATGTCGAGGTGCAGCGCCGAGACGGCGCCGTGGATGTGCTCGCCCGAATCCATCACCGCGCTGAGCATCGACGCGTTGCCCAGCCGGCGCGCGGCCTCGCGCAGGCTGTCGGGCACGCCTTCGCCGTGCAGCAGGTCGGGCCAGTACGAAGCGCTGCCGGTCAGCAGCGTGCGCGTCGGCGCCGGCCGCGGAAACAGGCTGCGCATCGCTTCGACCTTGTCGCCGCTGCCTGCACGCCAGTAGAAGCGGCCGTCGTCCCCGGTCGAGCTGATGACCAGCTCGGCGCCGGGCAACAGCCGCTGCAGGCTGGCGCAGATGCTGTCGAACACCGGCTGCGCATCGGCCATCGACGCGCTGACGATGCGCAGCACGTCGGCGGTAGCGGTCTGCTGCTCCAGCGCCACCGCCAGCTCGCCGGCGCGCTGCTCCAGCTGCGCGGTGCGCTCGGCCACCTTGGCCTCCAGGCCCTCGCTGGCGCGGATGTTGGCCAGCGCCACCGCCGCCTGGCTGGCCAGCAGCGCCAGCAGGTCGCGGTCGCTGTCGCCGAAGCGGCCGAAGCTGCCTTCGATGTCGGCATACAGGTAGCCCAGCAGCTGGCGCTGCGCGATCAACGGTGCCACCAGGCAGGAGCGCTGGTCCACGGCCTCGACGCCGTCGGGGCCGTGGACCAGCCGCGCCAGCCGCGTGTGCCGCGCCTCGTCCAGCCAGGGCCGGATGGCCTGCAGCAGCGGCTCGGCCGCTTCGCCCGGCGGCAGCTGCGCGCCGGCGATGCACAGCGCCTCGCCCTCGGCCAGCACCAGCAGCACGCGTTCGGCGCCGCTCAGCTCGGTGGCTTCCTCGACCAGGAATTCGTGCAGCCCGGCGGCGCTGTGCAGCTGGTTCATGCGCACGCCGGTGTCGACCAGGCGCTCGAAGGGCTCGCGCAACTGCGTGTGCGCATGCAGGTGCGCCAGCACGCGCGCGGGGGCCAGGCCGCGGCGCCGGCCTTCGGCGATCCACGCCCCGATCAGCTCGCGATGGGCCTCGACCTTGTTGAACCAGCTGCGGCGAAGGCCTTCGTCGCTGAGGTTGGCGACGCCGTCGAGCATCACGCGGTAGCCGGCGGCCAGGGCCTTGCGCGCCTGCGCCTCGCGGCCGTTGGCCTGCAGCGCACGCACGTGCCACCACCAGGCCGAGGCCGGCGTGAACATGCTGCCCAGGCCGCCGTCGCCGCGCGAGCGCAGCTGTGCTACCGCCTGCTGCGTGGCCGCCAGCGCCGGCACGACATCGCCGGTGTCGACCAGCGTGCGGCCCAGCTCGGTGCGCGACACCACTTGCATGGTGGTGTCGCCGCAGGCGTCGGCCAACGCCACCGCGGCCTCGAAGTGGCCCCGCGCAGCGGCCCATTCGGCATGCAACCGCGCCGCGCGGCCCAGCACCAGCTGGGCGACCACGCTGAACCACGGGTCGTCGATCTCCGGGGCCTGTGCGGCGGCCAGCTCAGCATAGCGGCGCGCCGGCCCGGCGCGGCCCAGCTGGCTTTCGATCACCGACTGCACCGCGGCAAAGTAGCCGGGGTGCTGGTGCAGCGCATGGATGCTGTCGGCGTCGACCGCGTGGCCGCCGGGGTTGCGCGCGCGCCCGTACAGCCCGATCGAGCCATAGGCCATCGCCAGGTTGCCCAGGCTGGCGCCGGCACGTTCGGGCTGGCCGGCGGCGACGAAGGCGGCCACGGCCTCCTTCAGGCCCTTGAGGCGCAGCGCCATGTCGGCATGCTCGCGGTACAGCACGTTGCTGGCTGCGCCGATGCCCTCCTGGTCGCCGCTGTGGCGCGCCAACGCCAGCGCGGCCGTGGCGCAACGCTCGCGCTCGCGCGGCTGGCCCAGCTGGTCGTGCGCATGAGCCTGCGCCCACAGCGCGCGCCCCTGCCAGACGCGGTCGCCCAGCGCCTCGAAGATCGCCGCCGCCTGCTGCGCATGCTGCAGCGCCGCGCGGTTGTCGAACTGGCGGAACTGCGCCTCGCTCAGGCGGAACAGCGCCAGGCCTTCCAGCGCAGGTTGAGACGCGCGCCGTGCGGCGGCGCGCGCGTCCACGGCGCTGTGCGCGGCAGCGGCATGGCGGGACTGGCGCAGCTGCACCGCCGCCAGCCGGCACAGCGCCTGAGCCCGCAGGGCCGCGCCGCCGTCGCGCCGCGCCAGCTGCAGCATGGCCTGCGCATCGGCCAGCGCCTCGTCCACGGCGAACAGCGCCGCGCGGCTTTCGGCGCGGCGGTCGAGCAGTTCGATCCGTTGCGCAGTGCTCAGGCCCGGCGCGGTCAGCGCTTCGGTGGCCAGCGCCACGGCCTGGGCATGCTGGCCGGCCCAGGCGCAGTCGGCAATGGCTTGCAACCGCTGGGCAACGTCGGGCGTTCGCGGCTTGGGCATGAGTGGGCAGCGGGTTCGCGATGAGTCTACAGGCGCCGCAGGCAGAATCACCCGCAGTGAAACCCAGGGGCGATTCCCTCATGAACGATGCCGAACCGCGCCGCGCCGTGCTGGCGGCACTGCTGCTGGCCTGCACGCCGCGCCTGGCGCGGGCGCAGGCGGCCTGGCCCGAACGGCCGATCACGCTGGTCGTTCCCTTCGGCCCGGGCGGCATCGCCGACCTGACGGCGCGCACCGTGGCGCAGGCGATGAGCGCGACGCTGAAGGTGCCCATCGTCATCGACAACAAGCCCAGCGCCGGCAGCATCGTCGGCAGCGCCGCGGTGGCGCAGGCCGCGCCCGACGGCCATACGCTGCTGCTGATGAGCAATGCCAATGCGGTGAGTGCGGGCCTGTTCAGGAAGCTGCCCTTCGACGTGCAGAAGGACTTCGCGCCGGTGAGCCTGCTCGGCGTCTTCGACCTGGCGCTGTTCGTGAGCGCGGAGTCGAAGCTGAAGAGCGTGCGCGAGCTGGTCGACGACGCCAAGGCGCGGCCGGGCCGGCTGAGCATCGGCACCATCGCGGTCGGCAGCACGCAGAACCTGTCGGCCGAGCTGTTCAAGGCGCGCACCGGCATCGATGCCTTGATCGTGCCCTACAAGAGTTCGCCGGCCGTGCTGACGGCGTTGCGCGCCGGCGAGATCGACGCCGCCTTCGAGATTCTGGGCCCGATGCTGCCGCAGCTGCAGGCCAAGGTGGTGCGCGCGCTGGCCGTCACCTCCGACCGGCGCTTCGCCGCCTTGCCGGACGTGCCGACGATGCGCGAAGCCGGCGTCAGCGACTACGAGGTCGCCTCGTGGAACGCGCTGGCGGCACCGGCGAAGACGCCGCCGGCGGTGATCGAGCGCCTCAACGCCGCCGCCAACGAGGCGCTGAAGACGCCCGCGGTGCAGCAGCGGCTGCTGGCGCTGGGCGTGCGTGCGCAAGGCGGCACGCCGCAGCAGCTGCAGACGCTGCTGGCCGGCGAAATCCGCCATTGGGGCGAGGTCATCCGCGCGGCGAAGATCGAGCCGGAATGAGTGGGATGCGATGGACCTGAAGCAGCTCGAATACTTCGTGCAGGTGGCCGAGTTCGGCAGCTTCACGCAATCCTCGCGCTTCCTGCGCGTGGCACAGCCGGCGCTGAGCCGGCAGGTGCGCGCGCTCGAGGTCGAACTGCGCCAGACGCTGTTCCAGCGCAACGGCCGCGGCGTCACGCTCACCGAACCGGGCAAGCGCCTGCTGGAGCATGCGCGCGGCATCCTGCAGCAGGTGCAGCGCGCGCGCCACGACCTGGAGCAGCAGCGCGGCGCGGTCAGCGGCCGGCTGGTGATCGGGCTGCCGCCCAGCGTCAGCCGCACGCTCACCGCGCCGCTGGTGCGCACCTTCCGCGAGCGCTTTCCCGGCGCCAGCTTCGGTGTCGTCGAAGGCCTGTCGGCCCACCTGCTCGAATGGCTGGCGGTGGGGCGTGTCGACTTTGCGCTGGTCTACAGCGGCAGCGCGCCGGCGGCGATCGAGCTGGAAGCGCTGCGCGTGGAGCCGATGTACCTGGTCGGTGCACGCCCGGCCAAGGCCGGCGCCAGGCTCGTCGGCCCGGTGGTCGGCCTGGCTCAGGTGGCAGCCACCGAACTGGTGATCCCGCCGCGGCCGCATTCGATCCGCATGCTGCTCGATTCGTCGTTGGCCGACGCCGGCCTGAAAGCCCGCGTGGCGCTGGAGATCGAGAGCATTCCGACCATCCTGGACCTGGTGCAGCACGAAGG
>CAYUPF010000142.1:0-10382 GCA_964446545.1 uncultured Rubrivivax sp.
CCAGGTCGCGGATGCCGCGCCGCGCATCGGCGCTGCGCAGCTGGGCATCGAAGCGGGCGTTGCTCTCGCTGCTGAAGCGCCCGCCGATGTTGAAGGGGCCGTAGACGGTGAACAGGCCGCGCAGCGGCAGGCGCAGCGCCAGCCCGTCGAACAGCTGTTCGACCTCGGGCCAGCCCATGATGTGCAGCGTGTTGGCACTGAACACCGCGTCCCAGGGGCCGTCGGGCAGCGGCTGGTTGACGTCCAGCAGCCGCGGCGGCGGCAGGTTGGGCAGCGCCGCCTCGTCCAGCCACAGGCGCAGCCCGGGCAGGTTCTCGGCCAGCTCGGTGCACTGCCACTGCAGCTGCGGCAGCGCGGCGGCGAAGTGCACGGCATGCTGGCCGGTGCCGCTGCCGATCTCCAGCACATGGCGCCGGTCGGCGTACAGCTCGCGCAGCACCTCGAGGATCGGTGCCTTGTTGCGTTCGCAGGCGGGAGCGAAGGGTTTGTCCATGGGGGGGGCGAGGGCCGGTGGTTGTCAGACCTCGCCTTTATAATCACGCTTTCACACCCGAGCCTTTGATCAGGTGCGCCGCCGCACCGGGGCTTTCGCACAAAGACATGACCAAGTACGTCTTCGTCACCGGCGGTGTGGTGTCCTCCCTCGGCAAGGGCATCGCTTCGGCTTCCCTGGCCGCGATCCTGGAATCGCGGGGCCTCAAAGTCACCCTCATCAAGCTCGACCCGTACCTGAACGTCGACCCGGGCACGATGTCGCCGTTCCAGCACGGCGAGGTCTTCGTCACCGACGACGGCGCCGAGACCGACCTGGACCTGGGCCACTACGAGCGCTTCATCACCACGCGGATGAAGCGCAGCAACAACTTCACCACCGGCCAGATCTACAAGAGCGTGCTCGAGAAGGAGCGCCGCGGCGACTACCTGGGCAAGACGGTGCAGGTGATCCCGCACGTCACCAACGAGATCCAGGACTACGTGCGGCGTGGCGCTGGTTTTGGCAGCAATGATGCGGTGGACGTGGCCATCGTCGAGATCGGCGGCACGGTCGGCGACATCGAGTCGCTGCCCTTCCTGGAAGCGGTGCGGCAGATGAGCCTGAAGCTCGGGCCGACGCACAGCGCCTTCGTGCACCTGACCTACGTGCCGTGGATCGCCGCGGCCGGCGAGCTGAAGACCAAGCCGACGCAGCACACGGTGCAGAAGCTGCGCGAGATCGGCATCCAGCCCGACGTGCTGCTGTGCCGCGCCGACCGCGCCGTGCCCGACGAGGAGCGCGAGAAGATCAGCCTGTTCACCAACGTGCAGCTGCACGGCGTGATCAGCATGTGGGACGTGGACACCATCTACAAGGTGCCGCGCATGCTGCACGAGCAGGGCCTGGACGAGATGATCTGCATGAAGCTGCAGCTGCTGACCAAACCCGCCGACCTGAAGCGCTGGGACCGGCTGGTGCACGAGGTCGAGCACCCGGCGCAGCAGCTCAGCATCGCGATGTGCGGCAAGTACACCGACCTGTCGGATTCGTACAAGAGCCTGAACGAGGCGCTGCGCCACGCCGGCATCCAGAACCATGCGCGCGTCGACATCGAGTACGTAGATTCCGAGACGCTGAACGACGCCAACATCGAGCAGCTGTCGCGCTACGACGCGGTGCTGGTGCCCGGCGGCTTCGGCAAGCGCGGCGTCGAGGGCAAGATCTGCGCGGCACGCTACGCACGCGAGCACAAGATCCCCTACCTGGGCATCTGCCTGGGCATGCAGGTGGCGACGATCGAGGTGGCGCGCCACCTGGCAGGCCTGGAAGGCGCCAACTCCACCGAATTCGAACCGGCCACGCCGCACCCGGTGATTGCGCTCATCGACGAGTGGCAGGACCGCGATGGCACGATCCAGAAGCGCGACCAGGCCTCCGACCTGGGCGGCACCATGCGCCTGGGTGCTCAAAGCTCGGACGTGCAGCGCGGCACGCTCGCGCACCAGATCTATGGCGACGTCGTCACCGAACGCCACCGCCATCGTTACGAGGCCAACGAGCACTACCTGGAGCGGCTGCGCCAGGCCGGATTGGTGATCAGTGCGATCACGCAGCGCGACAAGCTGACCGAGATCGTCGAGTTGCCGCGCGAGCTGCACCCGTGGTTCGTGGGCGTGCAGTTCCACCCCGAGTTCAAGTCCACGCCCTGGGACGGGCACCCGCTGTTCAACAGCTTCATCAAGGCCGCACTGGAACACCAGGCCAGCGCGCAAGCCAAGCTGAAGGCCGTGGCATGAGACCGCCGGGCCGCCCCGGGGGCGAATGCCGGAATGCGAAGCACGAAGATGCCCCGGTGAGCACCGCTCGGCCGGGGACGGCCCGTACAGCCAAGGGGGCAAGATGAAACTCTGTGGTTTCGAGGTCGGCCTGCAGCAGCCCTTCTTCCTCATTGCCGGCCCCTGCGTGGTCGAGAGCGAGGCGCTGCAGATGGATGTGGCCGGACGGCTGAAGGAGATGACCACCGAACTCGGCATCCCCTTCATCTTCAAGAGCAGCTACGACAAAGCCAACCGCTCCAGCGGCAGCAGCTTCCGTGGCCCGGGCATGGAGCGCGGACTGGAGATCCTGGCCAAGGTCAAGCGCGAACTCGGCGTGCCGCTGCTGACCGACGTGCACAGCGAGGCCGAGATCCCTGCCGTGGCCGCGGTGGTGGACGTGTTGCAGACCCCTGCCTTCCTGTGCCGGCAGACCGACTTCATCCGCGCCGTGGCGCAAAGCGGCAAGCCGGTGAACATCAAGAAGGGCCAGTTCCTCGCGCCGCACGACATGATCAACGTCATCGACAAGGCCCGCGCCGCGGCACGCGAGGAGGGCCTGCCGGAAGACAGCTTCATGGCCTGCGAACGCGGCGCGAGCTTTGGCTACAACAACCTGGTCTCCGACATGCGCAGCCTGGCGATCATGCGCGAGACTGGTGCGCCCGTCGTCTTCGACGTCACGCATTCGGTGCAGCTGCCTGGCGGCCAAGGCACCAGCAGTGGTGGCCAGCGCGAGTTCGTGCCGGTGCTGGCGCGTGCCGGCGTCGCGGTGGGTGTGGCCGGGCTGTTCATGGAGACCCATCCCGACCCGGCCCACGCGCTGAGCGACGGTCCGAACGCCGTGCCGCTGAAGCACATGCGCGCGCTGCTCGAACAACTGGTGGCGCTGGACCGGGTGGTCAAGGCGCAGCCGCTGCTCGAAAATGACTTCTCGTGCTGAAGTCATTTCGCCAAAACGACTTCACGTGCTGAACCGGGAGCTCATACCATGCCCTGCGCCTACGTCATCGTCGACATGAGGATCAGCGACCCTGATCGCTACAAGCAGTACATGGCCGAAGCGCCGGCCGCGGTGAAAGCCTTCGGCGGCGAGTACCTGGTGCGTGGCGGCCGCCACGTCGTGCTCGAAGGCGACTGGCAGCCGCAGCGCATGGCCGTGCTGCGCTTTCCGAGCCTGGAGCAGGCACGGGCGTTCCACGACGATGCGCACTACCGTACCGTGCGCGACAAGCGTGTCGGCGCGACCGAGTTCTTCAACATGGTCGTGGTCGAAGGCGTCGATGCGCCGGTCTGAACTTGTTGCCCACTTCCCAGATCCCCTGAAACCCGAAGGAGCCCCATGAGCGCCATCGTCGACATCGTCGGCCGCGAGATCCTCGACAGCCGCGGCAACCCCACCGTCGAATGCGACGTGCTGCTGGAAAGCGGCACGATGGGGCGCGCCGCCGTGCCCTCGGGCGCGTCCACCGGCTCACGCGAAGCGATCGAGCTGCGCGACGGCGACACGTCGCGCTACGGCGGCAAGGGCGTGCTGCGCGCGGTGGAGCACATCAATACCGAGATCAGCGAGGCCGTGCTCGGCTTGGACGCATCGGAGCAGGCCTTCCTGGACCGCACGCTGATCGATCTGGACGGCAGCGACAACAAGAGCCGCCTTGGCGCCAACGCCACGCTGGCGGTGAGCATGGCGGTGGCGCGCGCCGCAGCGGAAGAAAGCGGGCTGCCGCTCTATCGTTACTTCGGCGGCATGGGCGGCATGCAGATGCCGGTGCCGATGATGAACGTCATCAACGGCGGCGCGCATGCCAACAACAGCCTGGATCTGCAGGAGTTCATGATCATCCCGGTGGGCGCGCCGTCTTTCCGCGAAGCACTGCGCTACGGCGCCGAGGTGTTCCATGCGCTGAAGAAGATCATCGACGCCAAGGGCATGTCCACCAGCGTCGGCGACGAAGGCGGCTTCGCGCCCAGCGTGGCCAGCCACGAGGCCGCCATCCAGTTGATCCTGGAGGCCATCGACAAGGCCGGCTACACGGCAGGCGAACAGATCGCGCTCGGCCTGGACTGCGCCGCCAGCGAGTTCTACAAGGACGGCGAATACGTGCTCGAAGGCGAAGGCGGCCTGAAGCTGTCGGCCGCGGGCTGGACCGACATGCTCGCCGCCTGGGTGGACAAGTACCCGATCCTCAGCATCGAGGACGGCATGGCCGAAAGCGACTGGGACGGCTGGAAGCACCTGGCCGAGCGCCTGGGCAAGAAGGTGCAGCTGGTCGGCGACGACCTGTTCGTCACCAACACCAAGATCCTGAAGGAAGGCATCACCAAGGGCGTGGCCAACTCGATCCTCATCAAGATCAACCAGATCGGCACGCTGACCGAAACCTTCGCCGCCATCGAGATGGCCAAGCGCGCCGGCTGGACCAACGTCATCAGCCACCGCAGCGGCGAGACCGAGGACTCGACCATCGCCGACATCGCGGTGGGCAGCAATGCCGGCCAGATCAAGACCGGCTCGCTGAGCCGCAGCGACCGCATCGCCAAGTACAACCAGCTGCTGCGCATCGAAGAGGACCTCGGCGACGTCGCCACCTATCCGGGACGCGCGGCCTTCTACAACCTGCGTTGAACTCGGCGCACGCTCCCACCGTGATGCGGCACACCGGCGGCGCTCGCCGCCGCCTGCTGGCGACCCTGGCACTCGCCGTGCTGGCGGGTTGTGGCACGGCGCGGATGGCCACGCAGTTCGAAACCCACACCAGCTTCGACCGCAGCTTCAACACGGCGATGAGCGCGATGGCCGACCAGAGGATGATCTTCAGCGTGCAGGACCGGCGCCAGGGCGTGATCGTCGCCGAGCTCAACGGCGACGCCGTCAAGACCACGGTGGAGCCGCAGCATTTCGAAGGCACGATCCTCGTGAGCTTCAGCGCCGTGGGCGACAAGCATGCCGACGACAAGCTGCTGGAGCGTGTCGTCGAATCCTTCAAGACGCGCATGGCAGGGCAGGCGCACATCCTGCCGCCCGGCACGCTGTGACGACACCATGCGCCTGATCCCCTTGGTGCTGATCAGCCTGCTGGCGCTGGTGCAGGCCGAGCTGTGGGCCGGCAAGGGCGGGCGCAGCTACGTGGTGCAGCTGCAGTCGCAACTGCAGCTGCAGCAGCAGGCGAACGAGGCTTCGCGCTTGCGCAACCAGCGCCTGGCCGCCGAAGTCAGCGACCTGAAGGAAGGCCTGGAGATGGTCGAGGAAAAGGCGCGCAGCGAGCTCGGCATGGTCAAGCCGGACGAGATCCTGGTGCAGCTCAGTCCGCACCGTCCCTGAGGTCCGCGGTGGACCGCCTGCTGCAGCCGGCACAGCCACTGCTCGCTCCCGCCTTCGGCCTGTGGGGCAGCCCGGTCGCCCGGGTCGAGTTGCGGCTGGTGGCCGCGCGATGATCGTCGCCATCCTCGGTGCCGGAAGCACCGGCAAGAGCACGCTGGCGCGGGCGCTGCAGCACGCGCTCGCCACCGACGGCCGGCGCGTTGCGCGCGTCGACGAGGTGCTGCGCGAGTTCTGCGACGCCAAAGGGCGTACGCCGCAACGCCACGAGCAGGCGGGCATCGCCGCCGAACAGACGCGGCGCATCGCCGCCGCCGCGCGCGGGCACGACATCGTCATCGCCGATACCACCGCGTTGCAGATCGCCGCGTACAGCGACATCGTCTGCGGCGACCGCAGCCTCTACGACAGCGCGCTGCAGGCGCAGGCGCTCTACGCGCACACGTTGCTGTGTACGGTGGACCTGCCCTGGGTGGCCGACGGTCTGCAGCACGACGGCCCGCAGCTGCGCGAACCGGTCGATGCGCGGCTGCGCACGGCACTGCAGTGCCATGCCCGAGGCTACGCAGTGGTGGGCGGCCAGGGCGCGCAACGTACGGCGGCCGCGCTGGCAGTGCTGCAGCCGCCGCCCGCGCAACCACCGGCGCCACGTTGGCAATGGCTGTGCGAGCGCTGCGGCGACCCGGACTGCGAGCACCACCTGCTGCCGCGGTAGCACCTACTGCAAGCGCGCGGGCGTGTGCGGCTGGTCGCGCGGCGGTGTGAACAGTTCGCCGACATCGACCGTATCGAAGCGGTACTGCTGGCCGCAGAACTCGCAGCCGACCTCGACCTCGCCGCGTTCGGCGACGATGCCGCGCACTTCGTCGGCGCCCAGCCCGCGCAGCATGTGGCGTACGCGCTCGCGCGCGCAGCTGCAGGCAAAGCGCGGCTGGCGTGACTCGTAGCGTTGCAGCCGCTCCTCCCAGAACAGGCGGCGCAGCGCGGTGTCGGCGTCCAGCATCAGCAGTTCCTCGCGCGTCAGCGTGGCCGCCAGATGGGCGATGCGGTTGAAGTCCTCGCTGCGGCCGATCTGGTCCTCGTTGCGCTCGCCCGAGACGCGGCCCGAGCCTGCGGCCGGCAAACGCTGGATCAGCAGTCCCGCGGCCATCTGGTCGTCGGCGGCCAGCACCAGGCGCGTATCCAGCTGCTCGGACTGCAGCATGTAGTGCTCGAGCACCTGCGACAGCTGCTGCAGCGGCTCGCGCCGGTCGCCGTGCAGCGGCACCACGCCCTGGTAGGGCTGCTGGCCCGGCCGGCGGCCGCTGGGATCGAGCGTGATCGAGCAGCGGCCCTGCCCGTGCAGGTTGAGCAGCGCCTCCAGGCCGGCCGCGCTCGGCACCTCGCCGGCCACGGTGGCGGTGGCGCGGAAGCACAGGTCGTCCCGCACCTCGGCCACCGCCAGCTTGACCGGGCCGTCGCCGTACACCTGCAGCAGCAGCGTGCCCTCGAACTTGATGTTCGACTGCATCAGCACGCCGGCTGCGGCCATCTGGCCGAGCAACTGGCGCACCGGCGGCGCGTAGGGCTTGTCGCCGCGACGCGCCAGCATCTCGCGCCAGCTCGCGCCCAGGCGCACCAGCTGCCCGCGCACGGGCAGGCCGTCGAACATGAAGCGCTGCAGTTCGCCCATCGCGGTCAGCCGATGCGCTTGATGCCGCCGCGGTGGCGCGCGGTCTGCGCCACGTAGTGGTCGGCCAGGTGGCCGAGCAACTCGAACTGCGCCGCCGACAAGCTGCGCACCACCTTCGCCGGCGAGCCGACGATCAGCGAGCCGTCGGGGAATTCCTTGCCTTCGGTGACCAGCGCGCCGGCGCCGACGATGCAGTGGCGGCCGATCTTCGCGCCGTTGAGCACGACGGCCTGGATGCCGATCAGCGTGCCCTCGCCGATGCTGCAGCCGTGCAGCATGACCTGGTGGCCGACGGTGACGTTGTCGGCCAGCGTCAGCGGCATGCCGCTGTCGGTGTGCAGCACGCTGCCGTCCTGGATGTTGCAGTTGCGCCCGAGGGTGATCCAGTCGTTGTCGCCGCGCAGCACCGCGCCGTACCAAACGCTGGCGCCTTCGGCCAGACGCACGCGGCCGATGACGCTGGCGGTGTCGGCCACCCAGGCCGTGGCCGCGATCTGTGGCACCCATTGATCAAGCTGGTAGATGGCCATCGGCAGTCCTCGCATGCGAAGCGGCGATTCTCGCTCGATCGGCCGGCAGAACCGCGCCGCTGCGCGGCGGGACCCTGCGCAGCGCAGGGCCGGCCGTGGCGGCCCAGCCGCCGCGGTCCAGCGCCCAGCCTTCGGTGGCCGTGGCCTGCTCGTGCAGCAGCACGCGCGTGCCGGCCAGGGCACCGGCGGCGCAGCGCTGCAGCAGCCGCTCGATCGCCGCTTCGTCCAGCTGCAGCGCAAAACGCTGCCAGCAGCGGTTGACGCGTGCATCGCACCAGGCGTCCTCGAGCGCGTGGCGCAGCACCCAGGCGTCGGCCCCCTGCCCGGCTTCGATGCGCCGCGGCAGCAGCGCGCTCAAGAAACGGTGGAAGTCCCCGCGCAGCGCTTCGCCGGGCAGCAGCGCAGCCAGCGCACGCAGCCGGCGCGTGCCGTCGGGGCGCGCCAGTTCGCGCGTCACCAGCGCCTGCAGGCCCTGCACCGGGTTCAGCAGGCGCAGCCGGTTGGGCGGCAGCAGGCGCAGCGGCAGGCAGGCCGCCTGCGCGTGCGGCAGCGGCGCGACGAAGGACATCAGCACCGCCAGCCGCGACCAGGCGGCGGCGTCCAGGCCGTCGATGCGCCCGCCTTCCGCAGCGTCGGCCTGCCGTGCGCGCTGCAGCGCCTCGTCCCAGCCAAGCGCGGCCTTGGCGCGGTTGGCCTGCAAGCTCATCATCGCCAGGTTGCCCGCGGCGTAGCCGGCGCGGTCGCAGACGCGGTCCACCGACATTTCGGCCTGCACCAGCGTGCGGCGTGTGATCGGGCACAGCGCCACCTCGATCTGCCCCAGGTAGTGCGGCGTCACCTCGGCCAGCTCGAAGGCGCGGCCGCGCTGCCAGGCATGCAGGCGCAGCGACAGCCACAGTCGCACGCGCCGCGACGCGCCCAGCGTGCGCTCGCCGAAGCAGGCCCTGCCGGCGCGCCAGCCCTGGTGCAGCGGGTTGCCGTCCAGCCACTGTTCGGGCGGCGGCACCAGGCCATGGCGGGCATGGTCCCAGCCGATGTCGAAGCCGAGCTGCGGGTCGGCGGGGTGGGTGTCGAAGGCAAGAAGCGTCTGCGCCATGGTGGACTCCGGTCATCGCGCCAGGCCCCTTGCCGGGCGCATGAAGGAAGTGTCGAGGCTCGCAGTCTCATGGCGTGAGACTGCGAGTTTATGATTGCAGCCGATGGACCGAACCGAACGCTTCTACAAGATCGAGCTGCTGATCCGCAACCGCGGCTGCGTCTCCTTCGACGTGCTGCAAGCCGAGCTGGAGGTCTCGCGCGCCACCTTGATGCGCGACCTGCAGTACCTGCGCGATAGGCTCGACGCACCGATCGTCTTCGATCGCCTGGACAACGGCTACCGCTTCAGCGGCAGCACGCGGGGCCGCGCCCACGAACTGCCCGGCCTGTGGTTCAGCGACAAGGAGATCCATGCGCTGCTGACCATGCACCAGCTGATCCGGGGGCTGGAGGCCGAGGGCGTGCTCGGCCGCCACCTGCAGCCGCTGCTGGACAAGCTGCACGGCATGCTCGGCGCCAACGACGTGGCGGCGCGCGAGCTGATGCAGCGTGTACACATCGTCGCCGCCGCGCGCCGCCCGGTGAACGCGCGCTTCTTCGAACTGGTGGGCAGCGCGCTGCTCGAACGCCGCCGCGTCGAGCTGCTGTACTTCAGCCGCAGCCGAAGCAGCGAAAGCCGCCGCCAGGTGTCGCCGCAGCGGCTGACGCACTACCGCAACACCTGGTACCTGGACGCCTGGTGCCACCGCAGCGACGGCCTGCGCCGCTTTGCGCTGGACGCGGTGCGCGAGGCCGCGCTGCTGCCGCAGCGCGCCAAGGAGGTGGCGCTGTCCACGGTGAAAGCCGAGCTGGACAGCGGCTACGGCGTGTTCGCCGGCCGCCGCCTGAAGTGGGCGGTGCTGCGCTTCGATGCCGAGGCGGCGTTGTGGGTGGCCACCGAGCAGTGGCACCCGCAGCAGCAGACGCGCTGGCTGGACGACGGCAGCCTGCAGCTGCGCCTGCCCTATGCCGACAGCACCGAACTTAGCATGGACATCCTGCGCCACGGCGACCAGGTGCGCGTGCTCGCGCCGAAGGCGCTGGCCACACAGGTGGCCGATCGGCTGCGGCGCGCGGCGACGCAGTACGACGCGGCCGCACTCAGCAATGCAGCCGGTGCTGCTCGCGCTTGATGACGTCGCGCGCCTTGTTCACCGCGTAGCTCAGCGCCTCGTCCGGTGACAGCCAGCGGTGGCCACAGGCCAGGCTGTCGTCGCGATAGGCCTCGCGCGGCGCGTTGCCGATGCCGCGCACGCGGTTCACCACCACCGCGGCGATGTAGCCCTGGCCACGCGGCGCCTCCAGCGCGCCGGCGTAGATGCGGTAGTCGCCCTCGTATCGTTCGTCGAAGATCACGGGTCCTTCTCCAGGCGGGTTCACTGCTCGCTTCGGTGCCGATGATTCGCGCATCGCGGCGCGAATGAAATCCACCAAAGGAGGGAATTGCGCTCAAAGGCCGAGCCAGTGGTCGGCGAAGTCGGCCAGGTCCTGG
>CAYUPF010000143.1:0-7096 GCA_964446545.1 uncultured Rubrivivax sp.
CCAGCGCGCGCCGATCAGGAACATGATCATGATGACCACACCGAAGAACACCCAGCCATAGATCAGGTGGTCGACGCCGACGGCAATGGTGTTGCCCGACAGATGCCCCAGCATCACGATCATGTAGGCGCGCATCCAGTTGGCGACGATCGGCACCAGGATCGACACGCCGACGAAGAGCAGACGGCGCTTCGTCGAGCGGTAGTTCAGGTACGCGAACAAGGTGCCGACCATGAACGAGGCGATCAGGTAGCGCACACCGCTGCACGCTTCGACCACCGACCAGCTGCCCGACGGAATGACGAACTGCATGCCTTCGCGGTACACCGGAATGCCGGTCCAGCGCAGCGCAAGAATTGTCGCGTCGGCCGTCCACGCCACCATGGTCGGCGTCATGAACTCGCCGATGGGCACGGCAAAGAACAGGAAGCCCAGCGGGAACATCAGTTCCCTGGCCACCGCCAGGCCCAGCACCGCGGGCACCGCCAGCACGAGCATCGCCATCAGCGCGAGCTGCGTCGCCGCGTTCACCGTGACCAGTTCGCCCAGCAGCCACAACAGGCCGATCGCCATCATCGGCAGCAGTACCCAGGGCTGCGGGCTCGGCTTCAGCAGCGCCAGCGCGTCGCGCTTGCGCCAGGCCAGCCACAGCGCGATCGGCGGCACCAGGAAGGCATGCGCAAAGGTGTCGGAGCGCGACCAGATCTCGACCATCGCGACAGCCGTGTCGCGGTACAGCAGCAGCAGCACCGCCCACAGCAGCAGCAGCGCCGGCAACGCGTGGCGCCACGGCGAGCGGGTGTGCAGTTCGGCGGGGATCGCACTCATAAAGCTCGCGCGCTTCAGCCCAGGTTGCGCACCACGTACGGCCCGAGCCAGTTGGCCACGCCCAGCGGCAGCCGCCGCCAAGTCTCGATCATCAGCTTGAACTTGGCATTCGCCGGGTTGTTCTGCGGCACCGCGTCGCGCTTGTACAGCTGGTACTCGTAGTGCAGCGGCGTCGGCTCGAAGCCCCAGTTCTTCTTGAACGCATAGGGCCCGGTGCCCTGCTTGCTGCGGCCGTAGTCGAAGACCAAGATTCCGCGCGCGCAGGCACGGCGCATCAGCTCCCAGTACTTGAAGTCGTTGGCCGCCAGGTCGCGCGCCGCCATGTCGTCGCCCGCGTAATAGGGCAGGACTTCGTCGCGGAAGTAGAAGCTGAGCACACTGGACAACGGGCGGCCGTCGGGTGCGCTGACGGTCAGCACCTCGCAATCGCTGCCGAAGGTGCTGCACAGCGCCTGGAAGTAGCGCTTGGGCAGCGCTGGCGTGCCGTGGCGATGCACGTTGTCGGCGTACAGCGCGAAGAAGCGATCGACGCCGGCATCGATGTCGCTGCGCAGTCCGTTCTTGATGCCCTTGCGCACCATCGCGCGCTGCTTGCGCGGGATGGCCAGCATGTTGGCCTCTTCGTCGGCCAGGATGGGCTTGCGGAAGGTCACGTACAGATCCTGTCGCGGCCAGTCGGTGTGGCGCGGCTGCACATGGCGCAACTCGAGGTGCGCCACGCCCAGCCGTTGCGCCAGGCGTTGCGCTTCCTGTTCCAAGGCCTGGGCGGCATCGGCATTGCTGGCCGCCACACCCGCGTAGACGGCAAAGGGCAGGCTGACGAGCGCGTTGCCGAAGAGCAGGCTGTTCACGTGCGCCAGCGGCAGCACGCCTGCGATATGGCCGTCCACCGAGGCGTACAGGTAGTGCGTGTCGTGCCTGAAGACCTGGCGCAGGATCTTCTGCCAGCCGGCGCGGTGGAAGAAGGTGGCCTCGGCGCAGTTGAACACGAACGCGTCCCAGCGCGCGGCGCCTGCTGCGTCTTGTGGATCCAGCCGCTGAATGTCGATGGCCGCCATGCTCAGTGCCCCGGCCTGCCAGCCGCACGGTTCAGAAACAAGCGGTCCATGCGTCCCCACTTGAAGTCGCCAAGCAGGCTTTGCAGCCGCCGGTCCATGCGGTGGATGTTGACGTAGTGCCTGAAGCGCGTCTTGCGGTCGATGCCGGCAATGCGCGGCTGCCCGGGGTCGATCTCCCAGGGATGGAAGTAGAAGACCGCCGCCTCACCATCGGCCGCATTCACCTGCCGCAGCATCCAGCGCGACAGCGCATAGGGCAGCAGCCTGAAATAACCGCCGCCGCTGGACGGCAGGTTGCGGTTGAACAGGCGCAGCGTGGTGATCGGGATCTCGATCAGCCCCTCGGCGGCCTGGTGCGCGAAGCGCGGCGCATCGGGCATGCCGTAGTGGTCGTGACGGATCGGGTAGATGCTCGAGCTGTAGCGGTAGCCCGCGCGCGCCAGGCTGTCCAGCGCCCACAGATTGCCCGGGCCGATGGAGAAGCTCGGTGCACGGTAACCGGCCACCTCGCTGCCGGTCAGGTCTTCGAGCACGCTCTTGGCGCGCTCGATGTCGGCGCGAAAGGCCGGCTCGTCGAGGTCGCTGGCGCGTTCGTGGCCGTAGCCGTGGCTGGCGACTTCGTGTCCCTGGCTCACGATGCGCCGCACCAGTTGCGGGTAGCGCTCGGCGATCCAGCCCAGCGTGAAGAAGGTGGCTTCGGTGTCGTGCTCGTCGAGCAGCGCCAGGATGCGGTCGACGTTGCGCTCGACGCGGCATTCGCGCCGGTCCCAGTCGGCGCGGTCGATGTACGGAGCGAATGCCGAGACCTGGAAATAGTCCTCGACATCGATCGTCAGCGCGTTGGTGATCGTTGCGCTAGCCATGGTCCCGAGGATGGTTCACTTCGCGCCTTCGCTGTTTGTCTTCTTCACGGCATTGACCAGCTTCTTCAGCATGCTCAGGGTCTGCGCGTTCATGCGCTCCAGCCGCAAGACGCTGCGCTCCAGCCGCTGCAGTTGGTCCATGTGCTGATCGGCCCCCAAGGCGTCGATCTGCCGATTGATGCCCCGCGCCAGCGTGGGATCCAGGCTGACGTTCGTCAGGTCGATCGGCGTTTTGTCATCCAGCAGCACCATGTGGCCGTTGGCGGCTTCTTCGGCGGGCTCGACCTTCTTCGGCACCATCGACTCGCTGGCGAACTCGCGTACCACCTCGTCCACGTCGGCGACGGTCAGCTGCGTGTGCTCGCAAAGAAAGCCCAGCAGCAGCAGGCGGTCACAGATTGCGTTGATGCGGCGCGGGATGCCATGGCTGGCCTTGTAGATGGCCTCGAAGGCCTCGGGCTCGAAGCTCGGCTTGCCGGTGGAGCCGGCACACTTCAGCCGATGTTCGATGTAGGCCGTTGTCTCTTCGGCATCGAGCGGGCCGATGTGGCAGGTGGCGGCCACGCGCTGGCGGAACTGCTCCATCTCCGGGCGCTGCAGGATCTCGCGGAACTCCGGCTGGCCGACCAGGAAGGTCTGCAGCAGCGCCTGGTTGCCGTACTGGAAGTTCGACAGCATGCGCAGCTCTTCCACCGCGCGCTGCGTCAGGTTCTGCGCCTCGTCGACGATCAGCAAGCAGCGTTTGCCCTGGCTGGTCTGGCTGAGCAGGAAGGCCTCGAGCGTGACCAGCAGCTCGGACTTGGCGACGTCCTTGACCTTGAAGCCGAAGGCCGCACCCACCATGCGCAGCGTGTCCTCGGCGTCGAGCTGGGTGGTGACCAGGTGGCCGATGACCACGTCGCTGCCGTGCAGCCCTTCGATCAGCGCGCGCAGCGTCATCGTCTTGCCGGCACCGATCTCGCCGGTGATGACGACGAAGCCTTCGTGCCGCGACACACCGTACTCGAGATAGGCCTTGGCGCGGCTGTGCTGCTTGCTGCCGAAGTAGAAGTTGGGGTCGGGGTTGAGCTGGAAGGGCTTGCTGCTCAGCCCGTAAAAGGCTTCGTACATGGGTCAGAAGGTCATGTTCAGCGTGGCCAGCAGCGCCGATTCGTTGTAGGAAGCGCTGCCGCTTTGCACCTGATGGCGTGCACTCAACGACACGCTGGCGCGCCGGGCGAGCTGGCTGGTCCACATGGCCGTGGCAACCCAGAGCGTGGTCTCCCGGACACCGACGGATTCGGATGTGCGTTGCCCGGTGCCGCTCAGCGCGAGCGTGGCACTGGGCGTCAGCCGGTGCGACCAAATGGCCCCGCCTCCCAGCCAGGTGATGACGTTGCCGCCCGCGAGCAGTTCGTCCGGGTTCTGCAAGGCGGGCTGCAGGCTCTCCGACTGTGTCTGGTAGACGTTGAAGATCATCGTGTTGCGCTGGCCCGCCCAGGCCACCGACGCGTCACGACGCCGCTCCAGCACCACCTGGTTGGGCAGATAGCCGGTGTTCAGCGACGAGTTCGGATCGATGCCATTGGCACGCTGGAAGTCGTTCACCAGTTGCGCGCGCGCCACCGGGTCGGGCTCGATCGCCGCAAACTGCGCGAAGAGCAGATCGTAGGGCGAGCCGGAGTTGCCGCGGCCGCCGTTGTACTGTCCCGTCGACAGACCCTGTCGGTTGCTGATCCACCACACCGTACGCGGGGTGCGGTAGTCAAGGCTGTACAGGTGCGAATTGCCGAACGCGCGCTGGTCGTATTCGAGAACGAGATTGGTGCGCGGGCTCGGCGTCCAGCGCAGGCCGGCGCCCCAGCCCGTGGTGGTTTCGTTTTGAATGGTGACGAGGTTGCTGGTCTCGGTGTTGCCACGCAGCGAGACGCGCAGTTCGGGCGTGACTGCATAGTTCAGCGACAGCACGTTCAATTGGTCGAACTCACTGCGCCGGTTGTCGAACCTGGCCTCGCGGTAGGTGAAATCCAGACCCCAACTCAAGCGGGACCAACGCGTGGTGGAATCGAAGCCGAGCAGCGTGCCCCAGACGGTGGAGTTGGAAGCCTGCGAGGTGCCGCTGTCGGTGAACGTATAGAAGGCCCGGCCCACGTAGTTCACCTGCCCGGCGATCTGGCCCTGCATATAGGGGGCGACAGTGACGGTCGTGACTTCGGTGCTGTTGTCGTTGTTCAGGCTGGCATTGGGCGATTGCGTGCCGAAGGGTGAGATGAAGTCCTGCGTGATCCTCGCGCTGGCATCGATGAAAAGCCAGTCCTGCACAGCCTCGGCATTGACGCTGGCATTCAAGAAGTTGGTGAACCTGCTCGATTCGTTGTTGCGCGCATGGAACGAAGCTGTCAGCACATAGTCGAGGAAGCCGCGGACGCGCGCGGTCTGCCCGCCGATCTGGATGCCTGGGCTGATGCCGACGATCAGGTCCGACTCCGGGTTGTTGGCGCTGAGATTGACGTTGTTGGTCAGCTCGGTGTTGGCGGACAAGGTCGGAGTGATGTAGAAGGCACGCCCACCACTGTCGCCGGCGCCACCCCGCCCCCCCCTGCCGATGTCGTGGAGGTTGCCTCTGGCACTGCCGTAGCCGACGCCGAGGTCGCTGCCCATGCCTTGCGCCGCTGCTCCGGCAGCCGCCAGGGCAAGCAGGCCGCACAACGGCCGGCTTGCCGCCGAAGCACGAAAACGCATCTTCATCGACGGGGTGCGCCAGACCGCGCCCTGGCGATCACGCCGCGTGCTTCTTTCGGCCGTAGCCATGGCCGTAGCCATATCCGTAGCCGTAGGTACCCTTGCCTTCCACGCGCACCTTGTTCAGAAGCATCATCTTCACCGGGCAGGCTTCGATGGTCGCCAGCGCCTGTTGCACATCGACCTGCAGCGTCCTGTCAGCCTGGACCACCATGACCACCTGCCCCATCTGCGTGGCCAGCACGCGCGCCTCGGTGGTCAGGATCAGCGGCGGCGAGTCGAAGATGACGATGCGGTCCGGGTAGCGTTTGGAGATATCGTCGAGCAGCAGGCGCATCGCGTCACTCGCCAGCAATTCGGTGGCGCGCGCATGCGGCGTACCGCTGGGCAGAATGGTGAGCTTGTCGATGTTGGTCTTCATGAGCACGCCGGACATCTCGGCCTTGCCCTCCAGCAGGTCGAGCAGGCCCGGACCGTCGGGCAGCCCCAGCATGCGCAGAATCGATGGCCGGGCCACATCGGCATCGACCAGCATGACCGTGTGGTCCAGTTCGGCGGCGATGCTCATCGCCAGGTTCAACGAGGTGAAGCTCTTGCCTTCGCCGGACATGGCACTCGTCACCATGATCAGGTTGCCATGTGGCAGCGCCGCCGCGCCGCGGCCCATCGCATTGCTGATCAGCGGCCGCTTGATGACGCGGTACTCGTCGGCAATATGCGAGCGCGGCGCGTTCGGCGTGACGATGCCGGTGGCCTCGAGCATGGCCAGGTCCAGGTCGACACGCCGGGACGACGCCGCGACCTCGTCCTGAGGATGAGCCACTTTCGCCGGGCTGCCTTGCGGTGCGGCGACCGCTGTCGCCTCGGCGACAGCGCCTGCAATTTCCGGAACCATGACGCCAGCACGGCGCAGTTGTTCCAGCCGCTGCGCGGCCTGTTCGATCAGGCTGCTCATAACGAACCCGTCCTTCGCGCGGCCATGAACGACATGGCGAGAAAGATCACGATGAATGTGCCGACCAGGCCGCCCGAGCCGACCATGAAGCGGATCAAGCCCAGCCGCTCTTGGCGCAGTTCGGCAGCGCTGGCCACCTTCGACACCATGCCCAACAGCGGGATGGCGACCTTCTCGCGAAGCTCACTGGCGCTATGGAAGACGGGGCGCAACTGACTGCCCGCGAACGCAACGAACAAGCCGGCCCCCAGCGCCACGACGAAGGCCATCGGTAACAGCAGCAAGCGGTTCGGTGACACCGGCTGGGGCGACACGCGCGGCGGGTCGATGAGCCGGAAATCGGCCACGCCCGAGGCCACCTCCAGTTCGCCCGACATCGACGCCGATTCACGACGCCCGACCAGGTCTTCGTAGTTCTTCTTGTGAATCGCATAGTCCCGATTCAACTGCGCCGCTTCGGCCTCGAGTTGCGGTGCGGTCTTCAGCATCTCCCGCGCGCTGTCGTAGCGCGCCGTGTATTCGGCCACACGGGCACGCAGCGCAGCCACCTGCACTTCGGACGTGGCGAGCAGGCGGCTCATTTCCTGATAGACCAGGCTGCTGGCACCGCCCAGGGCACCGCCCGGGGCGGCCATGGTCGTACGACGCAGTTCCTGCACTTCCTTGCGCTT
>CAYUPF010000143.1:7196-10278 GCA_964446545.1 uncultured Rubrivivax sp.
TTGCGCAGGCGGAACTCCTTGACGCGCGCCTCGGCCTGCTCGAGCTTGGCCTCGTAGCCCTTGATCTGCTCATCGAGGAAGACCTTGGCGGTTTCCGTGTCCTTGCGGGTCGCGCCGAGGCTCGACTCGACGAAGATCGACACCAGCGACTGGATCACCTTCTGCGCCTTGGCCGGCTCGGCATTGCGGTAAGACAGCGCGTACAGGTTGTCGCGCCCGACGTTCTTGATCTGCAGGTCGCTCATCAACGCCGTGATCAGCGCGTCCTGCTGGGCCTTCGATTCGCTCTTCAGATCCAGGTCGGCCATGCGCACCAGCTTTTCCATGTTGGGCCGGCTGATCAGCGTGCGGCTCAGCATCACCACCTGCTGCTCCACGTTGGGCTGCACCGCCAGGCCCGACATCAAAGGCTTCAGGATCGACTGTGTGTCCACGTAGATGCGCGCGGTAGCCTCGAACTTGTCGGGTACCCTGAATACGATGACGACGCCAATCAATGCCACCAGCCAGGCCACCGCCAGAGATGGCCAGCGAAAGCGCCACATGCCTTTGGCAATGGTGACGACCTGGGCAATCAGTTGTTCCATAGGTTGAATTCGACTCGTCAGCAGGTCTGCGCGCAGCCGCGCAAGGGGCGCTCAGAAGAAGCTCTGCGGAATGATCAGAATGTCGCCCGGCTTCATCTGGACATTGGCGGAGATGTCGCCACGCCGAATCAGGTCGCGCAGCCGCACCGCGTACTGCTTTCCGCCCTCGCCGCTTCGCAAGATGGTGGCACCGTTGCCGTCGGCGAAGTCGGTCAGCCCGCCGACGGCGATCATGACGTCGAGCAAGGTCATGTACTGTTTGAAGGGCAGCGCCTGCGGCTTGGCGGCTTCGCCCACCACGCGGATCTGCTGGTCATAGGGCCCGACGAAACCGGTGACGATGACGGTGACCACCGGGTCGCGCACGTACTTCGCGAGCTGCTTCTCGACGTCGCGGGAGATCTCGACCGAACTCTTGCCCTGCGCCACCAGTTCGTCGATCAGCGGTGTGGAGAACTTGCCGTCCGGCCGCACCGGCACGGACATCGACAGCTCCGGGTTGCGCCAGACGATGATGTTGATGTTGTCACCCGGCCCGACGATGTAGTTGTAATCGTCGGTCGAGGCCGAAACAGGCGCCGGCGGGAGGCTATCCGTCGTCGAGCAGGCCGACAGCAACCCAGCGCACAAGCAAGCCGCCAGCCACCGTAGCGCGCGGGCCCACTGATGGATGTTTGCCGTCATGTTGGCTTCCCTTCCGTATGTTGTATGTACACCAGGCTGCACCATTCTTCGCCTACGAATGCGGCCCTGTTCCCCTGCAGCGGCAATGATGGCATAGACGCGTAACGCGCTGCAACGCGCAGACAAGGGGGAAGAAACAATAGCCAATTACTGCACGACGACGCAGCCGCCCGCGCATGCCGTGCCGCGGGTTCAGAGGTAGACGCGCAGGATCAGCTGTACCGTCTGCTGCTGTGGCACGGCGTAGTAGACCGTGCCCGGTGAGCCGGCGTAGGCCAGCCACTGCAACGCCAGCTCGGCGCGCTCCCAGGCATAGCGCCCTTCCAGCCACAGCGCGCGGCTGGCGGTCTGCATGTCCTGCCGCAGGAAGCCCGAGATGTCGAACCGCTGCACCACCGCATCCTGCCAGCTGGCATACAGGAACCACTGGCTGCGGGTCGGCAGATCCTGCAACGCTTGCGCGGTGGCAAGCACCTGTTGCTGGGCAGCGGCAGGCAGCTGGTGCCACTGATCACCCTTGGGCGCCGCACTGCTGTATTCGGCCTCGGCGGTCAGGCTGAGGTTGAAGCCGGTGGTGTAGGTCAAGCCGGCCGAGGCCCGCTGCTGGTTGCTGTTGGCCTCGGGCTGGTTCAGTGCCTGGGCAACCAGCGACTGGCCCTTGCCTGCGGTGAACTCGCCGAAGGCGACCACGGCGTCGCCGATCAGTCCCGAAAGGTTCAAGCCCACCTGGGCCGGATCGTCGTCGCCGCCAAAGACCAGCAGCTGCGGGGTGAACTTGTCGCTCAACTTGTAGCTGCCCGCCACCAGATAGCGATTACTGGGATTGGTGGCGCCTGCATTGAGTGCGAAGGTGGCGGAATCCGCCGATCGCGCCAGCTTGGGCGACACGGTGGCGGTCAGCGACGCGTCGCTCCAGAGTTGTTGAGCCTGCAGCACCACCGTGCCCTGGCGGTTCTCACGCAATACCGCCGGGTCCGGATCGACGATGGAGCGCAAGGCATTCGCCTTGAACCAGTCGGTCGGGTTGAAGCCCATCGCCGCCCCGTTGCGGACATTGACGCGGCCGACGTCGAAGATCTGGTCATCGGTGCGCGACCAGCTGAGGTAAGCCTCGCGCACCGTGTTGACGTTGTCGCCGGGCGGCACGCCGTCGCTGTCGACCCCGTCGAGGCGATCGGAGAACACCAGCCGCAGCTGCGGCGCCACGTGGTCGTCGTAGCGAAAGTCGATCGAGCCGCGGTAGAGGCTGAAGTTCGAACCGGTGTCGCGCAGCTTGCCGCGCCCGACGGCGCCTTCGAGGAACAGGCGCCAAGGCCGGGCCGCCTGCGTGCTTGCTTCGGGCGCCTTGTCGGCCAGCGACAGGGCGTCCAGATCGTCCGGCGGGCCGGCCGGCGCATCGGCGGCGGCTTGCACCGGCAAGACGTAGCCCAGCGCCATCGCCAGCGCTGCAATGATTCGTCGCATGTTCACCCCGGTTTGAAGCGCGGAAGGTAGTCGCGCTGCAGCCACGCGTCGGGCACGTCGCGCCAGGCATAGTCGCTGTAGCGCAGCACGGTCACCCACGAAGGATCGAGCCCGTCGATGATGACGACCTCGGTCGGCCGCTCTCGGCCCAGCTGCGACTGGTACTTGCGGTAATACGCGGTCTTCAGCAGGTGACCGCTTTCGGAAAAGAAGCGCGCCTTGATCGGGCGCGACGAGGCGGTGTCGACCCACATCTCCACGCGGTGGTAGGTAACGTCAGGCGACACGGCGGACAGACCCAGCTTGTAGGCGCGACGCACCACGCGCTCGCCGTCGGCCGTGTCTTC
>CAYUPF010000144.1:0-10253 GCA_964446545.1 uncultured Rubrivivax sp.
GCCGGCGCGCCGGCCTGCATGGCGGCAAAAGTCATCAGCGCATGCTCGATGGAGTTGCCGCTGAGGATGGCCACCGGCTTGTCCGGGCCCGCGCCCAGGTTCAGCAGCGCCTGCGTCAGCGCGTTCACCGTCTGCCGCGCCTGCGCATAGCTGACCCGCAGCCACGCGCCATCGGCACCGCGGCGCTGCGCCAGCCAGGTGTGCTCGGGCCGCTCATCGGCCCACTTGTGCAGCAGGCTGGGGATGTGCGTGGGGTAGTCCTGCAGCGGCACGCGCGAACGCAGGATCATGCTGCCGTCTTCGCGCTTGATCAGTTCGATGTCGCGCTTCAGCCAGTTCAGTTTCCTGAACGGCGGCAGTGCCGGTGTGGGTGGTGGCATGGGGTTCCGCAAAGCGTGGGTCGGGGCGCCGGAAGCGCCTGCGCAGTCTGGCGCCAACGGCCTTCACGCAGAATAGGGACCACTGCCCATGACACCGTGTCGCCTCTGGGACATCCGATGACCGCACCCGAAACCGCCATCCCCGAAGGCTTCCAGCCGCGCCGCTTCGGCGACGGCTTCATCGCCGTCAACGGCCCGCTGTACGTGAAGAAGCTGGCCAGCGGCATCCTGCTGGGCTTTCGCGTCGAGCCGCGGCACTGCAACCCGATGGGCATCTGCCACGGCGGCATGATCGCCACCTTCTGCGACATGCTGCTGCCGATCTCGGCGCACCACCTGTCCGAGGAGCTGAGCCGGCGCTTCCTGCCGACCATCAACCTGCAGGTCGACTACCTCGCCCCGTCGCCCAAAGGCGCCTGGGTGCAGGGCGAGGCACAGCTGCTGCGCAGCACGCGCAGCCTGGTCTTCATGCAAGGCGTGGTCACGGCCGACGGACACAACGTGGCGCGCGTCAGCGGCATCTTCAAGATCGGCCCGCGCTTCGAGGACGCGCTCGGTCCGGACGCCAAACCGCCCCAACCCTGAAAGCCCGCCGATGTCGCTGCTGCTGACGCGCCAGGATGCCCATCCCTTCATGGGCATGGACCTGCCCTGGCTGCTGGAACAACGCGCGCTCACAAGGCGCGATCACCCGTTCATCGTCTGGGTGCCGTTCGAGGGGCCGGAACAGCGCTACAGCTACGGTGAATTCCTGGCGCGCGTACAGCGCATCGCCGGCGGTCTGCACCAGCGCGGCGTGCGTCGCAGCGAGCGCGTGCTGATCCACCTGGACAACTGCGCCGAGGCGCTGCTGGCCTGGTACGCATGCAGCTGGCTGGGCGCGGTGGCGGTGACCACCAACGCGCGCGCCGCCGGCGACGAACTGGCCTACTACGCCGAGCACAGCGAGGCGGTGGCCGGTATCACGCAGCCGCGCTTCGCCGAGCGGGTGGGCACGCATTGCACGGGGCTGCGCTGGCTGGCGATCACTGCGACCGACAACGGCGCGGCGCCGGCGCAGCCGGTCGAGCGCGGGCTGCAGTTCGACGCCCTCGACGCCGAGCCGCTGCCGCGCCACGCGAGCGACCCGCTGGCGCCCTGCAGCGTGCAGTACACCTCGGGCACCACCTCGCGGCCCAAGGGTGTGCTGTGGACCCATGCCAACGCGCTGTGGGGCGCGCGCATCAACGCGCTGCACGAGGACCTGCGGCCCGAGGACGTGCACCTGGTGCACCTGCCGCTGTTCCACACCAACGCGCAGGCCTATTCGGTGCTGGCCTGCCTGTGGGCCGGCGCCACCGCGGTGGTGATGCCGCGTTTTTCGGCCAGCCGCTTCTGGGGCGTGTCGCTGGCGCATGGCTGCACCTGGACCTCGGTGGTGCCCTTCTGCGTCAAGGCATTGATGGAGCAGGAGGTGCCGAAGCACCACTACCGGCTGTGGGGCAGCGCGGTCAACGAGCCGCCGACCGACGCGCACTTCCGCGTCAAGACCATCGGCTGGTGGGGCATGACCGAGACCATCACGCACGGCATTGTCGGCAGCCCGCAGCTGCCGAACCGGCCGATGAGCATCGGCCGGCCGGCGCCGGAGTACGGCATCGCCATCGTCGAGGACGACGCGCTGCCGGTGCGCGAGGCGCGCTTTGTGGAGCCCGGCGGCAGCGGCCAGCTGCTGATCCGCGGCGTGCGCGGGCTGTCGCTGTTCCACGAATACCTGGGCAACCCGCGCGCCACCGCCGACAGCTTCGACCCCGACGGCTGGTTCCGCACCGGCGACATGATTAACATCCTCGACGACGGCAGCCTGCAGTTCGGCGACCGCACGAAGGACATGCTCAAGGTCGGCGGCGAAAACGTCGCCGCCAGTGAGATCGAGCGCGTGGTGCTGCAGGTGGCCGGCGTGCACGAATGTGCAGTGGTGGCGAAGAAGCACGCGATGCTCGACGAGGTGCCGGTGCTGTTCGTGCTGCCGGCCGCACATGCCGACATCGACCTGCTGGAACGCATCGCCGCGGCCTGCAGCGCGCAGCTGGCCGACTTCAAGCGGCCGCACGAGATGCGCATCGTCCAGGACTTCCCACGCTCGACCTTGGAGAAGATCGCCAAGGCCGAGCTGCGCCGCATGCTCGAGGCCGAGACCCACAAACCCTGAAGCCGATGGACACGAAACCCGACCCGAAGACCCTGCAACCCGCCACGATGGTCGACAGCGACCACCCGGCGGTGGTCGCCTTCGCCCGCGAACACGCGCGCGGCGCCGATGACCGCGAACGCGCCGTCGCGCTGTACCACGCGGTGCGCGACGGCCTGCGCTACGACCCCTACCGCATCGACCTGAGCGTGCACGGCATGAAGGCCAGCACCGCGCTGGCCAAGGGCTACGGCTGGTGCGTGCCCAAGGCCGCATTGCTGGCCGCGGCCTGCCGCGCCGCGGGCATCCCGGCGCGCGTCGGCTATGCCGACGTGCGCAACCACCTCAGCACCGAGAAGCTGCGCAAGAACATGGGCAGCGACCTGTTCGTCTGGCACGGCTACACCGACATCGGGCTCGACGGCCAGTGGCTCAAGGCCACGCCGGCCTTCAACATCGAGCTGTGCGATCGCTTCGGCTTGTTGCCGCTGGAGTTCGACGGCCGCGCCGACTCGATCTACCACCCCTTCAACCGCGCCGGCAACCGCCACATGGAATACGTGGCGATGCACGGCGCCTTCGACGACGTGCCGCTGCAAAAGATCCTGGATGCCTTCGCCGCGCATTACCCGGACATGCCGCTGCAGAACAGCGCACAGACCGGCGACTTCGAGGCCGACGCGGCTGCGGAACGAACCGCCGCACGCGCGGCAGAAGGCGCCCGCTGACGATGGCGGACGCGTCGGCCGCGCCGCCGGTGCGCGCCTCGGCCTGGGTCATGCTGCTGGCGCTGACCGCGACCTTCGCGCTGAGCCAGGCCTTCCGCACCGTGGCTGCGATCCTGGCAGCGCCGCTGCAAGCCGAGTTCGGGCTGTCGCCGCAGCAGCTGGGCAGCTTCGCCGGTGCCTTCCACTTCGCCTTCGGCGCGATGCAGCTGTTCATGGGCATCGGCATCGACCTGCACGGCGTGCGGCGCACGCTGCTGGCGGCCTTCCCGCTGGCCGTGGCCGGCGCGCTGCTGTCGGCGCTGGCGCCGGGCTACGCCACGCTGATGCTCGGCCAGGTGCTGATCGGCATCGGCTGTGCGCCGGCCTTCCTGGTATGCACGGTGTTCGTCGCGCGCCACTTTCCGCCGGCGCGCTTCACGGCGGTGTCCGGCACGATCCTGAGCCTCGGCGGCATCGGCATGCTGGCCACCGGCACGCCGCTGGCGTGGCTGGTGGAGCTCAGCTCCTGGCGCATGGGCTTCGCGGTGCTGGCCGGCGGCTCGGTCGTGGCCTGGCTGCTGGTGGCCTGGAAGGTGCACGAGCCGGAGCTCGTGCCGCGCGGCGGCGCGCCGCGCGAGAGCCTGGGCCAGGCAGCGCTGGCCTTCGTCGCGCTGCTGAAGCTGCCGCACACCGCCGGCATCGTCGCGCTGTCCTTCGTGTGCTATGCCTCGTTCATCACGCTGCGCGGCCTGTGGCTCGGGCCGCTGCTGATCGAGCGCCACGGCTTCACGCTGGTGCAAAGCGGCAACGTCGCGCTGGCGGTGTCGGCGATCTCGCTGGTGGGGCCGGCGCTGTTCGGCCGTTTCGACCGCGGCGGCGCCGCGCGGCGCCAGCAGCTGGTCGGCTACTCGCTGCTGCTGGCCGGCCTGTTCGTCGCGCTGGCCGTCTCGCGCAGCGCGGCCTTCGACGTCGGCATGTCGCTGGCGATCGGGCTGCTGTCGGGCTACATGATCCTGCAGTACTCCGAGGTGCGCGGCGCCTATCCGGCGGCCCTCGTCGGGCGCGCGCTGGGGCTGCTCACGATGGCGATGTTCATGGGCGTGGCGCTGATGCAGTGGTTCACCGGGTGGGTCGCGTCGCTGGCGCAGGCCCAGGGCGCGGATCTCTTCCGCGCCGTCATGCTGGCCATCGCCGCGCTACTGGCCGCCGGAGCGCTGGCCTTCGCGGTACTGCCGAAGGCGCCTGCGCAGCAGCATTGATACGGCGCTTTCAAGGTGTGGACGTGCGCCAGCTCGGCTGCAAAGCGGCTGCTGACGTTGTCCTGCGCGAGCCGAGGACGGCGCAGGACAGAAGCAGATGGCTGCTATGCGCCGGGACCCGATCTCAGCCGCGCCAGAACTGCGGCGTGAACAACACCAGCAGCGACAGCAGCTCCAGCCGCCCCAGCACCATCGCGAAGGTGCAGACCCAGGTCTGGATGTCGCTGAGCCCGGCGTAGTTCAGCGCCGGCCCGACGCTGCCCAGGCCCGGGCCGATGTTGTTCAGGCAGGCGACGACGGCGGTGAACGCGCTCACCACGTCCAGCCCGCTGAACACCAGCAGCATCGTCAGCACCACCAGCGTGGCGCCGTAGACCATCATGAAGGCGATGATGTTCTGCATCACGCGCTGCGGGATCACCTGGCCGGCGATGACCACCGGGTTGACGGCGCTGGGGTGCACGATGCGCACCAGCTCGAGCTGCGCCTGCTTCAGCAGCAGCAGCATGCGCATCATCTTGATGCCGCCGCCGGTGGAGCCGCCGCAGGTGGCGAAGCAGCCCAGCAGCAGCATCAGCAGCGGCGCGAACTGCGGCCACTGCGCGTAGTCCCGCGTCCAATAGCCGGTGGTCGTGCCGATCGAGACCACGTGGAACACCGTATGGCGCAGCGCCTCGCGATAGTCGGGATAGCTGCCGGCGAGCCACAGGTACAGCGAGATCAGCGCCACCATGGCCGCCATCACGAGGACGAAGGCGCGCGCCTCGACGTTGCGCCACAGCGGCCGCAGCGAACGCTGCCGCCAGGCGACGAAGTACAGCGCCACGCTGATGCCGGCCAGCAGCATGAAGCACACCGCCACCGCCTCGATCAGGGCCGAGTTCCAGTAGCCGAAGCTGGCGTCGTGCGAGGAGAAGCCGGCCAGGCTCATCGTGCTGCACATGTGCATGAAGGCATCGGCCCAGCTCATGCCCGCCCATCGATAGGCGAAAAAGCAGGCCGCGCAGCCGACGAAGTACACCGTCCATAGCCCGCGTGCGGTTTCGGCGATGCGCGGCGTCAGTCGCGCGTCCTTCATCGGACCGGTCATCTCGGTCTTGAACAGCTGCGCGCCGCCCACGCCCAGCAGCGGCAGGATCGCCACCGCCAGCACGATGATGCCCAGCCCCCCCACCAGCTGCAGGAAGCAGCGCCACACGTTCACCGACAGCGGCAGCCGGTCCAGCCCGCTGAGCACGGTGGCGCCGGTGGCGCTGAAGCCGGACATGGCCTCGAAGTAGGCGTCGGTGATGCTCAGCCCGGGGATGGCCAGCAGCAGCGGCAGCGCCGCGAAGGCCGGCAGCACCAGCCAGATCAGCGTCACCAGCACGAAGCCGTCGCGCAGCTGCAGCTCGCGGCGGAAGCGCCTCGTCGCCAGCGTCAGCAGCACGCCGGCGGCGAAGGTGATGCCGATGGCGATGAGAAAGGCCTTCTCGGCCGGGTCGTGGCCACTGAGCGCGAAGGCCAGCGGCACCGCCATCAGCAGCGCGAACATCACCAGCATGCGCCCGACCAGGGCCGTGACCGCCAGCGGCGAGTTCATGGCCGTTGCTCCACCGCAACTGCATGCCGCCGCGCGCGTTGCGCCGCATCAACACCGCGGCCCTCGCACGCGCTACTGTGTCCGACAGAAGCTTGTCTGGATCGGTAGGGGGTTTTGCCATGAACAGCCAAGTCAACGAAGGATCGGCGTTCACGCAGCCACCTGAAGCGACGTGGCGCGTGCGCATTGCGCTGCGCGCGCTCGGGTGCGCGCTGGTCGCGCTCAGCCTGGTGACCGTCGGCAGCACCACCCGGTTCTACGCCGCCATCCGGCCGTTCTCGCTGCTTTCCACCTACCTCAGCGACATGGGCAATACGCCAGTGTGGCCGCAGGTGATTTTCAATGCGGGCAACCTGGTCGGCGCGCCGCTGCGCCTCGTGTTCCTGCTGCTGCTCGTCGATCAGCTGGTGCACCTGGGCGCCGGGCAGCGCTTCGCACGCACGACGAAGGCTGCAGGAGCCGTGCTCTTCGCGGCCAGCGTAGGCATGTTTGCCTTCCCCTTCGGTCTGGATCGGAGCCTGCACATGGGGTCGGCCTTCGTGGCCTTCCTGGGCACGGTGGGCGTGTTCACGCTGTTCGCCGTCGAGGAATGGAAGCTCGGGCTGCCACGAGTGCTGCCGCTGGCGTCGTTGGCGGTGGCGCTGACCAGCCTGGTGTTCGTCACGCTGCTGATGCTGGTGAGCCGGGTGCCGGGCGTGGCCCGGGAAACGCCCGTCCCCTGGGAATGGCTGACCTTCGCGCTCATGCTGGCGTGGACGCTCAGCCACAGTCTGGTGCTGGGCAGGACGCCGCGCGCCCGGTGAAGGCAGGCCGCACATGAGTCAGAAGAAGGTCGCGCCGACCTGGAACAGCTTCTCGATCTGCCGCACCATGCGCTTGCGCGGCAGGAAGACGATGACATGGTCGCCGCTGCGGATGACCGTGTCGTGGTGCGCGATGATCACCTCGCGGGCCGGCTTCAGGTCGGCGCCGGGGCCTTCGCGCACGATCGCGCCGATCATCGCGCCGGGCGGCAGCGGCAGCTGGTCGATACGCTTGCCCACCACCTTCGAGCTCTTCTCGTCGCCGCGCGCCACCGCCTCCAGCGCCTCGGCGTCGCCGCGGCGCAGGCTGTAGACGGCGGCCACGTCGCCGCGGCGCACGTGCGCCAGCAGCTCGCCGATGATGGTCTGCGCCGGCGAGATGGCGATGTCGATCTGCGTGCCCTGCCCCTGCACCAGGTCGGCATAGGCGCGGCGGTTGATCAGCGCCAGCACGCGCTGCGCGCCCATGCGCTTGGCCAGCAGGCAGGACATGATGTTGTCCTCGTCGTCGCTGGTCAGCGCCAGGAACAGGTCGCTGTCCTGCACGTTCTCGCGTTCCAGCAGCTCCTCGTCGGTGCTGTCGCCGTGCAGCACCAGCACGTGGCCCGGCAGCTGCGTGCTCAGGTATTCGCAGCGCTGCGCGCTGGCCTCGACCAGCTTGATCCTGCAGTCGCGCGCGATCTGGCGCGCCAGGCGCAGCCCGACACGCCCGCCGCCGGTGATCATCACGCGCCTGACCGGCTCGCTGCGCTGGTGCAGCGCGTCCAGCACGCCCTGCACGTGTTCGCTGGCGGCTAGCACGAACAGCTCGTCGCCCGGCTCGATCAGCGTGCCGCCGTCGCAGATCACCTGCCGGTCGTGGCCGTGGGCGTCGCGCCGGTAGATGGCGACGATGCGCATCGGCAGCCCCGGCACCAGCGCAGGCAGCTCGGAGATGACGTGCTGCACCATGCGTCCGCCCTCCATCGCGCGCACCGCGATCAGGCTCACGCGCTGTTGCGAGAACTCCAGCACCTGCAGCGCCTCGGGGTATTGGATCAGCTTGCGGATGTAGGTGGTCAGGCTCTGCTCGGGGCAGATCAGTTCGTCGACGGCGAAGCCTTCCTTGCGCATCAGCGGGCTGCCGTCGCTGAACTCGGGGCTGCGCACGCGCGCGATGCGCGTCTGGATGCCGAACACGTCGTGCGCGATCTTGCAGGCCACCAGGTTGGTTTCGTCCAGCGGCGCGCAGGCGATCAGCATGTCGGCGTCCGCGGCGCCGGCCTCGCGCAGCACCGAAGGCTGGATGCCGTTGCCGACCACGCCGCGCAGATCCATGCGGTCCTGCAGCAACCCCAGGCGCTGCGGGTCGGTGTCGATCACGGTGATGTCGTTCTGCTCCGACACCAGGCTCTCGGCCACGCTCTCGCCCACGCGCCCGGCGCCGAGGATGAGGATCTTCATGGCGGCGGATTATGGGTGGCCCGCCCCGCCATGGCGCAGCAGCCGGCGCTGGCCAATGGCGGCAGCGCCGCTCGCGCCACGGCCGCGGCGACGGCGCCGCGCAGCAGCAGGTCGAAGCTCGACGCGCCGTCGGCGAGACTCATGCGCCGCCGGGCGCGGCAGCGGCGATCGGCGGCAGCGGCAGCTTCACGTCGCCACACTGCGCGCGGTGGCGCAGCGCATGGTCCATCACCACCAGCGCCAGCAGCGCCTCGGCGATGGGCGTGGCGCGGATGCCGACGCAGGGGTCGTGTCGGCCAAAGGTTTCCACCTGCGTGGGCTGGCCGGCGCGGTCGATGGACGCGCGCGGCACGCGGATCGAACTCGTTGGCTTGACGGCGATGGACACCACCAGGTCCTGCCCGCTGGAGATGCCCCCCAGCACGCCGCCCGCGTGGTTGCTGCGAAAGCCCTGCGGCGACAGCTCGTCACCGTGCTCGCTGCCCTTTTGCGTGACACAGCCGAAGCCGGCGCCGATCTCCACGCCCTTGACGGCGTTGATGCCCATCATCGCGTGGGCGATGTCGGCATCGAGCCGGTCGTACAGCGGCTCGCCCAGGCCCACCGGCATCTGTCGCGCCGTCACCGTCAGGCGCGCGCCGCAGGAATCGCCGCACCTGCGCAGCGCGTCCATATGGGCTTCGAGCTGCGGCACGATGCCGGCATTGGGCGCGAAGAAGGGGTTGTGCGGGATCTGCGCCTCGTCCTCGAAGGGGATGGCGATGTCGCCGATCTGCGTCATCCAGCCGACGAAACGGGTGCCGAATTTTTCGAGCAGCCACTTCTTCGCCACCGCGCCGGCGGCCACCGTCGGCGCCGTCAGCCTTGCCGAGGCACGGCCGCCGCCGCGCGGGTCGCGCAGGCCGTACTTCTGCCAGTAGCTGTAGTCGGCATGGCCGGGGCGGAAGGTGTCGAGGATGTTGCCGTAGTCCTTGCTGCGCTGGTCGGTGTTGCGGATGAGCAGCGCGATCGGCGTGCCGGTGGTCAGGCCCTGGTACACGCCGGACAGGATCTCCACCGCATCGGCCTCGTTGCGCTGCGTCACGTGGCGGCTGGTGCCGGGGCGGCGCCGGTCCAGATCGCCCTGGATGTCGGTTTCGCACAATGCCATGCCCGGCGGGCAGCCGTCGATGACACAGCCGATGGCCGGGCCGTGGCTTTCGCCGAAGTTGGTAACGCGGAAGAGTTGGCCGAGCGTGGAACCGGACATGCGCCGATTCTAGAAGCCCGACGGCCCGGCCATTCAGTCGTCGGACAGGTCGCCGCCGACCTCGATGCGGCGCAGATCGTGATCCGCGGCGTCGAGCGTGGCGAAGACACGCCGCGTCAGCATCATCACCTGCTGGGATTCGCGCAGGCCGCGTTCGCTATGGCCATCGACAAGCTCCACGCTGCGTCGCAGGGAGTCCATGCGCACGCCGTGGTTGCGCTCGACCGCTGCCAGGCGCTCGGCCAGCTGATGAATGTGCAGCACCAGCGCTCCCGCCGCCTGCAGTTGTTTGCTCACACCGACAGCAGCTTCGTCGCCCTGCGACGCCATCAGGGCCGCCTTCGCCAGTGCGTGGCAGCGTTGGTCGAGCAGCAGCAGGCGCCCGCGCAGCGCCGACAGCAGCTTCTGTGCGTGCCGATCCTCGTCGCGCAGGGCTTCGATGTCGGCCAGCGCATCCGCGGCCGCCTTGGAACAGGCGTCCAACAAGCCGCTGGTACCGACCACGCGCCGCGCGATCTCGTCGGTCGCGCCGCGAATCTCGGTATGGCCCACGCGCACGTCGGCCGGTTCCAGCACGGCCGGCGCTGCTGCGGCAGGCTCAGGTTGAGGCAACTGCGCCGCAGAGGGCTCAGGCTCAGGCTCAGGCTCAGGCTCAGGCTC
>CAYUPF010000145.1:0-10219 GCA_964446545.1 uncultured Rubrivivax sp.
CGCCGAAACCCGAAATCTCCAGCATTCATGCGGGTTTGCGGGTGGCAAGTGGGTCGGCGTGAGACGCCGTGGAACCTCACATCAGAACAATGTCGTACTGCTCCGGGTTCATCGACGGCTCGGTGCTCAGCGAGATCGGCTTGCCGATGAACTCCGACAGCCCTGCCAGGTGCACGCTCTCCTCGTCGAGCAGCATCTCCACCACGGCCGCGCTAGCGACGATGCGGAACTCCTTGGGCGCGAACTGCCGCGCCTCGCGCAGGATCTCGCGCAGGATGTCGTAGCACACGCTGCGCGCGGTCTTCACCTGGCCGCGACCCGCGCAGGTGGGACACGGCTCGCACAACATGTGCGCCAGGCTCTCACGCGTGCGCTTGCGCGTCAGCTCCACCAGCCCCAGCTGCGAGAAGCCGCTGACCGTGGTGCGCGTGCGGTCGCGCGCCAGCTGCTTGCGGAACTCGGCCAGCACCGCCTGCTGATGTTCCTCGCGGATCATGTCGATGAAGTCGACGATGACCATACCGCCCAGGTTGCGCAGCCGCAGCTGGCGGGCGATGGCACCGGCCGCTTCGAGATTGGTCTTGAACACCGTGTCCTCGAAGTTGCGCGCGCCGACGAAGCCGCCGGTGTTGACGTCCACCGTCGTCATGGCCTCGGTCTGGTCGATGACGAGCGTGCCGCCGCTCTTCAACTCCACACGGCGCGACAGCGCACGCACGATCTCCTCCTCGATGCCGAACAGGTCGAAGATCGGCCGCTCGCCGCGGTACAGCTCCAGCTTGGCGGCGCTGCGCGGCATGTAGATCTCGCCGAAGGCCTTGAGCTTGTCGTACTGCAGGCCGGAGTCGATGCGGATGGCGTGCGTCGCGTCGTTGGCCAGATCGCGCAGCACGCGCTCGGCCAGGCTCAGGTCCTGGTGAAGCAGCGTGCCGGGCGGATGCTGCTGCGCGCGCTCGCGGATGCCGGCCCAGGTCTTGCGCAGGTAGGCGATGTCGTCGGCCAGTTCGGCGTCGGTGGCTTCTTCGGCATTGGTGCGCAGGATGAAGCCGCCCGGCTGCTCGCCCACCAGCGCGTGCATGCGCGTGCGCAGCTGATCGCGCAGCTCGGACGAGCCGATCTTCTGCGAGATGCCGATGTGCTTGTCGTGCGGCAGAAAGACCAGCATGCGCCCGGCAATCGACACCTGCGCCGACAGCCGCGCGCCCTTGGTGCCGATCGGGTCCTTGATGACCTGCACGGTCAGCGACTGGCCTTCGAAGATCTGGCGCTCGATCGGCGTGGTCGCCGCGTCGCCGCGGCCGCCGCCATTCACCGGCGGGTTCAAGTCGGCCACGTGCAGGAAGGCAGCGCGGTCCAGCCCGATGTCGATGAAGGCGCTCTGCATGCCCGGCAGTACGCGCGCCACCTTGCCCAGGTAGACGTTGCCGACCAGGCCGCGTTCGAGCGCACGCTCGATGTGCAACTCCTGCACCGCGCCGTTCTCGACGATGGCCACGCGCGTTTCCTGCGGGGCCCAGTTGATGAGGATGTCCTGGTTGGCCATGGCAAGGAGTCTAGGGCCTGATGCGGCCCATGGAGCGGCAGGTGTCTGCGCTGCCAGAGGCAGTCGAAGCTTCCTTCGTGGCCCGAGACCGGCCGCCTTCGAGCATCGGCTTTGTCACGTGCTTCGCTAAACTGCTGCTCGGGGCTTGGCAGAGCGGCTTCTTCCGCGACGAGCCACGCGGACTCAGAGCAGCCCAATGACTGTGTGGGGTAGAGCGTGAGGCAAATCGACCGCCTGGGAACGAAGGTTTTGACGAGCCGACGACTTGACCACGTTCGCGCGCTCCAGATGCAGCACCTCGAGCAACTTCGGCCTGCCGCGCCCATCCACAGGTCGATGACGACTGTGCACCCTGCCCGCCCATGACCGCGACGATGCGCCTGCCGGGCCTCGTGATGCTGTGCCTGGCGCTCGTCGGCTGCGGCAACCTGCCGCGCAACCCCGTGCCGGTGCAGAAGGAGCGCATCGCCGGCGTTCCGGGTTATCCGGACGTACGCGCCTGGGCGGGCATGGCCAACACGCCGCTGGAACTGGACCTGGCCCTGTCGTTCCGGCAGGAATCGGACAAGGACTTTCCGCGTTCACCCGATGGCACGGTGCACTATGCCCACCTGGCGCTGTCGGGCGGCGGCGCCAGCGGCGCCTTCGGCTCCGGTTTCCTCAAGGGCTGGACCAGCACCGGCCAGCGCCCGACCTTCAAGATCGTCACCGGCGTGTCCACCGGTGCGCTGATGGCACCTTTCGCATTTCTGGGCCCGGGCTACGACGAGGCGCTGCGCCAGTTCTACACCACCACCCGCTCGCACGACATCTTCACGTTGGGCTCGGTGCTGTGGCAGCTGATCGCCGGCGAGGCGCTGGCCGACACGCGGCCGCTGCAGTCGCTGATCGCCCAGCATGTCGATGACGAACTGCTGCGCAACGTGGCCGAGCAGCACCGCCGGGGGCGCCGCCTGTACATGGGCACGGCCGACATCGACGTGCCGCGTTTCGTCGTCTGGAACATGGGGCTGATCGCCAGCAGCGGCCGCGCCGACGCGCTGGAGCTGTTCCGCAAGATCATGCTGGCATCGGCGTCGATCCCGGTGGCCTTTCCGCCGGTGCTGTTCGACGTCGAGCTCACGCCCGGCGGTCCGCGCTACGACGAGATGCACGTCGACGGCGGCGTCGGTGCGCGCGTGTTCCTCAACGGTGGCGTGTTCCGCGGCTCGGTCATCCGCACGCGCGGTGGCATGGGCCGCGGGCGCGAGGACTTCTTCGTCATCCACAACGGGCAGCTGGTGCCCATCCCCGACCCGGTGAAGCGCTCGTTGGCGGCCATCGCGATGCGTGTCATCGACGCTTCGGGCCGTGCCGCCGCCACCGGCGACCTGTTCCGCATCTACGGCCAGGCCCAGCGCGAGGGCGCCAGCTTTCAATGGGTGACGATTCCGAACGACGTGGTCATGGACGACGCCGACGAAGTCTTCGATCCGGTGAAGATGCAGATGCTCTACGACGTGGGCTTCCGCCTGGGCGCGTCCAGCAGTGCCTGGTCGACGCGGCCGCCGGGGGACATTGCCGAGCCCTGATGCCCCCGCCGCGGAACACCTACTCGGTCGCCTCCACGTTGCCGAAGCCGGCGTTGAAGGCTTGGCTCTGCCCGGTGGCCTGCATGCGCTGCGCCTTCGGCGCCATCTCGGCGGCGATGTCGACCCAGCCGCCGCCCATCGCCTGGTAGACGTTGACGATCTGCGCATAGCTGCTGGCCTGCAGGCTGACCGACGCCAGTTCGGCGGCGAAGAGCTCGTTCTCGGCCACCAGCACCTCCAGGTAGCCGGACACACCCTTGTCGAAGCGCAGCTTGGACAGCCGCGCGAACTCGCGCAGCGCCACCACGCGCTCGCGCTGCACGGTGAATTCCTGCAGCCGCTTCTGCGAACCGCTGAGCGCGTCGTTGGTCTCGCGCAGCGCGTTCAGGATGGTCTGCTGGTAAGCCGCCAGCGCGGCACGCTCGCCCGCCTCGGCGGCGAAGACCTGGCCTTCGATGCCGCCGAAGGTGAAGATCGGGCCGGCCAGGCTGGCGCCGATCAGGCCGGCCGCGGCCGGGCCGCTGAACAGCGCGCCGGTGGCCGTGGCGGTGGTGGCCAGCGCCGCCTGCAGCGAGAGGTTCGGGTAGTACAGCGCCCGCGCCGCGCCGATGTTGGCATTGGCCGCCACCAGGTTCTGCTCGGCCGCCAGGATGTCGGGCCGGCGCTGCAGCAGCGTGGCCGGCAGGTCGCCGGGGATCTGCGGCGCGATCAGCTCGTCGATGGTCTTGCCGCGCGGGATCGCACCCGGCGCGCGGCCGAGCAGGATCGACAGCAGGTTTTCCTGCGTGGCGATGGCCTGCTCGAAGGCGGGGATCGCGGCCAGCGCCTGCTGCGTCTGCGAGCGGATCTGCGTGACCTCTGTCTTGGCGACGATGCCGGCCTTGAAGCGCAGCTCGAAAATCCGCAGCGTGCCCTGGAAGTTGCGCGCCGTGGCCTGCGCGATCTCGAGCTGGCGGTCGAGCGAACGCAGCACGATGTAGCTGGCGGCCACGCCCGACACCAGCGTCAGCACCACGCCGCGCTGGCCCTGCTCGCTGGCATAGACCTGGGCCTGCGCAGCCTCGGTCTGGCGGCGCACGCGGCCGAACAAATCGGTCTGCCAGCTGGCGCCCAGCGACACGTTGTAGAGCGAGAAATACGGGCTCAGCGTCGGCGGGAACGGCGGCATGCCTTCGGTGGTGGCTCGTGCGCGCGTGGCGTCGGCGCCGTAGCCGATCTGCGGGTACAGCTGCGAGCCGGTGGCGGTGAGCGCGCCGATGAACTGGTCGACACGCGCCGCGGCGATGCGCAGGTCGCGGTTGTCGCGCAGCGCGGTCTCGACCAGCTGGTTCAGCACCGGGTCGCCGAATTGCTCCCACCATTTGAGGTTGGCGACGTCGGCCGCCTTCGGATAGTCGATGCGCCAGGCCGGCGGCGTGTCCACCGTGGGACGCACGTAGTTCGGGCCGACGGTGCAAGCGCTGAACATGGAGGCCAGGGCGGCGGCGATGCAGGCAGCGACGATGCGGATCTTCATGGCGGTGTCCTTCCGAGGGTCAGATGGTGAGCGCGCCGGTGAACAGCGCAGCAAGCGCAGCCACCGCGGCCACGCACAGCACCCAAAACAGCCACCGCTCGCGCGGGCCGAACAGGGCCAGGCCCTGCTCGCGCCGCGCCGCGGCGTACAACAGTGTGCCCGGCGCGTACAGCAGCGCCGACAGCAGCAGGAACTTCGCGCCGCCGGCCAGCAGCATGGCCGCGGCATACAGCGTGGCCAGCGCACCGATGAGGCGGTCCTTCGATCGCGCACTCGCCTCGCCGGCATAGGTCTGGCCGGTCCAGGCGAGCTTGAAGCCGTAGGCCGCCACCAGCAGATAGGGCAGCAAGGTCATCGAGCTGGTCATCTTCAGCGCCAGGGTGAAGGCCTGCTCGGCGAACCAGGTGACGATCAGGAAGCTCTGGATCGCCAAGGTCGTCATCCACAGCGCGACATGCGGCACACGCTGCGCGTTCTCGCGTCCCAACTGTGATGGCATCGTGTCGTTCTGCGCCGCCGAATGCAGCACCTCGGCGGCGAGCAGCGTCCACGACAGGTAGTTGCCGGCCACCGACAGGATCAGCCCGGCGCTGATGAACACCGCCCCCCACGGGCCGACGATGGCCTGCATCACGCCGGCCATCGACGGGTTGGGCAGCGCGGCCAGCTCGGCACGCGGCAGGATGCCGTAGGACAGCAAGGTCACCAGCATCAGCAGGCACAGCACGCCGAGGAAGCCCAGCACCGTGGCGATGCCGACGTCGTTGCGGTCCCTGGCATAGCGCGAATAGACGCTCGCACCTTCGATGCCGACGAAGACGAACACCGTCAGCAGCATGGTGTCGCGCGCCTGGCGCGCCACCGTCGACAGGCCCGGCGCCTCGCCGCCCCACAGGTTGAGCGTGAACAACTCGCTGCGGAAGGCGAAGATCACGACGATCACGAAGATGCCGATCGGCACCGTCTTCGCCACGGTGGCGATGGTGTTCAGCGCCGCCGCCTGCTTGACACCGCGCTGCACCAGCAGGTGCACGCCCCACAGCATCAGGCTCGCGCTGGCGATGGCCAGCGTGGTGGAGCCGTCGCCGAAGGCATCGATGAACTGGCCCAGCGTGGCCTTGATCAGCATCAGGCAGGCCAGGCAGGCCAGGCAGCAGGCCATCCAGTAGCCGAAGGCGGCCGCATAGCCCAGGTAGTCGCCGAAGCCGGCCTTGGCATAGGCGTAGATGCCGGCGTCCAGCTCCGGCTTGCGCCGCGACAGCGTCTGGAAGACGAAGGCCAGCATCAGCATGCCCGCCCCGGCAATGCACCAGGCGACGAAGGCGCCCAGCACGCCGGTGCTGCGGCCAAAGGCCGCGGGCAGCGTGAAGATGCCGGCGCCGACCATCGAGCCGACGACCAGCGCCACCAGCGCGCCGCGGGACAGCTGGGCGTCGCGGGAGTCGCTCATGAAGGGCTATGCATGGCATGGGCATCAGGCTCGCGCCAGCAGCCAGCCGAACACGGCGGCGATGCCGAACATCGCCACCATTGCCGACGGCCAGCGGCGGATGAAATGGTCGCCCTGTTCGAAGCCGCGCGCCAGCAGTTGCGCGCCAGCGCGCAGCGCCCCGCCGGCGCCGAACAGCGGCCGCCGCGCCAGGCCCCATGCCAGCAGCGTGCCCGCTGCCAGCACCGCCAGCGTGTTGCCCAGTTCCTTGGGCGACAGCGGGTTCGAGATCAGCGACGCCGGCAGCGGGCCCAGCACCGCCGTCAGTGCCAACCCCAGCGAGGCCAGCGACAGGCCCAGCGCCGCCCACTGCGACAGCATCGACACCGGCTTCAGCTCCGTCAGCGGCTGCGCCGGCCGGCGCAGCACGCGCACGAGGATCAGCACCACGTAGCCGGCGGTGAAGACCGCGCCGCCTTGCAGCACCCCCGTCCAGACCCATTGGCCCGAGGTGTCGGCGGCATCGAGCAGCAGCTTCTTGGCCAGGTAGGCACCGCTGGGCAGCACGCCCATCAGCGCCACGCCGCCGATCAGGAAGGCGAGCACGGTGATGGGCAGCGCGCGCGCCGCGCCGGCCAGGTCGTCGATGCGGTCGTGGCCCAGCGCCGCATAGACCAGGCCCGCGGCCATGAACATGCCTGCCTTGGCGGTGGCATGCGAGATGGCCTGCAGCACGCCGGCGGCCACAGCCGCGTCGTGCACGCCGCTGTCGGTCAGCGCCATCGGGAACATCAGGAACAGGTAGCCGATCTGCGCCACCGTCGAATACGCCACCAGCAGCTTCAGCCGCTGCTGGCGCAGCGCGACGACGCTGCCGACGACGATGGCCGCCGCGCCCAGGCCGCCCAGCAGTTGCGCCGCCGACGTGCCGGCAACAAAGGGCATGACATCGCACCACAGCCGCAGCACCAGGAACCACGAACCCTTGATGACCAGCGCCGACAGCACCGCGCTGGCCGCGGCCGGCGCGCCGCCGTGCGCCGGCGGCAGCCAGATGTGCAGCGGGAACAGCGCGGTCTTGGCCAGCAGGCCGACCGTCATCAGCGCCAGCGCCGTCCAGGCGATCGGCTCGGCTTCGACGGCCTCAGCCAGCAGCCTGATGTCCAGCGTGCCGTAGCCCCCATACAGCAGCACCGCGCCCAGCAGGTACAGCACCGAGCCGCACAGCGCAAACAGCAGGTAGCGCAGCGCGGCGCGCAGCGTCTCGCCGCTGCCGGCCAGGCACACGAGAGGCACGCCGGCGAAGGTCAGCAACTCCAGCGCGACATACAGCGTGAACAGGTCGCCGCTGACGAAAACCAGGTTCAGCGAACCCCACACCGCCAGCAGCAGCAGCCAGTAGGCGAAGGCCGCGCGTGATTCGCCGCTGCCGACCGGTGTGTCGAAATCGGCGCGCGCGTACAGCGCGATGCCGCAGACCACGAAGGCCACCGCCAGCAGCATGGCCACGGCCGGGCCGTCGGCGCGCAGCGCGATGCCCAGCGGCGGCGACCAGTCGCCGAGCAGGTAGGTGAGTTCGCCCACCTGCAGCCAGGCCCAGGCGATGCCGACGGCCAGCCCCAAGCCGACCAGGATCGTGACGAAGGCGATGCGCCGCACGTGGCGTCCGCCCGCGACCAGACCCAGCAGCATGCCGACGAAGGGCAGCAGCACGGCCAGGGCCAGCAGCAATCCGCCGGGGGTGCTCAAGGGGCGGCCTCGTCGGGAGGGTCGCTGGCCAGCGTGGCCGAGTCGGTGGACTCGATCAGGCGCACGATCAGCGCCGCGGCCAGCGCGCTGGCCGCGAAGGCGACGACGATGGCGGTGATGAGCAGCGCCTGCGGCACCGGGTCGGCATGCAGCCCGGCGGCGGCGCCGCGCTTGGCCAGCGCACCGAAGAGCACGAACACACCGGAGCCCATGACATTGAAGGCGATGATCTTGCGCAGCGGGTGCGCCAGCACGATCAGGCCATACAGGCCGATACCCACCAGCGCGGCGGCGCCCAGGCCGAACAGCGTCTCGATGTTCACGGGGCACTCCCGCGGTCGGGGCGCAGCGGCGGGCCGGCCAGCAGCAGGCCCAGCACCAAGGTCAGCGTGGGCAGCAACGCCACCTCGATCACCACGATCATCGGCTTGGCCCAAGCTTGCGGATAGGCCAGCAAGGCGCCGGCACTGAACAGACCGAGCACGCCGATGGCGACGAACACCAGCGGGCCGACGACGACACCGAAGCGCAGGCCACGATGGCCGATGCTTGGTGAGTCGGCCAGGCCGGCCATCCACACCAGCATCCACATCGCCGCCAGGATGGTGGCGCTCTGGAACTTGCCGCCCGGGTGGTCGGCGCCGGCCCAGAAGATGTAGACGGCGAAGATGATGCCCAGCGGCGGCAGCAGCCGCGCGAAGTAGGCGAGGATGCCATCGGGGTCGGCCTGGTGGCGCAGGCCCGGCCGGCCGCCCCAGAAGCGGTCCGGCGCCAGCGACCACACGCCGATCAGTGCGATGACCAGCACGATCGCCTCGAGCAGCGTGTCCAGCGCCCTGAAGGCCAGCAGCACGCCGGTGATCGGATTGCCGACCCCCGTGGCCGCCAGGTTTTCGCTGACCTGCGGCGCCAGCGTGGGCGCCGGATCGGGCAGCAGCAGCACGCACAGCGCCAGCGTCGCGGTGAGGCCCAGCGACAGCAGCAACGCCACGATATGCAGACCCGCACCGCCGCGCTCGGACCGCGCGGCAGCTTCGGTGCCGCGCAGGCGCGCGACCGCGCCGATCAGCATCGCGCCGGTCAGGCCGCCGCCGATCGCGGCTTCGGTCAGCGCGACGTCGATGCCGTACAGCCGCACCCACACCAGCGACAGCAGCAGCCCATAGGCGACGAAGCCGGCGATGGCCAGGAAGGCATCGCGTACCACCACGGCCCACACGGCCAGCGCCAGCAACAGCAGCACGATCGCCAGGCTGACGATGCCGCCGGTCATGGTGTGCGCTCCCGGCGCCGTGCGGCGCGCGCGATCAGCTGCGACACCGCGGCGCTGGACAGCAGCACCAGCAGCCACACCAGCACCAGCTTCAGCGCCGCGAGCACGCTGTCCATCTGCGGCAGCAACCCGATGACCACCAGCGCCAGCCCCAGGTTGTCGGCCTTGGTCAGCGCATGCAGCCGCGTGTACGCATCAGGGAAGCGCAGCAGCCCCACCGAGCCGGCCAGGAAGAAAAAGGCACCGGCGACGATGGCGACGATGCTGAACAGGTCGAGCAGCCGGTGCATGTCAGTGGCTGCGTCGCGCGATATCGAGTAGGCGCCGTGGATCCGGCTCTGCCGGTCCACCGGCGTCGCCCCCTTGAGGGGGAGCGCCGAAGGCGCCTCGGGGGTGGTCCGCTTCAGGCGGGCGGTCCTTGTGCGCCATGTACTTGACGAAGGCGATCGAGGTGAAGGCCGCCAGCAGCGCCAAGGTCAGCGCGACATCGACCACGGCCACCTCGCGCACCGCCACACCTACCAGCAGCAGCGCGCCGATGCCGCCGGTGCCCAGCAGCTGCGCCGCCATCATGCGGTCGGCATAACCGGGGCCGCGCGCCACGCGCACCAGGCCCAGCGCCACCATCAGCAGCACGAAGGCCGCGGCCGAGAGCAGGAACTCATCCATGGCGCCGCCCCGGCACCAGCGCCACCGCGTGGGCGCGTTCTTCCGCCGCCAGCTGTTCGACCACCGGCTGCTGCACGTCCAGGCAGTGGTATTCGATGGCGGCCTCGGTTTCGTCGGTGGGCACCGAACCCGGCAACAGGCTGGAGATCAGCTCGAAGGCATTGCGCGCCGAGCCGCGCGGCAGGCCCACCGGATAGTCGACGAAGCCGGGGTTCAACGGCAGGCTCGGGCTGAAGGCGCGGCGCGCGACATCGACACCGGCCACCAGCGAATTCCACAGGAAACGCGGCAGCAGCAGCAACAGCGTTCCGGTGCGCACGCGGCCGGTGTCCGGCGGCAGCAGCCACAGGCTGGCCCAGGTGGCGCCGGCCGTGGCGGCGGTGCCGAAGAGCAGGTTGGCCGGCTTGGCGCTCTGGTCGATGACCAGCCACAGCGCAAAGAACAGCAGCGCGCGCACCGTGCCGGCGCG
>CAYUPF010000146.1:0-5183 GCA_964446545.1 uncultured Rubrivivax sp.
TAGCGCACCCCCTGCAGCGCTCCACCCCTGTCGAAGCGAGGCTGTGGTCCTGTAGAGGCATCCCTATAGAGGTATCTGCCTGGCCTTCGCCGAAGACTGGATATTCATCCAGCCCATGCTACTCGCTCGAAGTCGGTGAAGACAAGCCCTTGATGAGCGGGCAGGTCAGCGGTGCGGTCGAGACGGCGCCTTCCCGATACGGGCCCCGCCGCTCAGGCGACACCGACCGGGCTGAAGCGCAGGCCCAGACGGCGCACGCGCATCAGCAGGAAGACGACGATGCCCAGGTTCAGCAGGTTCCAGGCGATGCCGTTGATGAAGGCGGCGCGGTAGGAGCCGGTCCAGTCGAAGATCGCGCCCGACATCCAGCCGCCCAGCGCCATGCCCAGCAACGTGGCCATCAGCACCGTGCCGACGCGCGCGCCGGCTTCCTTGGGCGTGAAGTACTCGCGCACCACCAGCGGGTAGCTGGGCACGATGCCGCCCTGGAACAGGCCGAACATCGCCGACACCAGATACAGCGAAACCACGCCGTCGGCGAAGAGGAAGCCGACCAGCGCCACACCCTGCAGCAAGGAGCCGAGCAGCAGCGTGCGCAGTCCGCCGATGCGGTCGGCGATCCAGCCCGACACCAGCCGGCTGACGATGCCCATGCCGAGCATCAGCGACAGCATCTGTGCGCCGCGCGCGGCGCCGATGCCGAGGTCGCTGCAGTAGGCGACGATGTGCACCTGCGGCATCGACATGGCCACGCAGCAGGCCACGCCGGCGACGCTGAGCAGCGCCTGCAGCGTGCCCGGGCTCAGGCCCAGCGGACGCTCCGACTGCAGCGTGGCACGCGCCTGCGCCGCGGTCGCGCCGGCCGTCAGCACCGGCGGGCGGCGCCGGTACACCAGCGCCAGCGGCAGCATCGTCAGCACGCAGAAGATGCCGATGCCGACGTAGGTGGCGCGCCAGCCGGCGCTGTCGGTGAAGTGCTGGATCACCGGCGGCCAGAAGGCGCCGGCGACGTAGTTGCCGCTCATGCAGATGGCCAGCGCGATGCCGCGCTTACGGTCGAACCACAGCGAGGTGTCGGCCACCAGCGGCGCAAAGGTGGCCGAGGTGCCGAGCAGGCCGAGCAGCAGCCCCTGCGCCAGGCAGAAGGTCCACAGGCTGCCGGCGAAGCCGGCGCCGACGAAGCCCAGGCCGAGGCCGACCGCGCCCAGCATCAGCGGCGCCATCACGCCGAAGCGGTCGGCCAGCCGGCCCATCAGGATGCCGCCGATGCCGAAGCCGATCATCGTCAAGGTGTAGGGCAGCGAGGCGTCGGCGCGGTCGACGCCGAAGTCGGCCTGCACCGCCGGCAGCACCACGCTGACCGCGTACATGCCGGCGCCGCCCACCGTCATCAGCGCCAGCGAGGCCATCAGCCGCCACCAGGCGTAGGCCGACTCGGGCTGGTAGCGATCTCTCATCGCGGCCTACAGATCCTTCGCATAACGCGCCAGCATTTGTTCGTGGCTTTCGGCCGCGGCCTGCGTGCCGGTCTGGTCGTTGAGCATCCGGCCCATCGTCGGCAGCACCGAGCGCGGCACACGTGCGCCCTCCGACCACAGCTTCGAGCGCATCAGCGCCTTGGCGCAGTGCAGGTAGGCCTCGTCGACCGCGACCTCGATGACCAGGCGCACGCGCGCGTCGGCCGCGAAGGGCGCCAGCCGGTCGGCCTCGTCGCACAACCGTGCGCGGCCGTTGACGCGCAGCGTCTCGTCCACGCCGGGGATCAGGAACAGCAGCCCGATGCGTCCGGTCTGGACGATGTTGCTCAGCGAATCGAGGCGGTGGTTGCCGGGCGCGTCGGGGATCCACAGCCGTTGCGCATCGACGGCATGCACGAAGCCGGGCGCACCGCCGCGCGGCGAGGCGTCCTGCCGGCCCTGCGCATCGGCCGTGGACAGCACGATGAAAGGCGACAGCTCGATGAAGCGCCGCGCATGCGGGTCGAGCGCAGCCATCTGCTTGCGCAGCGCCCGTTCCCCCGGCGCTGGATACAGCGCGCGCAGGCGCTGCAGATCGTCGATCACGTTGTCTCCCGTGTTCTTGTCTTTGTTCATTGTGCGTTATTGGCCGAGGGTGGCCGTGATAGCCTTTCCCGATGACCCAGGCGCAGCGCAGTTGCTGGATCGAAGCGCATGGCGGCGAGGTGGTGCTGCACCTGGGCGGCGCATGGCGCCTGGCCGCGCTGGGCGAGCTGTCGCGCCAGCTCGGCGGCCCCGGCGGGCCGCTGCAGGCGGTGGCCTCACACCAGTTGCCCACCGCGATCGACGGCGCCGCGCTGCAGCACATCGACACCGCGGCGGCATTGCTGTTGCTCGATGCGCTGGCCGATGCCGGCGCCGACCCGCAGCAAGTGGCGCTGCGCCACTTCGATGACCGCCACGAACGGGTGCTCGAGGTGGTGCGCAGCCGCTTCGCCGAGACCGCGGTCGCGCCGCCGCGGCGCGCGCTGGCACTGACCGGACGTGTGGGCAAGACCGTGGTCGACGGCAGCGAGCTGATGCTCGGCCACATCGAGTTCTTCGGCCGCAGCGTCACCGAGATCGGCCGCGCGCTGCTGCGCCCGCGCGAGCTGCGGCTGCACGAGCTGTTCGCGCAGCTCGGCCAGGTGGGCGTGAACGCGATTCCGGTGGTGGCGCTGGTGACCTTCCTGATCGGCGTGGTCATGGCCTACATGCTGGGCTTGCAGGCCGAGAAATACGGCGCCAACATCTTCGTCGTCGACGGTGTCGCGCTGGGCATGACGCGCGAGTTCTCGCCGCTGATCGTCGCCACCATCATGGCCGGCCGTTCGGGCGCGGCCTTCACCGCGCAGCTGGGCACGATGAAGCTGACCGAGGAGATCGACGCCATCCGCACGCTCGGCCTGTCGCCGGCGCAGGTGCTGGTGGTGCCGCGCGTGCTGGCGCTGGTGCTGACGCTGCCGCTGCTGGTCTTCGTCGGCGACGTCGCCGGCCTGGCCGGTGCGATGCTGATGGCCGACGCCACGCTGGACATTCCGCCGCAGGCCTTCATCGACCGGCTGCACGTGGCGCTGAGCCCGCGCCACTACGTCATCGGCATCGCCAAGGCGCCGGTGTTCGCGCTGTTCATCGCCGTCATCGGCTGCCGCATGGGCATGTCGGTGAGCCGCGACACGCGCTCCATCGGCATCAACACCACTTCCACCGTGGTGCAGGGCATCGTCGCGGTGATCCTGCTGGACGCGATCTTCGCGGTCGTCTTCCAGGAGCTGAACTTGTGAGCGCCGCGCCCGAGGTGGTGATCGAGGCCGACAGCGTGGTCACGCGCTTCGGCAGCCAGACCGTGCACGAGGACTTAAGCCTGCAGATCCGCCGCGGCGAGCTGGTGGCGCTGATCGGCGGCAGCGGCAGCGGCAAGTCGGTGCTGCTGCGCGAGATCCTGGGCCTGCACAAACCCACCGCGGGCACGGTGCGGCTGCTCGGCACCGACATGTGGAGTGCGCCCGAGCACGAACTCGCGGCCACGCGCAAGCGCTTCGGCATGATGTTCCAGGAGGGCGCGTTGTTCTCCTCGCTGGACGTGGCCGGCAACGTGGCCACGCCGCTGCTCGAGCACACCGACACGCCGCCGCAGCTGCTGCCGCGGCTGGTGAACCTGCGCCTGACGCTGGCGGGCTTGAGCGCCGACGTCGGCGCGAAGCTGCCTTCGCAGCTGTCCGGCGGCATGAAGAAGCGCGCCGCGCTGGCGCGCGCGCTGGCGCTGGAGCCCGAGGTGCTGTTCCTCGACGAGCCGACCTCGGGGCTGGACCCGATCACCGCGCGCGCCTTCGACGCACTGCTGGACTTCCTGAACCGCGACCTCGGCCTGACAGTGCTGATGGTCACGCACGACCTGGACACGCTGCTGTCGATCGCGCGGCGCATCGTCGTGCTCGGCCGCGGGAAGGTGCTGGCCGACGGCAGCGCCGACGAGGTCATGTGCGTCGACGACGCATGGATAAAATCCTACTTCTCGTCGCGCCACACCGTGCAATCCGCCACCGCCTCCGGCACCGCCGATGGAACCTGACACCCGCTACACCGTCATCGGCGCGGTGGTGTTGGCGCTGGTGGCTGCGGCCGTGATGGGTTTCCTGTGGCTCAGCAGTGCCGGGCGCGACGCCGACTTCCGCTTCTACACGGTGTACTTCGAGCACCAGTCGCTCGAGGGCCTGCAGGTCGGCTCGGCCGTCAACATGCGCGGCATCACCATCGGCCGTGTCGAGAGCTACTCGATCGAGCCCGACAACATCAACCGCGTCCAGGTGCTGCTGCGCGTGGCCCGCGAGACGCCGGTGCGCGAGAACACCAAGGCCTCGGTCAGCCGCAATTTCGTCACCGGCCTGGCGCGCATCAAGCTCGACACGCCCGGCACGCCCGGGCCGGAGCTGGTGGCCGTGGCGGCCGGCGAGCGCTACCCGGTGATTCCCGAGGGCAGCTCGGGCTTCGACCAGATCACCGATTCGGCCTCGCGGCTGGCGGCTTCGGCCGACAGCGCGCTGATCAAGGTCAACCAGCTGGTGGGGCCGGAGAACCAGCAGGTCTTCGCCGAACTGCTGGTGGACCTGCGCGACCTGGCCAAGGGCCTGAACGCGCGGATGTCCACGCTGGACCGCACGGCCGCCGGGCTGGACCGCAGCCTGGACGCGTTCCGGCAGGCCTCGGACCGCATCGCACAATCCGTGCAGCGCCTGAGCGACAGTGCTGAGCCGCTGGCGCAGGAAGCCGGCGCCACGCTGCGCGACGCGCAGACGGCGCTGCGCGAGCTGACCCAGGCCACACGCACGCTGGAGCGCGGACTGCAGACGATCGAACACGACACCTCGTCGCTGCTGCGCCGCGGCGACGCGGCGCTGGACATCGGCACGCTCGAACTGCGCGCCACCGCACAGGAGCTGCGCAGCAGCGCCGAACGCATCGCCCGCGCGCTCGACCGGCTGCAGGACCCGAAGGCCGCGTTGCTGGGCCCGGGCGAGCAGCAGCTGGGGCCGGGAGAGACACGCCGATGAGCCGCGCCGGCCACGACCCGCAACGCCGCCGCCTGCTGCTGGCGGCCGCGCCCTGGGCCTTGGCGGGCTGCACGCTGGGCTCCAGCCCGCGCCGCGACTTCTACCTGCTGCGCGATGCCAACGCGCAGGCGCCCGC
>CAYUPF010000146.1:5283-10208 GCA_964446545.1 uncultured Rubrivivax sp.
GGCCTTCCGCGCCCGCGCGCTGTCCACGCTGGGCGGCGTGATGCGCATCGGCATGTTCATCGGCCCCTTCATCGCGGCCGCGGCCATCCACCGCTTCGGCCTGGCCGGCGCCTGGGGCGTGGGCGTGGCCGCGCTGCTGGCGGCGGCGCTGGTGGCGGCGCGCCTGCCCGAGCTGCAAGCCGACTGCGAGGGCGCCGATGCGGCGTCGAGCGCCGCGCCGACGCTGCGCTCGACCTTGCGCGACCACCGCCATGTCTTCGTCACGCTGGGCGTCGGCGTGATGCTGGTCAGCGCGGTGCGCGCGACAAGGCAGGCGGTGATCCCGCTGTGGGCCGACCAGCTGGCGCTGGAGGCCTCGGTGGCCTCGCTGATCTTCGGCCTGGCCAACGGCATCGACATGCTGGTGTTCTACCCGGCCGGCAAGCTGATGGACCAGAAGGGCCGGCTGTGGGTGGTGCTGCCCTGCACGCTGATCATGGGCCTGGCGCTGCTGCTGATGCCGCTGAGCCAGGGCGCCACCGGGCTGCTGCTCACCGCGGCGCTGCTCGGCTTCGGCAACGGCATCGGCTCGGGCATGGTGATGACGCTGGGCGCCGACCATTCGCCGCGCATCGGTCGCGCGCATTTCCTCGGCGTATGGCGGCTGATGGCGGACATCGGCGGCAGCTGCGGGCCGGCGCTGCTGTCGCTGCTGGCGGCCAGCCTGTCGCTGGGCGCGGGCATCGCCGCCACCGGGCTGATCGCCTTCGCCGCCGCAGTGCAGCTGGCCTGGTGGATCCCGCGCCTGCGCCGCTGAGACTTCAGCGCCGCTTCATCAGGCCCAGCAGCGCGGCAAAAGGCAGCACCGAGCGCGGCAGGTAGGGCACGCGCCACAGGCCGCCGTGGTTGGCACCTTCCACCAGCAACTGCAACGGATGTGAAAGCGCCGCCGAGGGTTGCGCACTGCCCTGCGGGTTGCGCAGGTCATGCACCCACAGCGCGGCCATCAGCGCGTTGGTGGTTTCAGGCTCGAAGACCTCGATGTCGAAGGCCTTGGCGCCGCGGAAGCCTGCGGCCAGCGCCGGGTTGCTGATCACCGAGGCGGTGGTGGTGGACGGCGCGACGTTGATCGACGCCACCTGGCCGTCGGCGCGGGCGACGAGGGCGCGCCACTGCTGCAGCCGCTTGGCCAGCGCGTAGTTCGGCCCCTGCTCGATCACCAGGCTGTCGACCACGCCCCAGCGCGAGCCGTCGACGGCATGCACCAAGGCCTCGATGTGCGGCGCGAAGCTGCGCCCGCCGCTGCCGGCGCGCGCGCCGGCCTGCGCCAGGCGCTTGAGCATGCCGCGCTCGGCGTAGGCGCGCATCACGTCCTCGGCCAGCGCCTGCGGCACCGCGAACACGTCGGTGGGCGTGGCCATCCAGGCCAGCGTGCAGCGCGGCTGCGCCGCCGCCACCGCCACGGCGAGTGCATCCATCGCCAGCGTCACGCGCACATGGCGCTCGCCGTCGAGGTAGGCGATGGCGAACAGGTCCAGCGGCACACCGAGCCCGGCCAGCCAGGCGGCGATCTCGGGCGTCTGCGTCAGCATGTCGGCACCGGCATGCTGCAGCTGCGGCGCGGCGTCGCGCGCCACCGGCGTGATCAGCTGGCCGTTGCCGGCCGCCACACGCTGCGCGATCTTCTTCCAGGTGGGGCCACGCGCCAGGTCGATGGCCACGATGTTGGCGCGCCACGACGCCAGCCAGGCCAGCGGCCCGGCCTCGCTGCCCGCGCCCAGCAGCACCAGGTGCCGGTCCGACAGATCGAACCATTCCGGGTGGCATCGTGCCAGGTGCAGTGCCTGCGCGTTGGAGGCTTCGATCACGCCGGCGGCGGCCCAGGCATCGATGCGCCGTGCCAGAGCATCGCCGCTCAGGCGCCGGCCCTTGTAAGGCACTTCCCAGCGCGCCGACGCATCGGCGCTGCTGCCGCGCAGGCGCAAGGTCTGCAAGGCCTCGGTGGCCGGCGCGGCCATGGCCTCGTGCAACGACAGCGTGTGGCCGTCGCGCAGGAAGACCAGCTCCTGCCAGGCGGCGTGCAGCCCGGCGCGGCACGAGGCGACGGTGGCCTGCGGCTGCGCCGCCTGCAGTTCGACCAGCCGGCGCACATGCACGGGGTAGGCATGGCGCCAGTCGCGCTCGGCCAGGCAGCGCTCGGCGGCCGTGTCATCGAGCCCGTGCAGCGCCGATGCCAGGATGCGCCGGCCGACCGCGCCGCTGCTGCGCTTGCCGGCAGCGTCCAGCGGGAACTGCAGGCCGCGGGCGTCGCCGCGGGCCGGGGCCATGGCTCAGCGCGCTGTGGACAGCGGGTGCGCCATCACGCGCTGCACGCGGCGGTAGACGCCATAACCCTGCAAGGCGTAGCTGGTCCAGCGCAGCACGCGCCCGGGACGCAGCAGCACGAGCAGCAGCGCTGCGCCCAGCGGCCATTCGGGGTGGCGCACCAGCCATTGCGTGGCCGCGCGCGCCCGGTCGGCCACGCCCAGCGGTGCGCGCAGCACCTGCACCTGCTGCGACCAGTCCTGGCGCAGCATCTGGCTGCGCAGCAGCAGCCGTTCGCGCCGGCGCTGCAGTTCTTCGCGTGCCGCGTTCATGGTCCTTCGCTCCGCGACGCGCGCAACCCGGCCTGGTCACGCTCGAGTTCGGCGCGTGTGGTGGCAAGCATCCCCTCGGCCGGCTGCAGGCGTCGCTTGGCGGCTTGCAGCAGCAGCGCACCGCCAACCAGGCACAGCAGCGTCAGCGCGCCCAGCGCCGGCAGACGGTAGCTGTCCCAGAACAGCAGCAGCACGAAGCCGATCAGCAGCACCAGACCCAGGCCGAGCAGCATCAGGCCCAGCAGCGCACGCAGCGCCGCATCGACCAGCCGTAGCTTCTCGATCTCCAGGTCGGAGACCAGCAGCTCCAACCGCACCTGCGCCAGCTCGAGCGCGGTGCCCAGCAGCTGGCGTAGCGAATCGAAGAGCCCAGCGCGCGACATGGGCATGGGGCCCGGGCGCTAGCGGCGGCCGATGAGCAGGCCGATGATCATGCCGATGCCGGCGGCAGCACCGATGGCCCTCCAGGGATGTTCGTGCACGTAGTCGTCGGCGGCATGGCCAGCGGCCTTGGCGCGCGCCACCGTCGTTTCCTGCAGGTCCTGCAGACGGTGCTTGGCCTGCGTCAGCCGCTCCTGCATGCGCACGCGCAGCTCGGCGGCGCCCACCGTGGCCTGGTCGGCGGTGACCTTCAGCACCTCCTCGGCATCGGCGATGACGGTGCGCAGATCGGTCATCAGCTTTTCGCGATTGACGGTGGTGGTTTCAGTCATTTGGCTTTCCTCCTGGCATTGGACAACGGTACATCCTAGCAGCCTCGCGCGCTCAACCCCGGCCCACGAAAGGCATCTTCGTGGCCATCACGTTCATGAACAGCACATTCGCCGTCAGCGGCAGGTTGGCCATGTGCAGCACCGAGTCGGCGACATGGCGCACGTCCATGCGGTCCTCGACCTTGGTGCTGCCGTCGGCCTGCGGCACACCATTCGTCATGCGCTGCGTCATGTCGGTGGCGGCATTGCCGATGTCGATCTGGCCGACGGCGATGTCGTACTTGCGCCCGTCGAGCGAGGCCGAGCGCGTCAACCCGCTGACCGCGTGCTTGGTGGCGGTATAGGGCGCCGAGTTCGGCCGCGGCGCATAGGCCGAGATCGAGCCGTTGTTGATGATGCGCCCGCCCATCGGCGATTGCGCCTTCATGATGCGGAAGGCCTGCTGGATGCACAGGAACACCCCTGTCAGGTTGGTGTCGACCACGCTGCGCCACTGCTCGACCGTCAGGTCCTCCAGCAGCACCGGTGGCGCACCGGTACCGGCGTTGTTGAACACCAGATCGAGCCTGCCGAAGCGCGCACGCACCACGTCGAAGAGCGCGGCCACCGAATCGGGGCGCGTCATGTCGGCGGGCACCGCCAGCGCACGCTTGTCGATGTCGCCGAAGGGGTCGCCTGCAGACTCGATGGCCTCGCGCAGCGCCTCCAGCCGGCGCCCGGTGAAGACGACACGCCAGCCGTCCTCGAGCAGCCGGAGGGCCGAGGCCTTGCCGATGCCGCTGCCGGCGCCGGTGACGAGTGCAATGCGGTTGTGCGGGTCGGCCATGCGAGGGTCTCCTGGGTTTGCGAACCCCGCAGTCTGCCACCGACGCCCGCCGGGGGCACAGACACGCGCTTCAGCCGTGGGCGCCTCGTCAGGCGGGCACCGCCGACCGCCCCGCGCGGGTGCGGGCGATGATCGTCTTCATGATCTGGGCCGTGCCGTCGCCGATCTGGAAGCCGAGCACGTCGCGCAGGCGCTGCTCCATCGGCCCGCGGTCGTAGCCGCCGTGGCCGAACATCAGCAGGCACTGGTGCACCGTGTCGTAGGCCAGCTTCGGCGCCCACCACTTGCACATCGCCGCCTCGGCACTGTGCGGCGCGCCCTTGTCCTTGAGCCACAGCGCCTGCAGGCACAGCAGCCGCGCGGCCTCGACCTGCGTGTCGAAGTCGGCCAGCGGGTGCGAGACGCCCTGGAAGGCCGACAGCGGCTTGCCGAAGGCCTCGCGCTGGGCCACGTACTCCCAGGTCTCCTCCAGCGCGACGCGGGCCACGGCCAGCACCTGCAACCCGATCAGCGCACGCGAGAAGTCGAAGCCCTGCATCACCTGCACGAAGCCCTTGTTCTCGTCGCCGAGCCGGTGGTCGACGGGCACGCGCACGTTCTCGAAGAAGATCGAGCCGCGGCCGATGGCACGCTGGCCGTGGCAGTCGAAGCGGCTGGTGGTGACGCCGGGCAGATCCATCGGCACCAGCAGCGCGGTCACGCCGTGGGCCGCCGACTCGACCGTGCCGGTGCGGCCGAAGACCACCGTGATGTCGGCCTGGTCGGCGGCCG
>CAYUPF010000147.1:0-3338 GCA_964446545.1 uncultured Rubrivivax sp.
TGGTGGGTGCTGAGGGGCTCGAACCCCCGACCTACGCCTTGTAAGGGCGCCGCTCTACCAACTGAGCTAAGCACCCCCGCAGGTGCTGCGCGAACTACTTCAGCGCGTCCTTGAGGGCCTTGCCGGGTTTGAACTTCGGCACCTTGGCGGCCTTGATCTTGATGGCCGCGCCGGTGCGCGGATTGCGGCCGGTGCGTGCGGCGCGCTTGGTGACCGCAAAGGTACCGAACCCGACGATGGTGACACTGCCACTCTTCTTCAACGTGGTCTTCACGCCACCGACGATCGCATCCAACGCACGCGTCGCCGCGGCCTTGGAGATGTCGGCCTGTGTGGCGATGTGTTCGATCAGATCCGACTTGTTCATTCAGTTACCCCTCTCGCTCAGTTCTGGAGAATTCTGCTTGGATGGTGGATGCGGCACGCGTCGCGCGATGCACAGGCTCTCGAATGATTACAGCCCTGCGTCTACGCAGTGTCAAGGCCGCGGGCGATTCTATTCGCAATCACCCCGCAGACGAGGGGTGAAAAAGCGTGCTTGTTCCCTTGACAACGGCCGCGCTCGGCCCTAACTGCGCGCGACGATTTGAGCGAGCGCAAGGCCGACGTCGGCCGTGCCGGCGCGACCGCCGATGTCCGCCGTGCGGGGTGCCTGCGCATCCGCCAGCAGCGACTCGATGGCCGCGACGATGGCGTCGTGCGCATCGCGATGGCCCAGGAAGTCGAGCATCATCGCCGCCGACCAGACCATGCCGATGGGGTTGGCGATGCCGCGCCCGGCGATGTCCGGCGCCGAGCCGTGCACCGGCTCGAACAGCGAGGGGCAGGCCCGCGTCGGGTTGATGTTGGCCGACGGCGCGATGCCGATGGTGCCGGTGCAGGCCGGGCCCAGATCGGACAGGATGTCGCCGAACAGGTTGCTCGCCACAACCACGTCGAAGTGCTGCGGACGCTGCACGAAATACGCGGTGAGGATGTCGATGTGGAAGCGGTCGACGCCGACCTCCGGATACAACTTCGCCATCGCCTCGACGCGCTCGTCCCAGTAAGGCATGGTGATCGAGATGCCGTTGCTCTTGGTGGCCGAGGTCAGCTTGCGCCGTGGCCGCTGCATCGCCTGCTCGAAGGCGAATCTCAGTACACGGTCGACGCCGATGCGCGACATGATGGTCTGCTGCACGACGATCTCGCGCTCGCTGCCTTCGTACATGCGCCCGCCGATGCTGGAGTATTCACCCTCGGTGTTCTCGCGCACGATCAGCATGTCGATGTCGCCGGGATTGAGCGGCTGGCCCTGCCGGTCGACCAGCGGCGAGCGGATGCCCGGCATCAGCCGCGCCGGACGCAGGTTGACGTACTGGTCGAAGTCGCGACGGAACTTCAGCAGCGAGCCCCACAGCGACACATGGTCGGGCACCGTCGCCGGCCAGCCGATGGCGCCGAAGAAGATGGCGTCATGGCCACCGATGCGCTCCTTCCAGTCGGCCGGCATCATCTCGCCGTGCCTGGCGAAGTAATCGCAGTTGGCGAAGTCGAAGCGGTCGACCTGCAGCTCGATGCCGAAGCGCCGCGCCGCGGCGTCGAGCACGCGCAGGCCTTCGGGCATGACTTCCTTGCCGATGCCGTCGCCGGCGATGACGGCAATGCGATGGGTGCTCATGGGGATGCCTCCTTGAGTTTCGGATCTTGCCTGAGCGGCGCGCGCACCACCAGGCCCACGCCCAGCGCCGTCAGCGCCAGGCCGGCCAGCACCAGCGGCGTCAGCAGCTCGTCGAACAGCAGCCAGGCCAGCAGCGCGGTGCACGGCGGCACCAGGTACATCAGGCTGGTGACGCGCGTGGCCGCGCCGCGTTGCACCATCATGTACAGCAGCGAGCTGCCGCCCAAGGTCAGCCCCAGCACCGACCAGGCCATCGCACCCAGCAGGGCTGGCGTCGCCTGTATCGCTTCGGTCTCCAGCAGTGCCAGCGGCAGCGTCACGACGAAGGCCGCCATCAGCTGCACCAGGTTGGCCGTACGCACGTCGCAGGGCGCGACGAAGCGCTTCTGGTACAGCGTGCCAACGGTGATGGCGAGCAGCGCCAGCAGGCACAGCGCCAGGTTGATCGTGGTGATCTCGCCATGGCCGAGCTTGTTCCACACCACCAGCAGCAGCCCGGCCAGACCCAGCGCCAGGCCCAGCCATTGGCGCGGCGCGACACGGTGCTCCTGACCGGTGGCCGAGACCCACAGCGCCGTCAGCACCGGCTGCAGGCCGACGATCAAGGCCGAGGTGCCGGCGCCGATGCCCAGCTTGACCGCGCTCCACACGCCACCCAGATAGCCGACATGGATCAGCACGCCGACCACCGCCAGGTGCAGCCACTGGCGGCGCCCCCTGGGCCAGGCGGCGCGCGACAGCAGCGCCCACACGCCGAAAGCCAGCACCGACAGCGCGAAGCGCCAGGCCAGGAAGCGCATCGGCGGCGCGTAGGGCATGCCGAAGCGCGCCACCACGAAGCCGGTGCTCCAGATGAGCACGAACACGCCCGGCATGAAGGCCGACAGGTCAGGGGCAGCGCTCTTCGCCGTCATCGCGCCTTGGCGCGGATCTCGGGCACGGCTTTGCGCATGTAGTAGATCATCGACCAGATCGTCAGCACGCAGGCGATATAGATCAGTGCGGTGCCCCACAGCCGCGTGTCGATGACGCCGAACAGCGCGTTGTCGAACAGCAGGAAGGGGATGGCCACCATCTGCGTCACGGTCTTGAGCTTGCCGAGGATGTTGACGGCCACGCTGCGCGAGGCGCCGATCTGCGCCATCCATTCGCGCAGCGCCGAGATGGCGATCTCGCGGCCGATGATGATGAAGGCCACCAGCGCGTTGACGCGGTCCAGCTGCAGCAGGATCAGCAGCGCCGCGCAGACCAGGAACTTGTCGGCCACCGGGTCCAGAAAGGCGCCGAAGGACGAGGTCTGGTTCATGCGGCGCGCCAGCCATCCGTCGAGCCAGTCGGTCAGCGCCACGACGATGAACAGCACCGTTGCCAGCAGATTGCGCGTGGCGCCATCCAGCGGCAGGTAGAACACGCCGACGACCAGCGGTATCGCGATGATGCGCGCCCAGGTCAGCAGTGTCGGGATGGTGAAGAACATCGGGGCATTGTGCCCCGAGCCGTCGCGCCTTCAGCCCCAGCGCTTGTAGCGCGGCTGGGCCCGCGCCAGCTGCAAGCCCCTTGCGCACCTTGCGCGCGGGCTCACCCGGACCGCGGAGGGTCCGGGCCTTCGAGCAGCGCACGGCCGCGCGCAGGCGCGCCCGTGCGTCCCCTCTCAGTGCAGCGCGCGGTAGATGGCCTC
>CAYUPF010000147.1:3438-10117 GCA_964446545.1 uncultured Rubrivivax sp.
TCGGCGAAGACCAGTTCCTCCAGCCCGACCTTGCGGCCCTCGCCCTTTTCCACGCCGACGATCAGCGACAGGTCGAGGCCCAGTTCCTCGAAGACCTCGCGCGCCACGCTCACCTGGCCGCGCCCGCCGTCCACCAGCACCAGGTCGGGCAGCCGCGCCTGGCCCGGCGTGGCCTCGCTGGACTGCAGCGCTTCGGCCAGCCTGGCATAGCGGCGCATCAGCACCTGGCGCATCGCCGCATAGTCGTCGCCGCCGGTCACCGCCGTGATGTTGAAGCGCCGGTACTGGCTGTTCTGCATGCGGTGGTCTTCGTAGACCACGCAGGACGCTTGTGTGGCCTCGCCCGCGGTGTGGCTGATGTCGAAACATTCGATGCGGAAGCGGTCCGGGTCGGGCAGGTCGATGTCCAGTGCCTCGGCCAGTGCACGCGTGCGCTCGCGCTGCGAGCCTTCTTCGGCCAGCAGCCGCGCCAGCGCGATGCCGGCGCCCTTGATCGCCATGTCCAGCCAGATGCGGCGCTGCTCGCGCGGCTGGTGCAGCGCGCGCACGCGCTGGCCGGCCTGCTGGGCCAGCGCCTCGATCAGCGCGTCGTCGACCGCATGGCTCAGCACCAGCAGCGGCGGCACGCTCTGGCCCAGGTAGTGCTGGGCGATGAAGGCTTCCAGCACCTGCTGTTCCGTGCTGCGCGGGGCCGATGGCACGGTGGCATCGGCCTCGTCATCGACCACCATCGCCGTGGCCTCGTCCACGTGCGCCGGGAAGTAGGCGCGGTCGCCCAGGTGGCGGCTGCCGCGCACCATCGCCAGGTTGACGCAGGCGCGCCCGCCGGACACGCGCACCGCCAGGATGTCGACATCGCGGTCGCTGGCCGACAGGCTGCTCTCGTCCACCGCCTGCTGGTGCAGCACGCGCGACAGCGCGCCGATGCGGTCGCGCCATTCGGCCGCCTTCTCGTAGTCCAGCGCCTCGGCGCAGGCCGTCATCTGCCGCTGCAGCTCGTCGATCACCTGCTGCGGCTCGCCGAGCAGAAAGGCTTCAGCATTGCGCACGTCCAGCGCGTAATCGGCCTGCGACACCAGGCCGACGCAGGGCCCGGAGCAGCGGCGGATCTGGTACAGCAGACAGGGCCGCGAGCGGTTGGCGAAGACCGTGTCCTCGCAGGTGCGCAGGCGGAACACCTTCTGGATCAGGTGGATCGTCTCCTTCACCGCCCAGGCGCCCGGGTAGGGGCCGAAGTAGCGGTGCCTGCGGTCGACGCTGCCGCGGTAGTAGGCGACGCGCGGGAAGCGAGCCGCCTGCGTCGCGGCGAGGCCCTCGCCGCTGCCGGTGATCTTCAGGTAGGGGTAGCTCTTGTCGTCGCGGAACAGGATGTTGAACTTGGGGTTCAACGTCTTGATCAGGTTGTTCTCGAGCAGCAGCGCCTCGGCCTCGGTGCGCACCACGGTCGTTTCCAGCCGCGCGATGCGCGTCACCATATGGCCGATGCGCGTGCCGCCGTGGTCCTTGTGGAAGTAGCTGGACACGCGCTTCTTCAGGTTGCCCGCCTTGCCGACGTACAGCACCTCGTCGCGCGCGTCGAAGTAGCGGTACACGCCGGGCAGGCCGGGCAGCGCCGCCACCTCGGCGAGCAGGCGTTCGCGCCGAGTGTCGGCGGGGGTGGCGGTCGGTTCCATCGACGTGGATTTTGCGGCCTTCGATAATCGCCGCGATGCACTGGGACCTGTTCTGCCGCGTCATCGACAACTTCGGCGACATCGGCGTGTGCTGGCGCCTGGCCGCCGACCTGGGCGCGCGCGGCCAATCGGTGCGCCTGCGGGTCGACGACGCCACGGCGCTGGCCTGGATGGCGCCGCAGGGCGCGCCTGGGGTGCAGGTGGTCCCCTGGGACAGCGATACCGAGCCCGGCGACGTGGTCATCGAAGCCTTCGGCTGCGACCCGCCGCCGGCCTTCGTCGCGGCGATGGCACGGCGCCAGCCGCCGCCGCTGTGGATCAACCTGGAATACCTCAGCGCCGAGGCCTACGTGAAGCGCAGCCACGGCCTGCGCTCACCCCAGCTGGCGCGGCCAGGACGAGGGTTGGACAAGTGGTTCTTCTACCCCGGCTTCGAGCCCGGCACTGGCGGGCTGCTGCGCGAAGACGGGCTGATGGACGAGCGCCACCGCTTCGACGGCCGCGCCTGGCTGCAGTCACGCGGCCTGGCTCCGCAGGCCGGCGAGCGCGTGGCGAGCCTGTTCTGCTATGCCGGCGCACCGGTGGCCGACCTGCTGCAGACGCTGGGCGACGCGCCCACGCTGCTGCTCACGCCCGGCACGGTGGTCGCCCCGCCCTGCCCGCCGACGCTGCGCTGTCTGGCGCTGCCCTGGCTGAGCCAGTGCGACTACGACCGCTTGCTCTGGGCCTGCGAGCTGAACTTCGTGCGCGGCGAGGATTCCTTCGTGCGTGCACAGTGGACCGGCGCGCCTTTCGTCTGGCAGATCTATACGCAGCACGACCGGGCGCATGCCGCCAAGCTGGACGCCTTCCTCGACCTGATGCTGGCCGATGCCGAGCCGGCGCTGGCCACGGACTTGCGCCGGCTTTGGCACACCTGGAACGGCCTGCGTCCCGGCCCGGCCGCACTGCCGCCGGCTGCGGCCTGGCAGGCGCTGACGCAGCGCTGGCGCGAGCGGCTGCTGGCGCAGCCCGACCTGGGCACCCAGCTGCTCGGTTTCGTGGCCGAAAGACGCTAGAATTAAAGGCTTTGCGCGCAGCAGCGCGCCGGCCGCGTAAACAGGCTTTCGCGGCAGCTCCAAAACCACGGAATCCGACTATGAAACTCGCTCAGGAAATTCGCGCCGGCAACGTCATCATGCAGGGCAAGGACCCGATGGTCGTGCTCAGGACCGAATACAGTCGCGGCGGCCGCAACTCGGCCACGGTGCGCATGAAGCTGAAGAATCTGCTCAACGCCTCGGGCACCGAGCTGGTGTTCAAGGCCGACGACAAGATGGACCAGATCGTGCTGGACAAGAAGGAGTGCACCTACTCCTACTTCGCCGACCCGATGTACGCCTTCATGGACGCCGAGTACAACCAGTTCGAGGTCGAGGCCGAGAACATGGGCGACGCCATCCAGTACCTGGAAGATGCGATGCCGGTCGAAGTGGTGTTCTACGAAGGCAAAGCCATTTCGGTGGAACTGCCGACGACGCTGGTGCGCGAGATCGTCTACACCGAGCCGGCCGTAAAGGGCGACACCTCGGGCAAGGTGCTGAAGCCGGCCAAGCTGGCCACCGGGCTGGAAATCGCCGTGCCGCTGTTCGTGGAAACCGGCGACAAGATCGAGATCGACACGCGCACCCACGAGTACAAGAAGCGCGTCTGATCCGCGCCGCCGGGTGCACTGGGTCGATGGAGGGCAGGCGATGATCGATCACATGACCTTCCGCGTCACCGACATGGCGCGCAGCAAGGCTTTCTACGTGGCGGCGCTGGCGCCGCTGGGTTACACGCCGTGCTTCGAGCAGCGCTTCGACGACAGCCAGGTCGTCGGCCTGGGCCGGCCCGACCCGGCCGTGCCTAGCGGCACCAAGATCGACACCTGGCTGGTGGACGGACCGTCACCCCATGGCGCGGGCGCCACGACCGGATGCCACCTGTGCTGGGCCGCGCCAGACCGCGCCGCGGTCGATGCCTTCCATGCCGCGGCGCTGGCCGCCGGCGGCACCGACAACGGCGCGCCCGGGCTGCGGCCGCGGCCGCACTACCACGCCCACTACTACGGTGCCTTCGTCCTCGACCCCGACGGCAACAACGTCGAAGCCGTGTGCTATGCGTCGGCGTGAGCCGCCTTGGATCGGTGTCTGTCAGTGACGCCTTCGATTTCCAGGCCGCGGTGCAGGCCCCGTTTCGCATGCAGCCGGGGCTGCGCCGCCTGGCCGAGGGCTCGCGGCAGCTGCACCCCAATGCGCGTACCAGCCGCCATCTGCTGGAAAAGCTTCAGGCACTGAGTGCTCCGACACCCACTGCGCTGCAGTGCGCCCCGGGCTACGACCCGCTGGCGGGCCTGCAGACGCTGGCCGCACACGCCGCCGCCGAACATCCGATAGCCTTCGGCTGGGACGGCGAGACCGGCCATTCACGCGCGCTGGGCTGGGCGGTGCGCAAAACAGAACTGCTGCCCATCGCCGACGACCCCGATCCCGGGGTCGGCATCTGCCTGGCACGGCTGCCGCCGGCCTGGCGCCTGGCCGGGCTGCTGTCGCTGGCCTTCGCCGAGGACTTTGCGCTGATCGATGCACGCAGCGCCGTCATCCCCTGGCTGGCGGTGGCCCTGCCCTCGCACTGGGCGCCCGAACACAAGGTCGGGCTGCACTTCGCGCAGGTGCATGCACCGGTGGCCGACAACGGCGTGCTGCTGGCCGCCGGCGATGCGCTGGCGCGGCTCGTAAGTTCACCTGCGCGCTGGGAGCGCTTCGTCTGGACAGTCACGCCGCGGCCGACGCTGAACGCACACCCCGCCCTGCCGGCCGCGCCCTGGCAGGCCACCGACGCCGACGGCGTGGCGGCACAGGCCTGGTGGCGCACCGAGCGCCAGACCTTCATTCCAGCGCCCGACGCCAGTCTGGCGGTGTTCACCATCCTGGTCGACACCCAGCCGCTGGCCCAGGCCATCGGCACTGCCGAGCGGGCGCAGCGGCTGCACGACGCCATCGCCTCGATGAGCCCGGCCGTGCTGCAGTACCGCGGCCTCGGCGCCGTGCGCGAGCCTCTGCTGAATTGGCTGGCTCGCCGCGCGTCAGCATGAAAGCGCCGGCCCTGCGTCGGGTCTGCCTGCAGCTCGGCTTCGGTCAGGGCCAGGCCTTCCTGCAGGCCTGGCACGACTGGCGGCAGGACCCCGGGCGCGCGGCGCGGCTGGACTTCATCGCCATCGCGCCCTGCCCGCCCGACGCCGCGCACCGGCAGCCGCTGCACGAGCTGGCGGCGCCATGGCCGCCGCCCACGCGCAACCTGCACCGCCTGGCCTTCGACGGCGCACGCGTGCACCTGCTGCTGGCCGTGGGCCAGCCGCTGGATGTGCTGCCCGAACTGCACGCGCAGGTCGATGAATTCCTGATCGACGAGTTCGATCTCTCGGCCGATGCACAGCGTGCGCCGCTGCGCCTGGCCAAGGGTCTCGCTCGGCTGGCCGCGCCGCTGGCCCGCCTGTGCGCCGCAGCCGGGCTGCAGGCGCTGCGGCCGGCGCTGGCCAGCGCCGGTTTCGAACTGGCGCCGGATGCGGACGCGTTGCGCGCCGTCTACCGCCCGCATTTCAATCCTCGCCGTCGTGGCGCGAGATCGCAGCCGGACAACGAGCGCCACGCGCTGATCGTCGGCGCCGGCCTGGCCGGCTGCGCCACCGCCTGCGCGCTGGCCGAACAGGGCTGGCGCAGCACCGTCGTCGACCGTGCCGAGGCGCCGGCGATGGCAGGTTCGGGCAACCCAGCTGGCCTGTTCCACGGCATCGTCAATGCGCAGGACGGTGCGCATGCGCGCTTCAACCGCGCGGCGGCGCTGCTGGCACAGCGCACGGTGCAGCAGGCCATCGCCAGCGGCGCAGTGCGGGGCAGCACACAAGGTCTGCTGCGGCTGGACACCCGCGGCCTGGGCCTGCAGCGCCTGCGCGACGAACTGGCGGCGCTGCAGCTGCCGCCGGCCTATGTACAAGCGCTGGACGCCGACCAAGCCAGCGAGCGCTGCGGCCTGCCGCTGCAGCACCCGGCCTGGTTCTATCCCGGCGGCGGCTGGGTGCAGCCGGTGGCGTTGGCACGCTGGTTCCTGCAACAGGCCGGTAGCGCAACCACCTTCCGCGGCGGTCTGTCGGTGCAATCGCTGTGCGCGGGCCACGGCCGCTGGCAACTGCTCGACGCGTCGGGCAGCGTCATTGCCGAGGCCGGCACCGTGGTGCTGGCCAATGCCTTCGACGCGCTGCGCCTGCTGCAGGCGCAGCACTGGCCGGTGCAGGCCGTGCGCGGCCAGGTCAGCCTGAGCGCAGCCTCGCAGCTGCGCCTGCCGCGCCTGCCGGTGGCCGGCGCCGGCTACCTGCTGCCCGACATCGATGGGTTGGCCGTGTTCGGCGCCAGCACGCAGCCTGGCGATACCGACCCCGCGGTGCGCGAGGCCGACCATGTGTTCAACCTGCAGCGGTTGGCCCGGCTATGCCCACAGCCGCTGCCCGCGCCCGGCCAATTGCAGGGGCGCGTGGGCTGGCGCTGCGTCGCGGCCGACCGGCTGCCGCTGGTGGGCGCCATGCCCGACGAGGCCGGCGCGGCTGGCGAGCGACTGGACGAGATACCCCGCCAACCGGGCCTGTTCCTGTTCAGCGCCCTTGGCTCCCGCGGCATCGCCTGGGCCACGCTGGGCGCCCAGGTGCTGGCGGCACGGATCAGTGGAGCACCGGTGCCATTGGAGGTTTCGTTGGTGGATGCGCTGGACCCGGCGCGTTTTGCGCTGCGGGCCACGCGCCGCGCGCGCTGGCGCGGCTGATTCGGCGCGCTCTCAGCTGCTCGAGGGCGCCCCGGCTGCGCTATCGGCAGTGCCTTCGCCGGCCTGCGGCGAGCCGTCGTCGCCGGTGCCGGGGCCGCTCTTACGTTCGGCCTTTTCTTTCAGCTTCTCTTCCTTCTTCTTCTTCTTGGCCAGCTCGCGCTGGCGTTTTTCGA
>CAYUPF010000148.1:0-10074 GCA_964446545.1 uncultured Rubrivivax sp.
AGTCAGAGTGACGAAAGGCCGGCTTTGCCGGCCTTTGCGTTCGCGCTGACGTGCGGATCGGCCTTCACTCGACGCCACCGAGGAAGAACTTGATCACACCCTTGGCGACGAAGCCCAGCAGGCCGAAGCCCAGCGCCAGGAAAAGCACGAAGGTGCCAAAGCGGCCGGCCTTCGATTCGCGCGCCAGCTGGAAGATGATGAACACCATGTACAGCATGAACGCGCCGACCCCGAAGGTCAGCCCGAACTGCGCGATCTGGTCTTCGGTGTAGCCGAACATCTCAGTGCCGCCCGGCCGTTCCGAAGGTACTGAGCGCCAACAGCGAGGACGCTGTTGGCGCTCGTAGGCGAAGAACAGTCCGCCGGGACTGTTCTTCGTCCGACTCGCCCCCCTTGGGGGGCTGAGCCCGCGCCGAGCGAGCGCCTGCGCGCTCGCGAGTGGCTGGCGAAGGCCATGCGGCCTGCAGGCCGCATGGCAGCGAACGAAGTGAGCGTGGGGGCTTCATGTGACTTCCGGCAAGTCGGCTTGCGGCACCAGGTCGCGGTAGGCATGCCAGCTGGCATAGGACAGCCACGGCACCGCGACGATCAACCCCAGCAGCAGCGTGCTCATGCCCAGCAGCGTGATGGCCATCAGCAGCGCACCCCACAGCGCCATCGGACCCGGGCTGAGCATCACCGCACGCCAGCTGGTCAGCACAGCGGCAAGCACGCCGATGCGCCGCTCGAGCATCAGCGGAATCGCCACCACGCTGGAGGCATAGACCGGCGCCACCAGCACGCCGCCCAGGCTGAGCCAGGACTCGAACAGCCACGATCGTTCGTTCAGCACCACCACGTGCAGGAAGTCGACCGGGTCGCGCACCGGTTGCGGCGCAAAGGCGGTGATCAGCGAGGCCGAGGTCAGCACCCAGCAGGTGCCGGCGGCAGCCAGCAGCAGCCCGAACAGCACCAACCGATGGTCCTTGGGGCGCCAGGCGCTCAGGGCCGTGCCCAGCGTCGGCTGTCGACCTTGTTCCAGCGCGCGGCTCACCGCGTAAAGCCCGGTGGCTGCCAGCGGGCCGATGAACAGGAAGCCGCTGAAGGCCCCAGCCAGCAGCCAGAAATGGCGGTGTGCCAGCCACAGCAGCAGCAGGCCGAAGGCGGTGACCACCAGGCCGTGCAGCAGCCCCGGCAGCGGCGTGCGCAGCAGGTCGCGCCAGCCGCGCGCCAGCCACAACAAGGGCTGTTCGTAGCTGATGGGGGCCAGCCGGCAGCGGCGCGACTGTTCGAGTGCGGATTCGGAAGGCATGGTTGCGGGTCCCGGGGCGACCGTCAGCCTATCAGGCGACGCGCCGCTTCGTGCAGCGTGGGGGCTTCGGCGTCTTGCAGCGCCAAGGGCATGGCCTGCGCCAGCAGGCGATAGCTGTTGCGCAGCGAACGCTCGTAGAGCGGGTCGTAGTGCTGCTGCATCAGCGCCGCGAAGACTTCGGCCCATTGGCCGGCGCTGGCCTGCGCCTGCCAGGCCTTGACCGTGTCGCGCCCGCGCAGCTCGACCAGGCCTTCGAGCAGCCGGCAAAAGGCCTCGGCATCGGCGGCGAAGTGGCCGTAGTCCTGCAGCAGCAGGCACAGCCGCGCGGACGGCGCCAGCTCGACATGGATGCACTGCCCCTGCTCGCGCAACTGCTCGATCAGCGCCTCGGGCACGCGCAGTGTGCCGATCTTGCGGCTTTCGCCTTCGACGAACACCGGCCGCGCGGCATCGAGACCCTTCAGCGCCTGCCAGCACAACGTGTCGAAGCGCTTCTGGCTGGGCTGGGCGCTACCGGGCAGCGCGCCCAGCACCGAGCCGCGGTGGCCGGCCAGGCCTTCCAGATCGAGCGTCTGCGCGCCCTGTTCGGCCAGCGCATGCAGCAGCCGCGTCTTGGCACTGCCGGTGCGCCCGCACAGCACCTGGTAGCGATGGCGCTGCGGCAGGCTCTGCAGCTCGTCGCGCACCAGCGCGCGAAAGGCCTTGTAGCCGCCTTGCAGCTGGCCCGTGCGAAAGCCGATCTGCGACAGGAACCAGCCCAGCGTGAGCGAGCGCTGGCCGCCGCGCCAGCAGTAGACCAGCGGTCGCCATTCGCGCGGTTTGTCGGCGACCCAGCGGTCCAGATGATCGGCGACGTTGCGCGCCACCATCGCCGCGCCCACCTTGCGCGCCTGCAGCACCGACACCTGCTTGTACAGCGTGCCGACGATGCGCCGCTGTTCATCGTCGAGCACCGGCCAGTTGACGGCGCCGGGCAGATGGTCCTCGGCAAACTCGGCCGGCGAGCGCACGTCGATCACGCTGTCGAAGCGGCCGGCGTCGGCGGCCACCTCGGCGGCAGCGACGCTGAACAGGCTCATTGCCACATCAGGCCGGGGCGACGGCGTCGAGCAGTTCGGTCTCCACCTGCAGCTGCTTGCGCGCATGCTGCAGTGCCGGTCCGTCGACCAGGAAGGTGTCCTCGACGCGCTCGCCCAGGGTGCTCACCTTGGCCAGGTGCAGGTTGATCTGGTGGCGGGCCAGCACGCGGGCGACGGCATAGAGCAGGCCGGAGCGGTCGCTGGTGCTGATGCTGAGTAGCCAGCGCTGTGCGCGTTCGTCCGGGTTCAGCGTGATCCGCGGTGTCACCGGGAAGGAGCGCACGCGCCGCGAGACGCGTCCGCGGCCGGGTTCGGGCAGCGGGCCCGTGGACGACAGCGCCTGCACCGCCTGCGTCTCCACCAGCGAGATCAGGTCACGGTAGGCCGCCGGGTCGGTGGGCTCGAAGCGTGCACTGACGACCTGAAAGGTGTCCAGCGCGTAGCCGGCGCGCGTGGTGTGGATCTTCGCGTCCTGGATGCTGAAGCCGGCCGAATCGAAGTAGCCGCAGATGCGCGCGAACAGGTCGGAGCAGTCGGGTGAATACACCAGCACCTGCAGCCCATCGCCCACCGACGACGGCCGCGCCCGCACCACCGGCACGGCGGTGTCCAGATAGCGCCACAGGGAGCGTGCATGCCAGGCGATGTCGGCAGCGTCGTGGCGCGCGAAGTAGCTCACGTCCAGCGTCTTCCACAGCTGCTCCTCGGTGCCGGGCAGCGCGGTGTGCAGTGCCAGCAGTTGCCGTGCCTCCTGCTTGCGCGATTCGATCTCGGCGTCCAGGTTCGGCTTGTCGCCGCCGAGCGCGCGCATCGTCAGGCGGAACAGGTCCTCCAGCAGCTTGCCTTTCCAGGCGTTCCACACCTTCGGGCTGGTGCCGCGGATGTCGGCCACCGTCAGCAGGTACAGCGCCGTCAGGCGCTGCGGCGTGCCCACCTGGCGCGCGAAGGACTGGATCACGTCGACGTCGCTCAGGTCCTCCTTCTGCGCGATGCGGCTCATCGTCAGGTGCTGCAGCACCAGGAACTCGATCAGCGCGCCGTCCTCGCGCGCCACGCCATGCTCGCGGCAGAAACGCCGCGCCTCGGCCGCGCCGAGCTCGGAGTGGTCGCCGCCGCGGCCCTTGGCGACGTCGTGAAACAGCGCTGCCACGTACAGCACCCAGGGCTCGTCCCACTGGCTGGCGAGCTGCGAGCAGAACGGGTACTCGTGCGCGTGCTCCGGGATGAAGAAGCGGCGCATGTTGCGCACCACCATCAGAATGTGCTGGTCCACCGTGTAGACGTGAAACAGGTCGTGCTGCATGCGCCCGACGATGCGCCTGAAGACCCACAGGTAGCGGCCCAGCACCGAGGTCTGGTTGAGCAGCCGCAGCGCATGCGTGATGCCCTGTGGCTGGCGCAGGATCTGCATGAACACGGCGCGGTTGGCCGGGTCGCGGCGGAAGTTCGCATCCATCAGGTTGCGCGCGTTGTACAGCGCCCGCAAGGTGCGCGCCGACAGGCCCTTGATGCCCGGCGTCTGTTGGTAGACGAGGAAGGTGCGCAGGATGGCGTGCGGCTGTTCGGTGTAGAGCCGGTCGTGCGCGACCTCGAGCATGCCGCCGCGGTCGAGGAAATGTGCGTCGATCGGCCGCATCGGCGCCTCTTCGGAACCGCTGATGCGCTCCTCGATGTTCAGCATCAGGATCTGGTTCAGCTGCGTTACCGCCTTGGCTGCCCAGTAGTAGCGGTGCATCAGTACCTCGGAGGCCAGCTGGCCCGGCGTGGACCTGTAGCCGAAGCTCTCGGCCACGGCGGTCTGCAGGTCGAACACCAGCCGGTCCTCGCGCCGCCCGGCGATCAGGTGCAGCCGCGCGCGGATCAGCCTCAGCGCGCCTTCGTGCCTGTGCAGCTGGCTCACCTCGAAGGGCGTGATCAGGCCCTTGGCGGCCAGCTCGGTCCAGCTGCGGCCCAGCCCGGCGGCGCGCGCCACCCAGATAACCAGCTGCAGGTCGCGCAGCCCGCCCGGGCTCTCCTTGCAGTTGGGCTCGAGCGAGTAGGGCGTGTCTTCGTACTTGACGTGGCGCTGGCGCATTTCCAGCACCTTGGCGCGCAGGAAGGCCTTCGCGTCCATGACCGCGTCGGTGGCCTCCCGGAAGTGGTTGAACACACGCCGCGACCCGCACAGGAAGCGCGATTCGAGCAGGGCCGTCTGCACCGTCACGTCGCCGCACGCCTGCTCCACGCATTCGTCGACAGTGCGCACCGATGCGCCGATCTCCAGCCCGATGTCCCAGCAGGCGTGCATGAAAGCTTCGACCGTGGCGCGCAGCTGTTGGGCCTGCGCATCGGGCGCGTCTTCGCAGCGCGCCGAGTCCAGGCCGGCATCGGCCGGCAGCAGCACCAGCACGTCCACGTCGGAATAGGGGAAGAGCTCGGCACGTCCGTAGCCGCCGACCGCCACCAGCGTGGCGCCGGGTGGCATGGCGGCCAGCTCCCACAGCTCGGCCAGGTGGCTGTCGACGTGTCGCGTCAGCGCCTTGGTCAGCCTGGACGCGGCCAGCGTGGTGGCGCGCGATTCGCGGAAGTGTTCCAGCAGCGCCGCCTTGCCGTCGCGAAAGCGCGTGCGCATCGACGCCACGCTGCGCTGCCCATGCGGCTCGCGCGGCAGCGGAGTCTGGGGCAGGGCGGACATGATCAGCCGCCGACGAAAGCCGGCGGCGGCGCGCTACCGGCCGACAGCGTCAGTACCTCGTAGCCGCCGTCGGTGACCAGCACCGTGTGCTCCCACTGTGCCGACAGCGAGCGGTCCTTGGTGACGATGGTCCAGCCGTCGCCGAGTTCGCGGATCTCGCGGCGGCCGGCGTTGATCATCGGCTCGATGGTGAAGGTCATGCCCGGCACCAGCTCGTCCATCGTGCCCGGGCGGCCGTAGTGCAGCACCTGCGGCTCCTCGTGGAACTTGCGGCCGATGCCGTGGCCGCAGAACTCGCGCACCACCGAGAAGCCCTGGCTCTCGCTGAAGGTCTGGATCGCATGGCCGATGTCGCCGAGCCGCGCACCGGGCTTGACGCGCACGATGCCCTTCCACATGGCTTCGTAGGTCAGCTGCACCAGCCTACGGGCCTGGATCGAGCCTTCGCCGACGATGAACATGCGGCTGGTGTCGCCGTGCCAGCCATCCTTGATGACGGTGACGTCGATGTTGACGATGTCGCCGTCCTTCAGCGCCCGGTCGTTGGGGATGCCGTGGCACACCACGTGGTTGATCGAGGTGCAGATCGATGCCGGAAAGGGCGGATAGCCGGGCGGGGCATAGCCCACGGTCGCCGAGATCGCGTCCTGCACGTTGAGGATGTAGTCCAGCGACAGCTTGTCGAGCTGCAAGGTGGTGATGCCGGCCTTGACATGCGGCGTCAGCATGTCCAGCACCTCGGAAGCCAGCCGGCAGGCCACGCGCATGCCCTCGACTTCGTCGCCGCTCTTGATTGAGATTGCCATGCTCGGGATTATCCCACCCGCCCCATAGAATGCCGGGCTTGCGCGTCGATGGCCCGATCCGGCGCAGCCCTTCGTCCTTCGCCCGAGCGAGCGCATGTCCGACCCCATCCTGCTGCATTTCGAAGGCGGCAACGCCTTGTCGGCCTTCCGCGCGCGCACCCTGCTGCAGGCGCTGCAACGGGTCAACGAGCGCATCGTCGATGTCTCGGCACGCCACGTGCACTGGGTACGCTGCGCCGCTGCGCTGGACGCGGCCACGCACGACAAGCTGGCTGCGCTGCTGCGCTACGGCGAACCCGCCGCTGAAGCCGCCGCCGACGCGTTGGTGCTGGTGATGCCGCGGCTGGGCACGGTGTCGCCCTGGGCCAGCAAGGCCACCGACATCGCCCACAACTGCGGCCTGTCAGTGCAGCGTGTCGAACGCATCACCGAGTACCGCCTGGCGCTGAAGCGCGGCCTGCTCGGCGCCGGCAAGCCGCTGACGGCCGATGAGCTGTTGGCCTGCGCCGCGCTGCTGCACGACCGTATGACCGAGAGCGTGGCCTTCGAGCGCGAGGCGGCACGCCACCTGTTCGACGAGCAGCCGGCGCCGCCGCTGGAGCACGTGGACGTGCTCGGGCAGGGCACTGCGGCGCTGCGCGAGGCCAATGGGCGCTTCGGCCTGGCGCTCAGCGAGGACGAGATCGACTACCTGCAGCAGGCCTTCACGCAACTGCAGCGCAACCCCAGCGATGTCGAGCTGATGATGTTCGCGCAGGCCAACAGCGAGCACTGCCGGCACAAGATCTTCAACGCCGCTTTCCGCATCGACGGGCAGGAGCAGCCGCTGTCGATGTTCGCCATGATCCGCCACACCGAAAGCAGGTCGCCGCAGCACACGGTCGTCGCCTACCACGACAACGCCGCGGTGATGGAAGGTGGGCCGGTGCAGCGCTGGCTGCCGCAGGGCTACACCAACGCCCCGCTCTACAGCGCACGCGACGAGATCGCGCATGTGCTGATGAAGGTGGAGACGCACAACCACCCGACTGCGATCTCGCCCTTCCCGGGGGCCTCCACCGGCGCCGGCGGCGAGATCCGCGACGAGGGCGCCACCGGCCGCGGCGCGCGGCCCAAGGCGGGGCTGACCGGCTTCTCGGTGTCGAATCTGCACCTGCCGGACACGGACGAGCCGTGGGAACGCGCGCCGATCGGCAAACCCGCACACATCGCCAGCGCGCTGCAGATCATGATCGAAGGCCCGCTCGGCAGCGCGGCCTTCAACAACGAGTTCGGCCGGCCCAACCTGGGCGGCTATTTCCGCGTCTTCGAGCAGCCGGTGGCTGGCGTGAATCGCGGCTACCACAAGCCGATCATGATCGCCGGCGGGCTGGGCACGATCAGCGCCGGCCAGACGCACAAGCTGCCCTTCGGCGCCGGCACCTTGCTGATCCAACTGGGCGGGCCGGGCATGCGCATCGGCATGGGCGGCGGCGCCGCCAGTTCGATGGCCGCGGGCAGCAACACCGCGGCGCTGGATTTTGACTCGGTGCAGCGCGGCAACCCGGAGATGCAGCGGCGCGCGCAGGAGGTCATCAACCACTGCTGGGCTCTGGGCGAGGTCAATCCGATCCTGGCGATCCACGACGTCGGTGCCGGCGGCATCAGCAACGCCTTTCCCGAACTGGTGGACGGCGCCGGGCGCGGTGCCACCTTCGACCTGCGCAAGGTGCCGCTGGAAGAAAGCGGCCTCGCGCCCAAGGAAGCGTGGTGCAACGAAAGCCAGGAGCGCTACGTGCTGGCGGTCGCGCCCGAGAGCCTGCCGCTGTTCCAGGCAATGGCCGAGCGCGAGCGCTGCCCCTTCGCCGTGGTCGGCGTGGTCAGCGATGAGCGCCAGCTGGTGCTGGAAGATGGCCTTGGCGGCGAACGCTTCATCGACATGCCGATGGAAGTGCTGCTCGGCAAGGTGCCGAAGATGCAACGTGACGTGGCGCGCGTCGTGCGCAGCGAGCCGCCGCTGCAGCTGACCGGCGTGGAGCTGGAGCAGGTGGCCTTCGACGTGCTGCGTCACCCCACGGTGGCGTCGAAGCGCTTCCTCGTCACCATCGGCGACCGCACGGTGGGCGGCCTGAGCCACCGCGACCCGATGGCCGGCCCGTGGCAGCTACCGGTGGCCGACTGCGCGGTGACGCTGGCCGACTACGCCGGTTTCCGTGGCGAGGCGATGGCGATGGGCGAGCGCACGCCGCTGGCCAGCACCGCCGCGCCGGCCTCGGGCCGCATGGCGGTGGGCGAAGCCATCACGAATCTGCTGGCCGCGCCGGTCGAGCTGAGCCGCATCAAGCTCAGCTGCAACTGGATGGCGGCCTGCGGCGAGCCGGGCGAGGATGCGGCGCTGTACGACACGGTCAAGGCCGTCGCGACGCAGCTGTGTCCGAGCCTGGGCATCGGTGTGCCGGTGGGCAAGGATTCGCTGTCGATGCGCACGCGCTGGGACGATGGCGGCCAGGCGAAGCAGATCACCGCACCGGTATCGCTGATCGTCAGCGCCTTCGCCACGCTGGACGACGTGCGCGGCACGCTGACGCCGCAACTGCAGCCGGTGGACAGTGCGCTGATCCTGGTCGACCTGGGCTTCGGCCGCATGCGCATGGGTGGCTCGATGCTGGCGCAGGTGCTGGGTGGCTTCGGTGATGCGGTGCCGGACCTGGACGATGCTGAAGCGCTGAAGTCGCTGGTCGCCGCCATCAACGAGCTGCGCGCCGCCGGCCAGTTGCTGGCCTACCACGACCGCAGCGACGGCGGCCTGTGGGCGGCGGCCTGCGAGATGGCTTTCGCCGGCCAGCTGGGCCTGAGCCTGAACGTCGACCTGCTGGTCACCGAGAGCGACGGCATCGCCGACAGCCGCGCCGAGTACGGCGATTCCAAGAACTGGGCCGCGCAGGTGGGTGAACGGCGCAGCGAGCTGACACTGAAGGCGCTGTTCAACGAAGAGCTGGGCGTGCTGGTCCAGGTGCCGCGCGCGATGCGCGACGCGGTCATCGGCACGCTGCGCAGGCACGGCCTGGGCCGCTGCAGCCACGCCATCGGCAAGACCAACGACAAGCGCGTGGTCGAGGTCTGGCGTGACGCAAAAGCGGTGTTCAGCGCGCCGCTGCGTGAGCTGCAGCAGGCCTGGGACGAGGTGAGCTGGCGCATCGCGCGGCTGCGCGACAACCCCGAATGCGTCGATGCAGAACACGCCGCGGCCGGCGCCGACGACGACGCCGGACTGCACCTGCAGCTGAGCTTCGACCCGGCCGAGGCGCCGGCCGTGCTGAAGACGCGGCCGCAGGTGGCGATCCTGCGCGAGCAGGGCGTCAACAGCCACCTGGAAATGGCCTACGCGATGGCACAGGCCGGTTTCGACGCCTTCGACGTGCACATGAGCGACCTGCAGGCCGGGCGCGCGCGGCTCGACATGTTCCAGGCCTTCGTCGCCTGCGGCGGCTTCAGCTACGGCGACACGCTGGGCGCGGGCGAGGGCTGGGCGCGCTCGATCCTGTTCAACCCCGCGCTGGCCGAACAGTTCGCCGCCTTCTTCAACCGCGCCGACACGCTGGCGCTGGGCGTGTGCAACGGCTGCCAGATGATGGCGGCGCTGTCGCCGATCATCCCCGGCGCGCAGGCTTGGCCGACGTTCACGCGCAACCGCAGCGAGCAGTTCGAGGCGCGGCTGTCGCAGGTGGAGGTGCTGGCCAGCCCGAGCCTGTTCTTCACCGGCATGGCCGGCAGCCGCCTGCCGATCGCGGTGGCGCACGGCGAGGGTTATGCCGACTTCTCGCAGCGCGGCGATGCCGCGGCGGTGCAGCGTGCGATGCGCTTCGTCGACAGCGCCGGCCGGCCGACCGAGGCCTACCCGGCCAATCCCAACGGCAGTCCGGAGGGCCTGACCGCGGTGACCACGGCCGACGGCCGCTTCACCGTGCTGATGCCGCACCCGGAGCGCGTGTTCCGCAACGTGCAGATGAGCTGGACGGCCGGCGACCCGGCGGCGCACAGTCCGTGGATGCGCATGTTCCACAACGCGCGGCGTGCGTTGGGCTGATTCTGCAAAGGTGTGTGGCGGGTGGCGACGCGTCAGCCCGCCATGCCACCAGCAGCGCGAGTCTCGAGCGCGGCAGTTTCTTGAAGTCGGCGTCGAAGGTGACCAGGTGTTCGGTCAATCTCAGCGTCGCCGTCGCCACCCAGACGTCCGGAACGAGC
>CAYUPF010000149.1:0-10026 GCA_964446545.1 uncultured Rubrivivax sp.
GCCTGGTCCCGCCACATTCAGCCCATGCAACCTGCAGCCCCGCCCTCCGCGATGAACAAGCGGCCCTCCGACGCCTCGATGGCCATCGAGATGCTGCGCGAGCATTCGCTGGCCACGCTGGCGCTGCAGGAGCTGGAGCGGCGCATCATCTCCGGCGAGATCGCCGCCGGCGCCAAGCTCAACGAGGTCGAGGTCGCCGCCGCGCTGGGCGTGTCGCGCGGCCCCGTGCGCGAGGCCTTCAGCGCGCTCAGCCAGGCCGGCCTGGTGCGCGTGGAAAAGAACCGCGGCGTGTTCGTGCGCCAGGTCTCCATCGAAGAGGCCAACGAGTTCTACGAGGTGCGCGCCGCGCTCGAAGGGCTGATCGGCAAGCTCGCCGCGCGGCGCATCTCCATCGACGAGATCGAACAACTGCGCGCCGTCGTGCGCCGCATGCACCTCACACAGAAGGGGCGGCGTGCCGACGAATACTTTGCGCTGAACGTCGAGTTCCACGACCTGCTGGCGCGCGCCGCGCGCAACAACGCGCTGCTGGCGCAGTACCGCGGCATCGTCAACCAGCTCGACCTGTACCGCCGCGCCACCATCAGCCGCGGCACGGACAACATCCCCGTGTCGACGCAGGAACACGAGGCCATCATCGACGCGGTGGCCGCGCGCGACGAGCAGCGCGCCGAGGCGCTGCTCACCGAACACGTGCTGGTCAGCCGCGAGCGGCTGCACGCCGCGCTGGGCACCCCCGACCCGGCCTGACCCTCTTTCAAGGCGAATGCCCATGAGCACCCCACCCACCGTCAACGTCAACGGCACCGACTATCGCTGGCCCCTGCGCCCGGTGGTGGTGGTGTGCATCGACGGCGGCGACCCGCGCTACCTGAAGCAGTTCCTCGCCGACGGCAGCATCCCGAACATCGCGCGCTGCGTGCGCGAAGGTTATGCCGCGGTGGCCGAAGGCTCGATGCCGTCCTTCACCTGCCCGAACAACATGTCGATCATCACCGGCACGCCGACGGCAAAACACGGCATCTCGGGCAACTTCTACCTCGACACCGCCACCTGGCAGCCGGTGGTGATGACCGGGCCCGAGCTGCTGCGCGGCGACACCATCATCGCCCGGTTCGCCGCGGCCGGCGCCAAGGTGGTGACCATCACCGCCAAGGACAAGCTGCGCAAGCAGCTGGGCAAGGGGCTGGACGTGAGCCAGGGCCACGTGTCCTTCTCCAGCGAATACGCCGGCCAATGCACGCTGGCCGAGAACGGCATCGAAAACGTGCTGCCCTGGCTGGGCATGGAGCAGCCGGGCATGTATTCGATGGAGCTGAGCCTGCTGGTGCTGGAGGCCGGCATCAAGCTGCTGCGCGAGCGCCGGCCCGAGTTGCTGTACCTGTCGCTGACCGACTGGGTGCAGCACAAGTGGGCACCCGACGAAGACGGCGCGCGCGAGTTCTACCGCCGGCTCGACGACTGCGTCGGCCGCCTGGCGGCGCTGGACGCCACGATTGCACTCACCGCCGACCACGGCATGAGCGACAAGAGCACCGTCGACGGCGAGCCGCAGGTGCTGTGGCTGCAGGACCTGCTGGACGCCAGACTGGGTGTGGGCACGACCACGGTGATCTGCCCGATCACCGATGCCTTCGTCGCGCACCATGGCGCGCTCGGCGGCTTCGTGCGCGTCTGGTCGCGCGGCGCCGTGACGGCGCGGCAGATCATCGACGCGATCGGCGACGCCGAGGGCGTGGAACTGGCGCTGGACCGCGACACCGCCTGCCGCATGTTCGATATGCCTGTGGACCGCGAGGGCGATGTCGCGGTGATCGCGCACGAGAACTGGTGCATCGGCAGCTCGGCGAAGAACCATGACCTGAGCGGCCTGAAGGGCCACCGCCTGCGCACGCACGGCGGCACCTCGGAGACCAAGGTGCCGTTCATCCTGAACCGGCCGCTGAACGAAGCCTACCGCGACAAGGCGGCGAGCCAGTCCATCAAGAGCTACCAGATCTTCGACTTCGCCATCAACGGCACGCTGTAACCATGTCCGCAGCGCCATCGCAGAGCGAAGGCGACGTCAACAGCACGCCGCTGCGCGCCGCCTGGCAGCGCGAGCATCTGGACGAGGCCAGCCGCGAACTGCTGGCGCGCGATAGCGCGGCCTTCCTGCACCAGAGCGTATCCACGCCCTGCCTGGCGCCGATCGTCAAGGCCGAGGGCCTGTTCATCGAGGACATGGCGGGCCGGCGCTACATGGACTTCCATGGCAACAACGTGCACCACCTCGGCCATGGCCATCCGCAGGTCATCGCCGCCATCAAGCAGCAGCTCGACGAGCTGAGTTTCGCGCCGCGCCGTTTTGCGCCGCTGCGCTCGGTGGAGCTGGCCGAAGCCTTGAACGAGCGCTTCCAGGCGCTGACCGGCCAGCCGGGGCGCGTGCTCTTCACCACCGGCGGCAGCGACGCGGTGGAAGTGGCGCTGAAGCTGGCACGTGCCGCCACCGGCCGCTTCAAGACGCTGAGCTTCTGGGACGCCTTCCACGGCGCCGGCTTCGGTGCGTCCAGCGTCGGCGGCGAATCGCTGTTCCGCTCGGGCCGGCTCGGGCCGCTGCTGCCGGGCAGCGAACATGTCGCGCCCTTCGGCTGCTACCGCTGCGCCTACGGCCACGAGGTCGACGCCGAAGGCCGGCCGCGGCTGGATCGATGCAAGCTGGCCTGCGCGGCGATGGTGCGATATGTCTTGGAACGCGAAGGCGACGTCGCCGCGGTCATCGCCGAGCCGGCGCGCGCCGTGCCCTTCGTGCCGCCGCCGGGCTACTGGCAGGCGGTGCGCGAGGCCTGCCACGCGCACGGCAGCTTGCTGATCTTCGACGAGATTCCCACCGGGCTGGGCAAGACCGGCCGCTTCTTCGCTGCCGAGCACGACGCCGCCGCGCCCGACATCGTGGTGCTGGGCAAGGCGCTGGGCGGCGGCGTGCTGCCCATCGCCGCCTGCATCGCGCGCGATCAGCTCAACGTCGCCGGCGAACTCGCGCTGGGCCACTACACGCACGAGAAGAACCCGGTCACCGCCGCCGCGGCGCTGGCCACGCTGCAGGTCATCGAGCGCGACGATCTGGTGGCGAATGCGGCGCGCGTCGGCGCCCATGCGCTGGCGCGGCTGCAGGAGATGAAACAGCGCCACGCCCTCGTCGGCGACGTGCGCGGGCGCGGCCTGCTGCTGGGCGTCGAGCTGGTCGAAGACCGCGACAGCAAGGCGCCGGCGCGCGCGGCGGCCGAGCGCGTGCTGTACCGCGCGCTGTCGGCCGGCCTGTCCTTCAAGACCACGATGGGCAACGTGCTGACCTTGACCCCGCCACTGATCACCACCCCACAACAGATGGACCAGGCACTCGACATCCTCGAGCGCTGCCTGGCCGAGGAGGCCTCATGAGTTCACGCCCGTCCGTCATCGACAGCCCCAAGCGCGAGGCGATGCGCATCGCCGGCGACAAGGTGTACGGCGAGCGCACGATCGAGGTGCGCTACCCCTGGACCGGCGAGGTCGTGGCCACGGTGCCCAAGGCCACGGTCGACGACGTGAAGCGGGCCTTCAAGATCGCGCGCGACTACAAACCCAGGCTGACCCGGCACGAGCGCTACAAGATCCTGATGAAGGCCGGCGACATCATCGCCGCGCGCCTGCATCAGATCGCGCGGCTGATCACGCTGGAATCGGGGCTGTGCATCAAGGACACGCTGTACGAGGTGGGCCGCGCCAGCGACGTGCTGCTGTTCGCCGCGCAGCAGGCGCTGGTCGACGACGGCCAGAGCTTCGCCTGCGACCTGACGCACCACGGCAAGAGCCGCCGCGTGCACACGATGCGCGAGCCGATGATGGGCGTGATCAGCGCGATCACGCCTTTCAACCACCCGCTGAACCAGGTGATCCACAAGGTGGCGCCATCGGTGGCCACCAACAACCGCATGGTGCTCAAGCCCACCGAGAAGACGCCGCTGGCCGCCATCCTGCTGGCCGACGTGCTGTACGAAGCCGGGCTGCCGCCGCCGATGCTGAGCGTGATCACCGGCGACCCTGGTGAGATCGCCGATCAGATGCTGACCAACGAGCATGTGGACGTGGTCACCTTCACCGGCGGCGTGCCCATCGGCAAGACCATCGCCGCCAAGGCGGTGTACAAGCGACAGATCCTGGAACTGGGCGGCAACGACCCGCTGGTGGTGATGGACGACGCCGACATCGCCAAGGCGGCCGACCTGGCAGCCAATGGCAGCTACAAGAACAGCGGCCAGCGCTGTACCGCGGTCAAGCGCATCTTCGTGCACGAGAAGATCGCGCCCGAGTTCACCGAGGCGCTGCTGGCCAGGACCCGCGCCTGGAGCTACGGCGACCCGCTCGACCCGAAGGTGGACATGGGCACGGTCATCGACGAACGCTCGGCGCAACTGTTCCAGCGCCGCGTCGACGACGCGGTGGCCCAAGGCGCGCGGTTGCTGCACGGCAACCAGCGCGACGGCGCCAGCTACAGCCCGACGCTGCTCGACCGCGTGCGCGGCGAGATGGAAGTGGTCAGGCAGGAGACCTTCGGCCCGGTGTCGCCGGTCATCACCTTCAGAGATGTGGATGACGCCATCGCGCAGGTCAACTCCACCGCCTACGGCCTGAGCTCGGGCATCTGCAGCAACCGGTTGGACGACATCATGCGCTTCGTGCGCGAGCTCAACGTCGGCTCGGTCAACGTCTGGGAAGTGCCAGGCTACCGGCTCGAGGTCACGCCCTTCGGCGGCATCAAGGATTCGGGCACGGGGGTCAAGGAAGGCGTGCAGGAATGCTGCAAGGCCTTCACCAACGTGAAGACCTATTCGTTGCCCTGGTGAGGGTGCACACTTCGCGCTGGATGGAGCACAGCCTCGCAAGGGGGCCTCGATGGACAGCGCACTCTCGCATGTCGCCTGGGAAGAAAGCCTGGTCTCGCCTACGCATGACCGGGAGCTGGAAGCCTATGCCCGTCGCCGCTTCGGCATGCCGCATCCGACCGTGCGCTATTTCGTCGACGCACCCTGGGTGGCACGCGCGGTCGTCGATCTGCATGTCGAATTCGGGTTGCTGCTGAAGCTGGACCAGCGCACGGCAGATTTGATCGGGCTGGTCGTCAGCCAGGAGAATTCCTGCCGCTTCTGCTATGCGGTCGTGCGCTCGACGTTGTGGCTGCATGGCATGGACTCCGAGCGCATCCGCCGCGTCGAACAGGACTTCGCCAGTGCCGATCTGCCGCAGCGGGCCAAGGTGGCCATCGAGTACGCCCGCGCGCAGTCCCGCGAGGGGCCGGCCGGCGCGCGGGCCGCCTGGCAGCGGCTGCGTGCGGCGGGCTTCGACGCGCTCGAGGCCAAGGAGGTGGCCTTCACCGTTGCACTCACCGATTTCAGCAACCGCGTGCACACCCTGGTTGCGGCGCCCTGGCGGCCCTTCGAGCGCATGCCCGAGCAGCCCGTGCTGCGCCTGATGCGCCCATGGGTCGACCGCCTGATGGGGCGGCGTCACGCACGCGGCCAGCCGATGCAGACGCCGGCGCCGGATCTGTCGCTGCCCTACGGCCGGCTGGTGGCGGCCTTTGCCGGGTCGCCGATCGCTGGCGCGCTGCAAGCTGTGCTGGGCGAGCTGTGGCAGTCGCCGATCCTTGGCCGGCGCTGCAAGCTGCTGATGTTTGCGGTGGTCGCGCGCGGACTGCCCTGCGCGGTCTGCGAGCTGGAGCTGACACGCGCACTGGCCGACGAGGGCTTGTCGGCGGATGTGCTGCAGCGCGTGCTCGGCCAGCTCGATGCGCCGCAGCTCGATCCGATCGAGCGCCTGCTGCTGCCCTTCGTGCGCGAGACCTTGTGGTACGAGCCCGCGGCCTTGCAGCGCCGCGCCCGGACGCTGTGCGAGACCCTCAGCCGCGCGCAGCTGATGGAAGCCGTCGGCGTGGCCGCCATGGCCAACGCCTTGTGTCGCATGACGGCCGTGGTGCTGGAAGCCGACGCATGATCGGCAGCCTGCTCGCCGGCCTGGGCGCGCTGTTGCTTGCGGCGCTGGTCTGGGCCTACGGGCGGCAGCGCCTGCGCAGCGCGGCGCTGCAGCGCCAGCTGGATGCTGCCGCGCTCGAGCTGCAGGAGCTGCAGCAGGCCTGCGCCCGGCTGGCGCCGGCCGGCGTGGTCGACCGCATGGTGGCCGACGGCACGCACCGCGGCGTGGAGCTGCCGCCCGAGCGCAAGGTCGTGACGGCGCTGTTCAGCGACCTGGTCGGCTTCACCGCGATGAGCGAGAAGCTGGAGCCGACGGTGCTCGCGCGTGTCCTCGACGGCTACTTCCAGCGCGTCAGCGACGCGATCCATGCCCACAGCGGGCATGTCTCCACTTTCCTCGGCGACGGCATGCTCGCCTACTTCGGGGCACTGCGGCCCAACCCCTGGCAATGCGCCGATGCGGTGCGTGCAGCGCTGGCGATGTGCGAGACGCTGCACGCGTACAACCTCGAGCTCGCGCGCGAGGGCCTGCCGCCGCTGGCGCTGGGCATCGGCATCCATCGCGGGCCAGGGCTGTCGGGCATGATCGGCTCGCGCGAAAGGCGCGAGTACGGCTTCGTCGGCCGCACCGTGAACCTGGCGGCGAGGGTGCAGGCGCTGACGCGCACCCACGGCGTAGCGATCCTGGTCACCGAGGCCGTGCGCGCCGAGCTCGGCGACGCCTTCGACCTGCAACCGATGCCGCCGGAGCGCGTGAAGGGCATCGACGAGCCGGTGGCTACCTGGGCCGTGCTCGGCCGGGCCACGGTGCAGACCGCGGACAGCCAGGCTTTGACGGCAACACCGCCGGCCGGCTGATCCGCCCGCGGGCTCAGGCTGCAGGCAGCCGCGCCAGCAGGCGCACCGGCGAGGCCGCGATCAGCGCGGCCTGCAGTACGAAGCCGGCCAGCGCCAGCCACAGGCAGGCCGCCTCGCCCCAGTGCGCACCGACCAAGCCGCCCAGCGCGGCGCCGAGTGGGCGTGCACCCATGTTGACGGTGAGGAACATCGCCGACACGCGGCCGAGCATCGCGCCGGGCGTCACCGTCTGGCGCAGCGTGGTCGAGGTGATGGTCCAGACGATCGGCCCGAAGCCGAAGAGAAAGAAGGACGCCGCTGCCAGAGCGCCCTGCGGCCAGCGCAGCGTGGCCACCATCGTGGCCATGGCGGCCACCGACACCAGCGGGCCGAACACGATGGCATGGCCGAAGCTCATCGCCGCGACCAGGCGCGGCGCCAGCAGCGCGCCGGCCACCATGCCGGCGCCGTAGCAGGCCAGCGTCAAACCGACGGCGCCGGCATCCAGACCCAGCGCCCGCATCGCATAGGGCACGTAGGCCGCCTGCAGCACGAACCAGGCGATGTTCCAGGCCACCGCGGTCAGCAGGATCGGCCGCAGCAGCGGATGCTGCCACACCAGCAACGCGCCGTCACGCAGCTCCAGCAGCGGGTGGCGCGCTGCGGCCGGCGTGCGCGGCGGTTCGTGCAGCCGCCACAGCAGGACCACCGCGCTTGCCGACAGCAGCGTCGCCAGCACGAAGGCCGCCGAGGCGCCGGCCCAGGCCACCAGCGCGCCGGCCAGCGCCGGTCCGGCCGCAAAGGCGGCGCTGCGCGCCAGCTCCAGCCGCCCGTTGGCCCGCGCCAAGGCGTCGGGCGGCACCAGCGCGGGCAGCAGCGCCGGTGCAGCGACGCTGTAGCCGACGGTGCCGACCGCGCCGATGAAACCCAGCAACGCCAGCAGGCCCAGCGACAGCTGCCCGGCGAGTACCGCCACCAGCAAGCCCAGCAGCGACAGGCCGCGCAGCAGCTCGGCGCCGACCATCAGCCATCGCCGCGAGTTGCGGTCGGCCCACAGTCCGAACGGCAGAGCCAACAGCAGGAAGGGCAGAGTCTGCGCCGTGGCGAGCGCGCCGATCTCGCCCGGCCCGGCGCCGAGCAGCAGCACCGCGACGATGGGCACGGCCGCCAGGCTCAGCTGTTCGGCCGACTGCGCCGCCAGGTTGCTGGCAACAAGACGGTTCAGCGCGGCGGGCAGGGGCGTGGACATGGCCCCGATCATCGTCGAGCGCGTTGCCGCGGACTCGCCGCTTTCGGACCGGTGATCGGCCTTTGCGGGCGGTGCTTGTTAGCATCGACTCATGTGGCACGCAGCAGCCCGGTGCATTCGCGGTTGGCTCATCGCGGCCATGGGGGCGTCGATGTTGGGCTGTGGCAGTCTGCCGCCGGCTGAAGGCCGGATCGAAAGTCATGCGCTGAGCGACACCGAGGCATCGCCGCTCGGCCGTGCGGTGGCGCCGCTGCGCGCCGCCCACCCGGGCAAGAGCGGCATCCACCCGCTGTCGGTGCCGTCCGATGCTTTTGCCGCGCGCGTGCTGCTGGCCCACCAGGCGAGCCGGTCGCTGGACATGCAGTACTACATCTGGCATGGCGACACCACTGGCGAACTGCTGTTCGAATCCGCCTGGCGCGCGGCCGAGCGCGGCGTGCGCGTGCGCCTGCTGCTCGACGACAACAACACCGCCGGGCTGGACCAGCTGCTGGCCACGCTGGACGCGCACCCGAACATCGAGCTGCGCCTGTACAACCCGCTGGTGCAGCGCCAGCTGCGCGCGCTGAACTTCGTCTTCGACTTCGCGCGCGTCAACCGGCGCATGCACAACAAGGCCTTCATCGTCGACAACCAGGTGGCGGTGGTCGGCGGGCGCAATCTCGGCGACGAATACTTCGGCGCCGGCAACGCGGTGGTGTTTGCCGACCTGGACGTGGTGGCCGTCGGCGCGGTGGTGCCCGAAGTGTCGAAGGCCTTCGACCTGTACTGGAACAGCCCATCGGCCTATCCGGCCGCGATGCTGCTGCCGGCGCCGCCGGCCGATGGCGCGGCGCGGCTCGAGGCGCGTTTTGCCGCGACGCATGCCAACCCGGATGCGCTGGCCTACCTGGAGGCGCTGCGCAGCACGCCGCTGGTGCGCGAGCTGCTGGCCGGCCAGCTGCCCTTCGAATGGACCGACGCCCGCGTGCTGCAGGACGACCCAGCCAAGACGCTGGATGCCGGCGGCCGCACCGACGTGCTGCTGCTGGCCGCGCTGCTGCGCGACGCCGGTCGCCCGGCGTCATCGCTGGACCTGGTGTCGCCGTACTTCGTGCCCGGCAAGGAAGGCACCGAGGCGCTGGCGGACCTGGCGCGCAGCGGGGTGCGCGTGCGCGTGCTGACCAATTCGCTGGCCGCCACCGACGTCACGCCCGTGCATGCCGGCTATACGAAGCGTCGCGAGGAACTGCTGCGCGCCGGCGTGCAGCTGTTCGAGCTGAAGCGCACGGCCGGCATCGACGACGAGCAGCGCAAGCGTCGGCTCGGCGGCAGTTCCGGTTCGAGCCTGCATGCCAAGACTTTCGCCATCGACGGGCAGCGCGTGTTTGTCGGCTCGTTCAACTTCGACCCGCGCTCGGCGCTGCTGAACACCGAGATGGGGCTGCTGATCGACAGCCCGGTGCTGGCGCGCAACCTGTCGGCGGAGTTCGATGGCGGCCTGCAGCGCGCGGCCTATCAGGTGCAGCTGGGTGCCGATGGCCGCCTGGAGTGGGTCGACCGCGGCACGGCGGGCGAGGTGGTGCTGCACGACGAGCCCGGCGCCGGCGTCGGCATGCGCGCATGGATCGGCCTGCTGTCGGTGCTGCCGATCGAGTGGCTGCTGTAGTGGCATGCAACTGCCCACGCACGCGCGCATCGTCATCGTCGGCGGCGGCATCGCCGGCTGCTCCACCGCCTATCACCTGGCCAAGCTCGGCATCGGCGACGTGCTGCTGCTGGAGCAGGGCCAGCTGACCAGCGGCACCACCTGGCATGCGGCGGGCCTGATCGGCCAGATGCGGCCCAACCGCACGATGACGCGGATGAGCAAGTACGGCATCGAGCTGTACGCCACGCTGGAGGCAGAGACCGGCCTGGCCACCGGCTGGAAACAATGCGGCAGCGTCAACGTCGCGCGCACGCCCGAGC
>CAYUPF010000150.1:0-9948 GCA_964446545.1 uncultured Rubrivivax sp.
GCCACAGGCGCACGTCGGTGGCGACCTGGTCGTTGCGGCTGCGGCCGGTGTGCAGCCGCTTGCCCGCATCGCCGACCAGCTGCGTCAGCCGGGCCTCGATGTTGAGGTGAACGTCCTCCAGCTCCAGCTTCCACTCGAAGCGGCCGGCTTCGATGTCCTGGCGGATCTGCTCCATGCCGCGGCGGATGTCGGCCAGGTCCTGCGCGCCGATGATGCCCTGCGCGGCCAGCATCTCGGCATGCGCCAGGCTGCCGGCGATGTCGGCACGCCACAGCCGCTGGTCGAAGCCGACGCTGGCGGTGTAGCGCTTCACCAGCTCGCTCATCGGCTCGCTGAACAGGGCCGACCAGGCCTGGGCTTTGTTGTCGAGCGGGTTGGCGGACATGGCTGTTGACAATGGGATACGACGCGCGCGTCGGGAGTCCTTATTATCGACGGGGCCATGTCACGCACGCCGCTCAGGAAGACGCCGGGCCGCTCCAGGCTCACCGATGCCGCACTGCGGCTGCGTGGCCCGGGCGGCGGCCGCGGCCCTGCACGGCACGCGCCGCCGGACGGCGACGCGGGCGACGCCGACACGCGCCCTGCCAGTGTGTGGCCGGCGAGCACGCGGCCGGCCGAGCTGAACTCGCAGTCCTTCGTGCCCACGCACTTCGACCCGCTGCTCGACGAAAAGGCGCGCGACAGCGCGCGTGCCGGTGTCGCGCTCGATGTCTGCAACGCCATGCTCGCGCTGCGCGTGCTGCTCGGTGTGCAGGCGGTGCTGGCCATCGGCGCACTGGTGGCGGCCGGCAGCGGGGGCGACTGGCTGGTGCGCCAGTCCGGCGCCATGTACGTGGGCGTCGCCGGCACGCTGCTGTGGCTGGTGACGGTGTGCGCTCTGAAGCCGGTGCTGGCGCGGCGCCCGGCCACGGCGCGCCTGGGCGGCCTGCTGGGCCTGGGGGCAGCCTCGGCGTTGATCGCCTGGTGGCCGCTGTGGTGGCTGGGCCTGGCCGATGCCGGACAGGGCCTGCACCTGCTCGGCGTGGCCTTGTCCGGCGCGGCGCTGGCGGGCGTGGTCTGGGCCTGGCTGGACCTGCGTGCGCGGCTGTGGCAGCCGGTGGACGCCAGCGTGCGCCTGGCCGAGCTGCAGTCGCGCATCCGCCCGCACTTCCTGTTCAACGCGCTCAACACCGCGCTGGCGCTGGTGCGCGTGGACCCGGCGCGTGCCGAGGGCGTGCTCGAGGATCTGGCGCAACTGTTCCGCGTGGCGCTGGCCGACGCCGGCGCCTCGGTCTCGCTCGACGAGGAGATCGACCTGGCGCAGCGCTACCTGGCGATCGAGCAGATCCGCTACGGCAAGCGACTGCAGCTCAGCTGGGACATCGACGCGCGCATCGGCCGTGCGCGCGTGCCGCCGCTGGTGCTGCAGCCGCTGGTGGAGAACGCGGTGCGCCACGGGGTCGAGCCTTCGCTGCAGGGCGCGCGCATCTGGGTGCAGGCCGAGCTGAAGCGCGGCCAGGCGGTGGTGCTGGTGAGCAACACGGTGCCCGAGGCACCGTCCGCGCCGGGCCACGGCATGGCGCTGCGCAACGTGCGCGAGCGGCTGCGTCTGCTGCACGACGTGGCCGGGCAGTGCGACGTCTGGCGCGAGGGCGAGCTGTTCCGCGCGCGCATCATCGTGCCGATGTGAACCGCTCCCTACGCGCTTCGCGCGCCCCCCCGGGGGGAGTGCACCGCCAGCGGACCGGCAGAGCCGGATCCACGGCGGTCGCTTGGCTCCTTTGTCCGCGCGCATGCCGCTACGTGCTGCAGGGCAGGCCTTGCCAATGACGCCACTGAAAGTGCTGCTGGTCGACGACGAGAGCTTGGCGCGCATGCGCTTGCGCGCGCTGCTGCAGGATTGCGCCGACCCGGCGAGCGAGGTCATCGGCGAGGCCGGCGATGCCGCAGCGGCCCAGGCGTTGCTGCGCGAGCGACCCTGCGACCTGCTGCTGCTGGACATCGGCCTGCCGGGGCGCGACGGCATGCAGCTGGCCGCGGCGCTGCGCTCCCTGCCGCAGCCACCCAGCGTGGTCTTCGTCAGCGCCCATGCCGAGCACGCGCTGCATGCCTTCGAGCTGGACGCCGTCGACTACCTGACCAAGCCGGTGTCGCGCGAACGGCTGCGCTCGGCGCTGCAGCGCGTGGCACAGCGCCGGCGTGCGGCCGAGGCGCCGCAAGCTGCGGCCGACGCCACGCGCGTGCTGGTGGTGCACGACCGCGGCCGCGTGCTGCGCCTGCCGCTGGCCGACGTGCTGTACCTGAAGGCCGAGCTGAAGTACGTGACCTTGCGCACTGCGGCCCACAGCTACGTGCTCGACGACGCGCTGGCCGATCTGGAGCAGCGCCTGGGCGACGGTTTCCTGCGCGTGCACCGCAATGCGCTGGTGGCTCGCTCGGCGGTGCGCGCGCTGCAGCGCCGCCGCGGTGATGGCATCAGCGGCGCCACCGGCGACGAAGGCCATGCCGAGCACTGGGCGGTGCAGGTCGTGCCCACCGGCGCATGGCTGGCGGTGTCGCGGCGCCAGCTGCCGGCGGTGCGCGAGGCGCTGATGCAGCACGACGGCGGCTGAGCGCCGCTTCGTTCATCCGGATTCGCGCGCATTCGCTCCAGAAGACTTGGCATGCAGACTTGGCATGCGAGCGTTCAGCGTGGCGGGCGGCCCGGGCCCGCGTATCCAAGAGGCTGCAAGCGCCGCCAAGCAGAAGCGAGAAGCGCCCGCCGGATGGCGCCTTCGCCGCCGACGATCCGCCCGCGGCCCCCACGCCAAACGCGCGAACGGCTCTCGTTGATCAGCCGGTATTGCGCAGCCCCGCGGCGATGCCGTTGATCGAGATGTGGATGCCGCGTCGCAGCCTTTGTTCGGCAGCATCGGCCGCGTCAGCGCCGGGACGGCGGAAGCGCCGCATCAGTTCCACCTGCAGGTGGTTCAGCGGGTCCAGATAGGGAAAGCGGTGCTCGATCGAGCGCGCCAGCGAGGGATTGGACTGCAGGCGTTTGCTCTCGCCGGTGATCAGCGACAGCGCCGCGTTGGCGCGCTCCCATTCATTGCGGATGGCGGTGAAGATGCGCTTGCCGAGCTTCTTGTCCTCGACCAGTTCGACATAGCGCGCGGCGATGCGCAAATCGCTCTTCGCCAGCACCATGTCCAGGTTGGACAGCAGCGTGCGGAAGAAGGGCCATTGTTTGTGCATGCGCTGCAGCAGCTCCAGCCGCTGCTTGCGCGTGGCCGCGTCGGCGAGGAAGGCGTCGATGGCCGAGCCGAAGCCGGCCCAGCCCGGCAGCGCCATGCGGCACTGGCCCCAGCTGAAGCTCCAGGGGATGGCGCGCAGGTCCTCGATGGCGCGGTTGGCTTTGCGCGAGGCCGGGCGCGAGCCGATGTTCAGCTCGGCGATCTCGCGGATCGGCGTGGCGGCGAAGAAGTAGTCGTCGAATCCAGGCGTCTCGTACACCAGCTTGCGGTAGGCGGCGAAGCTGTCGCGGCTGATCTGGTCCGCCGCCTCCAGGAAGGCCTTGGGCGCGCTCTTGGTCGGGTGCAGCAGCGTGGCCTCCAGCGTGGCGGCGACCAGCGTTTCCAGGTTGCGCCGGCCGATCTCGGGGTTGGCGTACTTGCTGCCGATGACCTCGCCTTGTTCGGTCAGCCGGATCTGGCCCTTCACCGTGCCCGGCGGCTGCGCCAGGATGGCCTGGTAGCTGGGCCCGCCGCCGCGGCCCACCGTGCCGCCGCGGCCGTGGAACAGGCGCAGTGTCAGCCCGTGCTCGCGCTCCAGCGGCTCGAACAGCTCGACCAACGCGTTCTCGCTGCGGTACAGCTCCCAGTTGCTGGTGAAGAAGCCGCCGTCCTTGTTGCTGTCGCTGTAGCCGAGCATGATGTCCTGCTCGGCGCCGCTGCGGCGGATCATCGGCAGCACGCCCGGTTGTTCGTAGAACTCGCGCATGACGCGCGCGGCGTTGCGCAGGTCCTCGATGGTCTCGAACAGCGGCACGACGATCAGGTCGTTGCGGGCCGCATCGTCCAAGGTGCCGCGCATCAGCCCGCATTCCTTTTGCAGCAGCAGCACCTCGAGCAGGTCGCTGGCGTCCTCGGTGTGGCTGATGATGTAGTGGCGCAGCGCCTCGCGGCCGTAGCGCTGGCGCATCTCGCCGGCGGCTTCGAAGATCGCCAGCTCGCCGCGCGCCAGCGCCGAGTAGTCGGCACCGCGCACGCGCAGTGGCCGCGCATCGTTCAGCAGCCGCAGCAGCAGCGCACGGCGCTGCGCTTCTTCGAGCGCGCTGTAGTCGGGCTCGATGCGCGCCACCTTCAGCAGCTCGGCCAGCACCGCCTCGTGCTGGTCGCTGCTCTGCCGCAGGTCCACCGTCGCCAAGTGGAAGCCGAAGACCTGCACCGCCCGCATCAGCGGCGCCAGCCGCGGCCCCACCAGCGCCTGCGCATGGTGGCTGTGCAGCGAGCGTTCGATGACGCGCAGGTCGGCCAGGAACTCGGCCGCGTCCGGGTAGGGTTTCTGCGGCACCACCGCATGGCGCAGCGCCGCCGTGCCGGTCAGGTCCTGCAGCGTGGCTGCGAGGCGCGAGTACATGCCGATCAGCGCACGCCGGTAGGGCTCGTCGCTGCGGTGCTCACTGTCGTCGGGCGAGCTCGCAGCCAGCGCCAGCATCGCGGCGCTCACCGGGGCCAGCATGTTCGACATCGACAGCTCGGCGCCCAGCTGGTGCACCTCGGTCAGGTAGAAGCGCAGCGCGGTCTCGGCCTGCCGCGCCAGCGCCATGCGCAAGGTCTGGTCGCTGACGTTGGGGTTGCCGTCGCGGTCGCCGCCGATCCAGTTGCCCATGCGCAGGAAGGGCGGCACCTCGTGGCCGGGCAGCGCCTGCTCGATCTCGCGGTACAGCTTCGGGATCTGGCGCAGGAAGGTGGCGTGGTAGTAGCTCAGCGCGTTCTCGATCTCGTCGGCCACCGTCAGCTTGGCGGTGCGCAGCATGCGCGTCTGCCACAGCTGCGTGACGCGGGCGCGGATCAGCTCCTCGTTCTCGCGCAGTTCGCGCTCGCCGCACAGCTCGTCGCGCTCGCCGATGAACTCGGCAATCGCGCGCTCGGCATCGAGGATGCTCTGGCGCTGCACCTCGGTGGGATGGGCGGTGAGCACCGGCGCGATGTAGGCACGCTGCAGCGCGGCGGCGATGTCGGCCGCGCGCTGGTCGGCGCGATGCAGCCTTTCGAAGCTCACCGCCAGCGAGCCTTCCTGCTGGTGGCCGGCACGCTCGTGCAGCAGCCGGCGGCGCACGTGGTGGCGGTCCTCGGCGATGTTGGCCAGGTGCGAGAAGTAGCTGAAGGCGCGGATCACGCTCACCGTCTGGTCGGCCGACAGGTTCTTCAGCAGCCGGTCGAGCACGCGCCCGGCGCTGGCGTCCTGCTTCAGCCGGTAGGCCACCGACAGCTTGCGCACGCGTTCGATCAGCTCGAAGGCGTCCTTGCCTTCCTGCTCGCGGATGACCTCGCCGAGGATGCGGCCCAGTAACCGGATATCTTCGACCAGCGCCTGATTCTTAGCCGCGGCATCGCCGTCGCCCTTGCTGTGCGAGCGGGCCGCGGGTTTGCGGGGCGGCGCGGCGACGCGGCGGGCAGTGGGCATGAAGGGCTCCTGAAAGCGTGTAACCATGTTACCAACGCGGGCGCGGTCCGCGCCCGTTGCGCGGCGCAGCCGCAGGGCGAGCGGGTCGTCTAGCCATAATGCAAGCACCATGCCCGACACCATCGTCATCGCCACGCGCGAGAGCCGTCTGGCTCTGTGGCAGGCCGAGCATGTGCGCGAACTGCTGCGCTCGCGCTTCGGGCTGCAGGTCGAACTGCTGGGCATGACCACGCGCGGCGACCAGATCCTCGACCGCGCGCTGTCCAAGGTCGGTGGCAAGGGCTTGTTCGTCAAGGAGCTGGAGAACGCGCTGGAAGACGGCCGCGCCCACCTGGCGGTGCATTCGCTGAAGGACATGCCGATGGAGCTGCCGGCCGGCTTCGTGCTCGGTGCGGTGCTGCAGCGCGAGGACGCGCGCGATGCCTTCGTCAGCCCGCGCTTTGCCACCTTGCAGCAGTTGCCGCAAGGCGCGCGCGTCGGCACCTCCAGCCTGCGCCGCGCGGCGCAGTTGCTGGGCCTGCGCCCCGACCTGTGCATCCAGCCGCTGCGCGGCAACCTCGACACGCGGCTGGGCAAGCTCGACGAAGGCCACTACGACGCCATCGTGCTGGCGGCGGCCGGCCTGAAGCGGCTGGGTCTGGGCGCACGCATTGCCGCGCTCTTCGACACCGCGCAGATGACGCCGGCGGCCGGCCAGGGCGCGCTGGGCATCGAGCTGCGCGAGGATGCGGCAGCCCTGGGGCGCACGCTGTCCGCGCTGCTGCACCGGCCCAGCTGGCTGGCGGTGCATGCCGAGCGCGCGGTGTCGCGCGCGCTGGGCGGCAGCTGCAGCATGCCGCTGGCCGCGCATGCGGTGTGGGACGGCGAGGACCTGCGCCTGGATGTCGCGCTGGGCCACGCGCAGCAGCTGTCGCAGCCGCTGCTGCGCACGCAGCTGCGCGCGCGCGTCGACAACGATGCCGATGCCGCGGCGCTGGGCGAGCGCGGTGCCGCACAGCTGCGTGCTGCCGGCGCCGACCGCTACCTCGCTGCGGCCGCCTGACGCAGCTGTGTCATGCGCGTCATCGTCACCCGGCCGCAGGCCCAGGCCGACGCCCTGGTGGCCGAGTTGCGCACTGCCGGCGTCGATGCGGCGCCGCTGCCGCTGATCGACATTGCCCCGGTCGCCGACGAGCGGCCGCTGCGCGAAGCCTGGTCCAGCCTGCGCGCGTGCGCACTGCTGATGTTCGTCAGCGCCAATGCGGTGCAGCAGTTCATGCGGCTGCGGCCGCCATCGGCCGCCTGGCCAGCGCAACTGCTGGCCGGGTCCACCGGGCCGGGCACCTCGGCGGCGCTGCGCGAGGCCGGCGTGCCGCCGTCGTTGCTGGTCGAGCCGGACGGTGAGATCTTCGATTCCGAGGCGCTGTGGCAGCAGCTGCGCGCGCGCGACTGGCAGGGCCGGCGCGTGTTGGTGGTGCGCGGCGAAGGGGGCCGCGACTGGCTGGCCGAACAGCTGCGCGAACGGGGCGCGACGGTCGATTTCGTTGCCGCCTACCGGCGCTGTCCGCCCCGGCTGGGCCCCGCCGCACGCCGCTTGCTCGAAGCGGCGCTGGCGCAGCCCCGGCAGCACCTGTGGGCGATCAGCAGCTCCCAGGCGGCAGCCCATCTGGCGCGGCTGGCACCGCAGGCCGACTGGCGTGCGGCCGCGGCCGTGGCGCCGCATGCGCGCATCGTGGCGGCCTTGCAGCAGCTGGGCTTCGGCCAGGTGCGGCTGGCGCCGGCCGATGCCGCGGCGCTGGCGGCCGTGGCGCGCGAGGGCCGGCCGATACAATCTGCCGCGCCGTGACCGAGCCCAATGCCCCTTCCGCTGTCGGCGCCAGCGCGGCCGACCCCGCCGCGGTGCGCGCGAGCATCGCTGCCCACGCGCTGCCCGGCCGCTGGATTGCCGCCGCCGCCGTGCTGCTGACAGCGCTGTGCGCAGCGGCCGTGATGTATGCCTGGAACACGCAGCAGCGCGTCAAGGGCCTGGAGCAGCAGCTGGTCAAACGCCAGGAGGACAGCAGCGCGCAGGCTGCCGAGGCGCAGATGCTGGCGCGGCAGGCGCAGGACAGCTCGCGCGACGCCGCGGCCAAGCTGGCGCTGCTGGAGGTGCGCGTGGCCGAGGTCGCGCTGCAGCGCACCCAGCTGGAAGAGCTGATCCAGGCGATGTCACGCTCGCGCGACGAGAACAACGTGGCCGATGTCGAATCGGTGATCCGCGTGGCCATGCAGCAGACCGCCATCACCGGCAGCGCCGAGCCGCTGGTCATCGCGCTCAAGCAGGCCGAAGAACGGCTGGCGCGGCAGAACCAGCCCCGGCTGGAAGGCGTGCGCCGCGCCATCGCGCAGGACCTGGAGCGCGTGCGCGCCGCCGGCGCAGTGGACGTGTCCACGCTGGCCATTCGGCTGGACGAAGTGGTGCGCCAGGTGGATGAGTTGCCCTTGCTGTCGGCACCGCAGGCGCAACGCGACGCTGCACGGCCGGGTGCGCGCGGTGCCGCGCCGGCGGCATCGGTACCGGCAGCGGCCGACGCCGCGGCGTCCGCGCCGCCCGACCCGGCCTGGACCGAGGTGCTGGGCGAGCGCTGGGCGGCGCTGGGCGCGCGCGTCTGGGCCGAGGTGCGCCGGCTGGTTCGCGTTACGCCCATCGACCAGCCCGAGGCCATGCTGGTCTCGCCCGAGCAGGCCTTCTTCGTGCGCCAGAACCTCAAGCTGCGGCTGTTGAATGCGCGGCTGGCGCTGCTGAGCCGGCAGTTCGACACCGCGCAGTCCGACCTGCGCGACGCACAGTCGGCGCTGGAGCGCTACTTCGACCGCAGCGCCAAGCGCACCGCCAACGCCATCGACCTGGTCAAGCAGGTCGGCAGCCAGGCGCGCCAGGTCATCGTGCCGCGGCCCGACGCCACGCTGGCCGCCATCGCCGCCGTGGCCGGCGGCCGCTGAGCGAAAGCCGCAGGCCCATGCGCGGCATCATCTGGCTCGTGCTGCTGTTCGTCGTGGCCGTGGTGGCCGCGACCACGCTGGGCCGCAACGACGGCCTGGTCAGCATCTACTTCGGCGCCTGGCGCACCGACCTGTCGCTGAACCTGTTCGTCATCCTGGTGCTGGCGGCCTGCGCGGTGCTGATGGCGGCGGCGCGCTCGCTCAGCAGCCTGATCAGCCTGCCGCAGCGCGCGCACGAATGGCGCCAGCTGAAGCGCGAACGCGCCGGGCATGCCGCGCTGCGCGAGGCGCTGGCCGAGTTTCTGGCCGCACGCTACAGCCGCGCCCACCGTGCCGCGCAGCGTGCGCTGGTGATCCAGGACGAGACCGACGCGCTGCGCAGCGATGGCGAGTTCCGTGCCCTGGCCCACCTGCTGGGCGCGGCCAGCCTGCATCGCATGCAGGACCGCACGCGACGCGACGAAATGATGCGCCAGCTGTCGCGGCTGACGCGCAAGGCGGCGCCGAACGCGCGGCCGGTGGACGAAGGTGCGCGATTGCTGGCTGCCGAATGGGCCATCGACGACCGCGACGCGCCGCGCGCCATCGAACTGCTCGGCGAACTGCCCGCCGGCGTGGCGCGGCGCACGCAGGCCTTGAGGCTGCGGCTGCTGGCGCAGCGCCTGACGCAGCAGCCGATGCCGGCGCTGCAGACGGCGCGGCTGCTGGCCAAGCACCAGGCCTTCTCGCCGACCGCCGCCACGAGCCTGCTGCGCACGCTGGCCGGCGAGGCGCTGGACGGCGCGCGCGACGCCGATGCGCTGCGCCGCGTCTGGTTGCAGCTAGACCCGGCCGACCGGCGCGACGCCAGTCTGGCGGCGCGCGCCGCGACGCGCGCCGCCGCCTTCGGTGCACACGAGGATGCGCGTGCCTGGCTGCGCCCGTTCTGGGAACACATCGGCGAACTCGAGCCCGACGAGCGCGAACGCATCGCGCTGGCCTTGCTGGATGCCGTGCCGGGCATGTCCACCGAATGGCTGCCGCGCCTGGAAAGCGTCGCAACGTCGCTGCCCAACGACCCTGCGGTGGCGGCAGCCGTCGGCACTGCCATGATCGAACGCCAGCTCTGGGGCAAGGCGCGCCGCCCGCTGGAGCAGGCCGCCACTGCGGGCAGCCTGTGTGCCCCGGCACGGCGTCGCGCATGGCGCTCGCTGGCCCAGCTGGCGCAGCAGGAGGGCGACGAGCCGCGGGCCCGACAATGCGAGCGAGCCGCGGCCCAGATCGACTGATATAATCTGCGGCTCCGCGGCTGTAGCTCAGCTGGATAGAGTACTTGGCTACGAACCAAGGGGTCGTGGG
>CAYUPF010000151.1:0-1145 GCA_964446545.1 uncultured Rubrivivax sp.
GGCGTTGAAGGGGAGCGCGCACGTCACCGCGGCAAGCGGTTCGTGTGGTGGTGCCCGGAGCCGGACTCGAACCGGCACGCCTTGCGGCGGGGGATTTTGAGTCCCCTGCGTCTACCGATTTCGCCACCCGGGCAGTGGTGGTCGCGGCCTATGGCACGTGAGGGCGCGGATTATGGCACGCGGCTTTCACGGCCCCCGCGGCACGCTGCCACAATAGCGCGCCCCACAAAATACACGGCCATGGCTTCGAAGAATCCACCGCGCTACAAGTCGCTGCAGGACACCATCGGCGATACGCCGCTGGTGCGGCTGCAGCGCCTGCCCGGCGCCGACAACGACGCGCGCGGCAATATCATCCTGGGCAAGCTCGAGGGCAACAACCCCGCCGGCTCGGTGAAGGACCGGCCGGCGTTGAGCATGATTCAGCGCGCCGCCGAGCGCGGCGACATCAAGCCCGGCGATACGCTGATCGAGGCCACCTCCGGCAATACCGGCATCGCGCTGGCCATGGCCGCGGCGATGCTCGGCTACCGCATGATCCTGGTCATGCCCGAGGATCTGTCGGTCGAGCGTGCGCAGACCATGAAGGCCTACGGCGCCGAACTGGTGCTGACGCCGCGCTCCGGCGGCATGGAATACGCGCGCGACCTGGCCGAGCAGATGGTGGCCGACGGCAAGGGCCGCGTGCTCGACCAGTTCGCCAACGAGGACAACCCACGCATCCACTACGAGACCACCGGCCCGGAGATCTGGGCCGACACCGGCGGACGCATCACGCATTTCGTCAGCGCCATGGGCACCACCGGCACCATCACCGGCGTGTCGCGCTACCTGAAGGAGCGCAATCCGGCGGTGCGCATCGTCGGCGCGCAGCCCAGCGAGGGCTCGCGCATCCCCGGCATCCGCAAGTGGCCCGAGGCCTATCTGCCGAAGATCTACGACCCCAGGCATGTCGACCAGATCGAGCTCGTGTCGCAGGCCGATGCCGAGGACATGGCGCGGCGCCTGGCGCGCGAGGAAGGCCTGTTCGCCGGCATCTCGGCCGCTGGCGCCTGCTGGGTGGCGCTGCAGCTGGCGCGCTCGCTGCAGGGCGCGACCATCGTCTTCATCGTCTGCGACCGCGGCGACCGTTACCTGTCCACCGG
>CAYUPF010000151.1:1245-9912 GCA_964446545.1 uncultured Rubrivivax sp.
CACTGGAACAACCCGACGCCGGTGCTGGCGGCGGTGATCGAATGCGCCGACCGCGACGGCCGGCTGCTGCTGGCGAAGAACGCCGCCTGGAAGGGCAACATGTTCGCGCTGATCACCGGTTTCATGGAAGCCGGCGAGACGCCGCAAGAGGGCATCGCGCGCGAGGTGGCCGAAGAAACCGCGCTGCAGGTCGATGCGCTGAACCTGATCGGCGTGTACGACTTCCAGCGCATGAACCAGGTGATCATCGCCTACCATGCGCTGGCGCGCGGCGAGGTGAGGCTGTCGCCCGAACTCGCCGAGTACCGGCTGTTCGGGCCGCGGGACGTGCGCTGCTGGCGCGCCGGCACCGGCTATGCACTGGCCGACTGGCTGCGCTCGCGGGGCCACGAGCCGCAGTTCATCGAACTGCCCGGGCGCAACTGAGAACGAGGACGACGATGGAAGTGCAGAAGGAAATCGACACCCGCGGGCTGAACTGTCCGCTGCCCATCCTGAAGGCCAAGAAGGCGCTGGCCGACATGGCCAGCGGCCAGGTGCTGAGGGTGCTGGCCACCGACCCGGGTTCGGTGCGCGACTTCCAGGCCTTTGCGCGCCAAACCGGCAACGAACTGGTCGAACAGAGCAGCGCCGACAGCGAATTCACCCACTACCTGCGCCGCAGGTAGACAGGTCGCGCGCTACAGCTTGATGCCGCGCAGGAACTCGCGAAAGCCCGGCCCCAGCTGGGCGTGGGCCAGCGCCAGTTCGACGTTGGCCTCGAGCCAGCCTTCCTTGCTGCCGCAGTCGTAGCGCCGGCCTTCGTAGCGGTAGGCAAACACCTTCTCGCGCCGCAGCAGCGAGGCGATGCCGTCGGTGAGCTGGATCTCGCCACCGACGCCGCGCGGCTGCGCGGCGATCTCGCGGAACACGCCCGGGGTCAGGATGTAGCGGCCGGCCACGCCCAGGCGCGACGGTGCGGCTTCTGGCGCCGGCTTCTCGACCATCTGCGTGACGTCGACCACGCGCTCGCTGACCGCATTGCCGGCGACGATGCCGTAACGACGCGTATGCTCTGGCGGCACTTCCTGCACCGCCAGGATCGAGGCCTGCCATTCCTCGAACTGGTCGACCATCTGCTTCAGCACCGGCGGATTGCCGACCATCAGGTCGTCGGCCAGCAGCACGGCGAAGGGGTTGTTGCCCACCAGCCGCTGGCCGCACAGCACCGCATGGCCCAGGCCGAGGGCCTGCGCCTGGCGCACGTAGATGCACTCCATGTCGTCGGGCTTGACGCTGCGCACCACGTCCAGCAGATCCTGCTTGCCCGCCTGTTCGAGGGCTACCTCCAACTCGAAAGTCATGTCAAAGTGGTCCTCGATCGGCCGCTTGTGGCGGCCGGTGACGAAGATCATCTCGCGCACGCCGGCGGCATAGGCCTCCTCGACGGCGTACTGGATCAGCGGCTTGTCCACCACCGGCAGCATTTCCTTGGGCTGCGCCTTGGTGGCGGGCAGAAAGCGGGTGCCCAACCCGGCCACCGGAAATATGGCTTTTTTCACCGACATCGCCATCTCTACAATCCCTTCGATCTCTTCGACTCATTGTGGCACGCAGCACTTGCCGGACCCCCTGAGTGCCGAGGCACACCTCACATGGATGTCCTGATCGTCGAGCCGGTGGAACCCGAGGTCCTGCAGTGGATCGACGCGCGCCATCCGGTGCGTTTTGCGCCCGAGCTCGAGCGCGATCCGCGGGCCCTGCGCCAGGCACTGTTCAACGTGCGCGCACTGATCGCGCCGCCCTCGGTCGCGCTGGATGCGCAGGCGCTGCATTTCGCGCCGGTGCTGCGTGCCGTCGGCCGGCTCAGTGCCGGCGTCGAGAACCTGGATCTCGAAGCCTTCGCCCGTGCCGGCATCGAGGTCGTGCGCCCGGGCACGGCCAGCGCCGGCGCCGAGGCCGAATTCGCCATCGGCGCGATGCTGCAGCTGCTGCGCCGCGTGCCGGTGCGCAGCAACGACGGCATGCTGGTGGGCCGCGAACTGGCCGGTGCCACCGTCGGCGTGGTCGGGCTGCCGGCGTCGGCCCGGCCGCTGGCCGAACTGCTGGTGGCCTTTGGCGCACAGGTCAAGGGCTACGACCCGGCCGTGCACCCGTCCGACGGGCTGTGGGAGCGCTGGAAGATCGCGCCGCTGAGCCTGCGCGAACTGGTGGAACAGAGCGACGTGCTGTGCGTGCTGCTGAACTACTTCACGCGCTACAAGGGGCTGCTGGGCGAGCGTTTCCTGCCGCACTGCAAGCCCGACCAGGTGCTGGTCAGCCTGGGGCATTCGAGCCTGTTCGACGAGGCAGCGCTGGCCGAGGCCCTGGAAACGGGCCGCATGGCCGCGGCCTGGTTCGACAGCATGGAGCCGAGCATGCTCGATTTCGGCCGGCCTTTGCGCGCGGTGCGCAACCTGCAGATCACGCCGCGCGTGGCCGGAACGACGCGCGAATCGCGCATCCGCAGTGCCTGGGCGGTAGTGCGGCGCATCGACGAGGTCCTCAGCGATGCCGGGCCGCGCCCCGAGTTCAGGCCGACGACCGAAGACGACTCGCTTGATCTCGAAGCCGGTCCAGCGTCCGCCTGAAGTCCTCGAGCCGCTGCTTCTCCTGCGCCACCACCGCGGCCGGCGCGCGCGCCACGAAACTGGGGTTGTCCAGCTTCACCGCGGCCTTGCCGATCTCGGCTTCGATGCGCGCCATCTCCTTGGCCAGGCGGGAGCGTTCGGCTTCGACATCGACGGCCACCAGCAGCGCCAGCCGGGCCTCGCCCTGCACCGCCACCGGCGTGCTGCGCGTGGCTTCGGCGAAGGCAGAGTCGTCCGGCGCCTGCTTGACCTCGGACAGCCGCGCCAGCGCCTTCAGCACCGGCGCGGCCGAGGCGATGAACGCAGCATCGCCGCTGGCCAGCAAGGGCACGCGTTCGGCCGATGACAGGTTCATCTCCGAGCGCAGCTGGCGGCTGCTCGCCGTCACGGCCTTGAGCCGGGCCATCCAGGCATCGGCCTCGGCATCGATACGCTGCAGATCGGCCTGAGGGTAGGGCGCGGTGACGATGCCCGCGTTCGCGCCCGCGGGCTTGCGGTCGGCGAGTGGCGCCACCTGTTCCCACAGCTCGGCGGTGATGAAGGGCGCCACCGGATGCAGTAGGCGCAGCGCCGCTTCCAGCACGCGCAGCAACGTGCGCCGCGTGGCGCGCTGCTGTGCCGGGCTGCCGCCGGCCAGCTGCACCTTGGCGATCTCCAGGTACCAGTCGCAGTACTCGTCCCAGACGAACGCATAGATCGTGTTCGCCACGTTGTCCAGCCGGTAGTCGGCGAAGCCGCGCTCGACCTCGGCCTCGACGCGCTGCAGCTGGTTGATGATCCAGCGGTCGGCCATCGAGAAGTGCATGTAGCCCTCGGGCCCGCAGTCGTGGCTGCACGGGTCCATGCCGCGCTCGTGCGCGTCCAGGCCCTCGACCTGCATCAGCACGAAGCGCGTCGCGTTCCACAGCTTGTTGCAGAAATTGCGGTAGCCCTCGCAGCGCTTGGTGTCGAAGTTGATGCTGCGCCCCAGGCTGGCGTAGCTGGCCATGGTGAAGCGCAGCGCGTCGGCGCCGTAGGCCGGCATGCCTTCGGGGAACTCGCGCTGAACGCGTGCCGCCACCTTCGGTGCGGTCTCGGGCTTGCGCAGCCCGGTGGTCGACTTCTTCACCAGCGTGTCGAGCTCCACGCCCTGGATCAGGTCCACCGGGTCGATGACGTTGCCCTCGCTCTTGCTCATCTTCTTGCCTTCGCTGTCGCGCACCATGCCGTGGATGTACACGGTGCGAAACGGCACGCGGCCGGTGAAGTGGGTCGTCATCATGATCATGCGCGCGACCCAGAAGAAGATGATCTCGTAGCCAGTGACCAGCACCGACGAGGGCAGGAAGAGTTTCAGCTCTTCCGTTTCCTTCGGCCAGCCCAGCGTGGAGAAGGGCACCAGCGCCGAGCTGTACCAGGTGTCGAGCACGTCGGGGTCGCGCGTCAGTTCGCCGCGGTAGCCGCTGTCTTCGGCCTTGGCCCTCGCCTCGGCCGCGTCGCGCGCGACGAAGATCTCGCCGCCGCTGCCGTACCAGGCCGGGATCTGGTGGCCCCACCACAGCTGGCGCGAGACGCACCAGTCCTGGATGTTCTTCATCCACTGGTCGTAGGTCGCGACCCAGTTCTCGGGTACGAACTTCACTTCGCCCGAGGCGACCGCGTCGATCGCTTTCTGCGCGATGCTCCTGCCGTCCGGCCCCGCTTTGCTGACGGCGACGAACCACTGGTCGGTGAGCATCGGCTCGATCACCTGGCCGGTGCGCGCGCAGCGCGGCACCACCAGCTTGTGCTTCCTTACCTCCACCAGCAGGCTTGAGCGCTCCAGGTCGGCGACCACCTTCTTGCGCGCGACGAAGCGGTCCAGTCCCTGGTAGACGGCCGGCGCGTTGCCGTTGATGCGCGCGTCCAGGTCCAGCACGCACAGGCTGGGCAGGCCGTGGCGCTGCCCGACCGCGTGGTCGTTGACGTCGTGCGCCGGTGTGACCTTGACCACGCCGGTGCCGAACTCGCGATCGACGTATTCGTCGGCGATCACCGGGATCAGCCGCTCGGTCAGCGGCAGCTTGACCTGCTTGCCGATCAGCGACTGGTATCGCTCGTCCTCGGGGTGCACCATCACCGCGGTGTCGCCGAGCAGGGTCTCGGGCCGGGTCGTCGCCACGACGAGTGAGCCACTGCCGTCGGCCAGCGGATAGCGGATATGCCAGAGGAAACCCTCCTCCTCCTCGCTCTCGACCTCCAGGTCCGAGACCGCGGACTTCAGCACCGGGTCCCAGCTCACCATGCGCGTGCCGCGGTAGATCAGCCCCTGCTCGTACAGCTGCACGAAGGTCTCGGTGACGACGCGCGACAGCCCCTCGTCCATCGTGAAGTACTCGTGCGCCCAGTCCACGCTGGCGCCGACGCGGCGCATCTGCTGTGTGATGGTCGAGCCGGAATAGGCCTTCCATTCCCACACGCGCTGCACGAAGGCTTCGCGGCCGAGCTGCTGCCGCGTCTTGCCTTCCTGCTCCAGCTGGCGCTCGACGACGATCTGCGTGGCGATGCCGGCATGGTCGGTGCCCGGCACCCACAGCGTGTTGAAGCCCTTCATGCGGTGGAAGCGCGTCAGCGCATCCATGATCGTCTGGTTGAAGGCATGTCCCATGTGCAGCGTGCCGGTGACGTTGGGCGGCGGCAGCTGGATGCTGAACGAGGGCCTGGCCGGGTCGAGCGTCGGTGCATAGACGCCGCCGGCTTCCCACAGCGGCGCCCAGCGCGCCTCGATGGCGGCGGGTTCGAAGGACTTGGCGAGTTCGGTCATGGCATGGGCGAAGCGCCGGCGACGCAGTAACGCATCACAGCCTGGGCGCGTTCGTTGGCACGTGCGGGAGGGCCTCGATTGTAGGCGGCGGTCTCGACGCAGCCGGCTGCCGGGCATGCCTGAGAATCGCGGCTCGCCGGCCGGCAAACCCCACGATGAGAGACAAGCCCAGAGCGTCGAGCCGCATGCTGCCCCGCTACCGCCTGATGCGCGTCATCGGCCGGCCGGGGCCGCACGGGCGGCTGTCGCCGTTCCGCAAGACGCTGCTCTTCTTCGTGCTGCTGTCGCTGCTGAGCGCGCTGCTCGTGTGGCTGGACCCGCGGCCCACGCTGCGCCACGTGCGGCTGACGATGCTGTCCGGGGCGGCCACGGGCAACTACCATGCGACGGTCGACAGCCTGGCTGCCGAGGTGGGGCGAAAGCGCGGCTACATTCGCAACCAGGCCTCGGCCGGCTCTGCCGAGAACGTGCAGCGGCTGATCGCCGCCCGCGAGTCCTGCGAAGTCCAGTTCGCGCTGATCCAGGGTGGCACCGTCGTCCCCGAAGACTCGGGGCTCGAACTGCTGGGCCGGCTGCCGCAGCCCGAGTCCTTGATCATTCTCGGCCGCGACCTGGACCGGGTGCGCACGCCCCTCGATCTGGCCGGTCTGCGCATCGGCATCGGCCCGGTCGGCAGTGGCACCGAGCAAGTGATGCGGCGGCTGCTGACCCAGGTGCCCGAGCTGCAGCTGGTGGTGGCGACGCCGACGATCGACCAGCAGCTCGACATGCTGGTGCGCGGCGAGCTCGAACTCGGCGCGATGGTCATCGACGAGGGGGCCGCGCTGGTGCACGACGCCGTCGTGCGGCGCAAGCTGCAGATTCTCGACATGCCCGAGGCGCCGGCGTTGGCGCGCCGCCTGGCGTTCGCACGCGCAGGGACCATCGAGACCGGGCAGATCGACTACGTCAAGCGGCTGCCACCGCGCGACCTGAACGTGCTGCAGATGGACACGCTGATCGTCGGCAACGGCTGCGCGAAGAACGGTGCCACGATCGGGCTGCTGACGGCGGTGACGGGAGCCTTTGCGGGCTTCGTCGAGCACAACAAGGGCCGGCCCAACCTGACGGGCCTGCCGATGTCCGCGGTGGCCGCCAACTTCCTGCGCGACGAAGGCCCGGACGTGCTCGGCACCTACGCGCCGTGGGCGGTGGACATCCTGCCGTTGCCGACGTGGATCCAGCTCGGCGTGGCGCTGTCGCTGCTGTTCAGCGCGATGGCCATCGGCCACCGCTTCAACCTGTGGCGCATCGACGTGCACCGCGTCAAGCTCGAACGCGAGATCCCCGCGTTGTTCCACCCGGGTGTGACGCTGGGCGAGATCGCCGACATGCCGGCCGGCGCACTGCACCGTTCTGCCGAGGCGCGGGCCCGGCTCGACGCGCTGATGTCGCGCCTGGAGGCGCTGGCCGAGCGCTGCCGCCGGCAGTCGCTGTCGATCCTGGTGCCGATGGGCGCGGAGATGTTCTATCGCTACCAGGAGTCGCTGATCGCCGAACTGCTGTACGCGCTGCGCCTGTACCGCGAACGGCTGCCCGAGGCTACATGAACAAGTGCTCGCCGGCGTTGTCGCCGCCCAGGATCACGTAGTTGACCTTGCGGATGTCGAACAGCGTGGTGCCGCCACCGTAGCTGATGGAGCTCTGCACGTCCTCGCGCATCTCGCGCAGCGTGTCGGCCAGCCGGCCCTTGATCGGCTCGAGGATGCGCTTGCCCTCGACGTGCTTGTACTCGCCCTTGTTGAAGTCGCTGGCCGAGCCGTAGTACTCCTTGAACTGCTTGCCGTCGACCTCGACCGTGCGGCCGGGCGATTCCTCGTGGCCGGCGAAGAGCGAGCCGATCATCACCATGCTCGCGCCGAAGCGGATGCTCTTGGCGATGTCGCCATGGTCGCGGATGCCGCCGTCGGCGATGATCGGCTTGGTGGCCACGCGCGCACACCACTTCAGCGCGCTGAGCTGCCAGCCGCCGGTGCCGAAGCCGGTCTTCAGCTTGGTGATGCACACCTTGCCCGGCCCGACGCCCACCTTGGTGGCGTCGGCGCCCCAGTTCTCCAGGTCGATCACCGCCTCGGGCGTGGCCACGTTGCCGGCAATGACGAAGGCCTGCGGCAGCTTGCCCTTGATGTAGTCGATCATGCGCTGCACGCTGTCGGCATGGCCGTGCGCGATGTCGATGGTGACGTAGTCCGCGCCCAGGCCCTCGGCCGCCAGCTGGTCGATCATCTCGCGGTCGGCCTGCTTCACGCCGGAACTGAGCGACACATACAGGCCCTTGTCGCGCATCTGGCGCGCGTAGGCGACGTTGTCGATGTCGAAGCGGTGCATCACGTAGAAGTAGTCGTTGGCCGCCAGGAACTCGGTGATGGTCTCGTCGACCACGGTCTTCATGTTGGCGGGCACCACCGGCAGCTTGAAGCGGCGCGGGCCGAACTGCACCGACGGGTCGCATTCGCTGCGGCTGTCGACGCGGCACCTGCGCGGCAGCAGCAGGATGTTGTCGTAGTCGAAGATTTCCATGAGAAGCGGCTCCAGCAATGGGGTTTGCGAGCGCTTGACCGGGAGCCGGTTCGCCTGTGGCGACGGTGCGCGCGAGTCGCGCGAGGCCACAAACGGAAACCGGGCACCTGAATTTGGGCCCGGTAGCCAATTCTACGCGGCTCGGCTGGCTGTGCCGCTGCGCGTGGATCCGAAAAATGGCTGAACCGACCCGGCCGTCCCAGCCCGCCGGCGCCGCCCGGGTCAGCGCTTGGTCATGGCTGCCAGCACCGCGCCGGCGTCCGCGTCTTCCAGGCAAGGCGTGATGCTCAGGTCGAGCACTCGGCCCGGCGGCATCCCGGACCCTTGGGCCGGCTTGGGCAAAGCACGCTACGCCGAAACGGTTTGCGGCGAAACCCCCCGATGATGGATGCCTAGAATCGGTCGATGAGCTACCCGCCGACCGACGCCGTGGCTGCCCCCAGCGGCAAGCTGCTGCAGAACCTGAACCCTGAACAACTGGCGGCGGTGACCCTGCCTGCGCAGCCCGCGCTGATCCTGGCCGGCGCCGGCTCGGGCAAGACGCGGGTGCTGACCACGCGCATCGCCTGGCTGCTGCACACCGGCCAGGTCTCGCCCGGTGGGGTGCTGGCGGTGACCTTCACCAACAAGGCGGCCAAGGAGATGCTGGCGCGCTTGCAGAACATGCTGCCGGTGAACGTGCGCGGCATGTGGATCGGCACCTTCCACGGCCTGTGC
>CAYUPF010000152.1:0-2259 GCA_964446545.1 uncultured Rubrivivax sp.
CTGGTGCCGCAAGGCAACCTGGCCGAGCGCATCCGCGCGGCCGGCGCCGGCATCGGCGGCTTCTTCACGCCCACCGGCTACGGCACCGAGCTGGCCCGGGGCAAGGAGACGCGCGAGATCGATGGCCGCATGTACGTGCTGGAGTCGCCGATCCATGCCGACTTCGCGCTCATCAAGGCCGAGCGCGGTGACCGCTGGGGCAACCTGACGTACCGCATGACGGCGCGCAACTTCGGCCCGGTGATGGCGATGGCCGCGCGCACCACGGTGGCGACGGTGCACGAGGTGGTGGAACTCGGTGCGCTGGACCCGGAGTGCGTGGTCACGCCGGGGCTGTTCGTGCAGCGCGTGGTGCGCATCGAGCGCGCGCCGACGCGCGGCGCCGGCTTCTGAAGGAAACTCACATGGCGGAGTACAAGCGCTGGACCCGCGAGCAGATGGCGCAGCGCGTGGCGCGCGACATCCCCGAAGGCGCGGTGGTCAACCTGGGCATCGGGCTGCCGACGCTGGTGGCCAACCACCTGCCGGCCGGCCGCGAGATCGTGCTGCAAAGCGAGAACGGCATCATCGGCATGGGACCGGCGCCGGCCGAGGGCGCCGAGGACTACGACCTGATCAACGCCGGCAAGCAGCCGGTGACGCTGCTGCCCGGCGGCTGCTTCTTCCACCATGCCGACAGCTTCGCGATGATGCGCGGCGGCCACCTCGACCTCTGCGTGCTCGGTGCCTTCCAGGTGTCGGCCGGCGGCGATCTGGCCAATTGGCATACCGGCGCGCCGGACGCCATCCCGGCGGTGGGCGGCGCGATGGACCTGGCCATCGGCGCCAAGCGCACGCTGGTGATGATGGAACACTGCAGCAAGGCCGGCGAGAGCAAGATCGTGCCGCGCTGCAGCTACCCGCTCACCGCTCTGGGCTGCGTCAGCCGCGTCTACACTGATCTGGCGGTGCTGGACATCACGCCGGCCGGCGTGCAGGTGGTGGACCTGTGCGAGGGCCTGAGCGCCGAAACCCTGCAATCGCTGACCGCCGTGCCCTTGCACTTCCCGGAGACTCGACCATGAACCAAGCCTTCATCTGCGACGCCATCCGCACCCCCTTCGGCCGCTACGGCGGCGCGCTGTCCTCGGTGCGCACCGACGATCTTGGCGCCATCCCGATGCGCGCGCTGATGCAGCGCAATGCCAAGGTCGACTGGCAGGCCGTCGGCGACGTGCTCTACGGCTGCGCCAACCAGGCCGGCGAGGACAACCGCAACGTCGCGCGCATGGCCGCGCTGCTGGCCGGGCTGCCGATCGAGGTGCCGGGTGCGACCATCAACCGGCTGTGCGGCTCGGGCCTGGACGCGGTGGGCAGCGCGGCGCGCGCCATCCGCTGCGGCGAGGCCGAGCTGATGATCGCCGGCGGCGTGGAAAGCATGAGCCGCGCGCCCTTCGTCATGCCCAAGGCCGAGAGCGCCTTCTCGCGCGCCAACGCGGTCTACGACACCACCATCGGCTGGCGTTTCGTCAACAAGCTGATGAAGGCGCAGTACGGCGTCGATTCGATGCCCGAGACCGCCGAGAACGTGGCCGAGCAGTTCAAGATCGAGCGCGAGGCGCAGGACCGCATGGCGCTGGCATCCCAGTTGAAGGCGGTGGCGGCGCAGAAGAGCGGCTTCTTCGAACGCGAGATCTGCTCAGTGAGCATCGCGCAGAAGAAGGGCGACCCGGTGCTCGTGGACAAGGACGAACATCCGCGCGAGACCTCGATGGAAGCGCTGGCCAGGCTGAAGGGCGTGGTCAAGCCCGAGGGCACGGTGACGGCCGGCAATGCCAGCGGCGTCAACGACGGCGCCTGCGCGCTGCTGCTGGCCAGTGAAAGCGCCGCGGCGCGCCATGGCCTGAAGCCGCGCGCGCGGGTGGTCGGCATGGCCACCGCCGGCGTGGCGCCGCGCATCATGGGCTTCGGCCCGGCGCCGGCCGTGCGCAAGGTGCTCGAGCTGACCGGACTGTCGCTGAAGCAGATGGACGTGATCGAGCTCAACGAGGCCTTCGCCGCGCAGGGCCTGGCGGTGCTGCGCGACCTGGGTGTCGCCGACGACGATGCGCGCATCAACCCCAACGGCGGTGCCATCGCGCTGGGCCACCCGCTGGGCGCCAGCGGCGCACGGCTGGCCACCACCGCGCTGAACCAGCTGGAGACCATCGGCGGGCGCTACGGCCTGTGCACCATGTGCATCGGCGTCGGCCAGGGCATTGCGCTGATCATCGAGCGCGT
>CAYUPF010000152.1:2359-9844 GCA_964446545.1 uncultured Rubrivivax sp.
CGCGACAGATGGGTGCTGCCGTCGTTCAGCAGCAGCGGCCGGCTCGCCAGCCAGGCCGGCGTCAGGCGCGCCGGGGCATTCCAGTCGGCCGGCACCACGGCCAGCACCGGGTCGCGGCGCCAGGGCTGGATGCGCACGCCGGCCAGCGGCGGCTGCGGCAGCGCGACCAGCCCCAAGTCCAGCGTGCCGGCGGCCAGCCGCGCCAGCGTCTCGGCCGAGGTCGCGACGCTGACCTGCAGGTCGATGCCGGCATGCCCGCGCGCCAGCTCGCGCAGCGCGGGTGGCAGCAAGTGGGCGATCGCGCCGGTGCTGGCGCCGAGCCGCACACGGCCGCGCTGACCCTTGGCATGCAGGCGCACGTCGGCCACCAGCTCGTCCAGATCGGCCAGCAGCCGGCGCGCCCGCGCGGCCAGCACCTGCCCGGCGCTGGTGGGTGTCACGCGCCGGCCACGCAGCAGCAAGGCCACGCCGAAGCGCGCCTCGAGTTCGGCCACATGCTGCGTCACCGTCGGCGGCGCCAGGTGCAGCGCCCGCGCCGCCTGCGCGAAGCTGCCCAGCTCGGCCACGGCCAGCAGCGTGCGCAGGCGATCCAGGTTGATCTCGCGCATCGGCACTCCATTCGTAGAACGTGAATTCGGAGTTTGTCAGATTTCACTTTTCAGCATGGCCGCGCCGAGCCACCATGCACGCCACAAAGGAGGACCTGCGATGACCCCCCGGATCTACATCGACGGCGACCAGGGCACCACCGGATTGCAGATCGTGCAGCGGCTGCGCGGGCGGGCCGATCTGCAGCTGCTGACGCTGCCCGAAGCGCAGCGCAAGGACCCGCGGCAGCGTGCCGAGATGCTCAACGCCTGCGACATCGCGCTGCTGTGCCTGCCCGATGCCGCGGCGCGCGAGGCGGTGTCCTGGGTGCACGACCCGCGGGTGCGCATCCTCGACGCCAGCTCGGCGCATCGGGTGCACGCCGATTGGGTCTACGGCCTGCCGGAACTGGATGCCGGACAGGCGCAGCGCATCGCCGCGGCGCGCCGCGTCAGCAATCCGGGCTGCTATCCGACCGCAGCCGTCTCGCTGCTGCGGCCGCTGCGCGACGCGGGGTTGCTGCCGGCCGACCATCCGCTGGTGCTGCAGGCCTGTTCCGGCTACAGCGGACGCGGGCGCGCCGGCATCGAAGCCTACGAGGGCGAAGAGGCGGCAACGCAGCCGCCCTTCCAGGTCTATGCGCTGCAGGGCGACCACAAGCATGTGCCGGAAATCCAGCAGCACGCCGGCCTGGCGCACCCGCCGCTGTTCCTGCCCAGCTACGGCGCCTATGCCCAGGGCATCGTGCTGACGATCGCGCTGCACCGGCAGCTGTTGCCGCACGAGGCCACGCCCGCGCGCGTGCACGAGGCGCTGCGCCAGCACCATGCCGCGTCCGGCGCGGTGCAGGTCCTGCCGCTGGCCGAGAGTGCGGCGCTGGCCCACCTGGACCCGCGCGCGCTGAACGGCACCGATCAACTGCGGCTGATGGTCTTCGAAGACCGGTCCGGCACGCAGATCCTGCTGGCTGCGGTGCTGGACAACCTGGGCAAGGGCGCGGCCGGCGCGGCGCTGCAGAACCTGGGGCTGATGCTGGGAAGTGCGAGTCACCGCGCCGGCTGACGCGGCCTGGCCGGCCGACTGCGGCAGAATCGACGCGCCCGCGTTTGCGCCATCGACTGTCGCTCATGCTCGAGAAGAAACGCCGTACGGCCCTGCTCACGACCCTCGCGGTCGTGGTCGTCCTCGCCGGCTGTGGCAAGGAGGTGCCGAAGCTGCCGCCGCCCCCGCTGGAAGTGAGCATCGTCACCGTCGAGCCGCGCGACGTCGACATCTCGCGCGAATACGTCGCACAGACGCAGAGCTCGCAGGCGGTGAACATCCAGGCGCGGGTGTCGGGCTGGCTGGACAAGCGCGTCTACACCGAAGGCTCGGTGGTCAAGGCCGGGCAGGTGCTGTTCCGCATGGACCAGAAACCCTTCCAGGCGCAGCTCGACGCCGCCAAGGCGGCGCTGCAGCGCAACCAGGCGGCGCTGACGGTGGCCACGCAGAACCTCAACCGCACCCGACCGCTGGCGGCGAAGAACGCGCTGTCGCAGAAGGACCTGGACGACGCACAAGGGCAGTACGAGCAGGCGGCCGCCGCGGTGGAGCAGTCGAAGGCGCAGGTCACGTCGGCGCAGCTGGACCTGAGCTACACCGTCATCACCTCGCCGGTCGCCGGCGTCAGCAGCTATGCCGCGGTGGCCGACGGCACCTACCTGAACCCGCAGAACGCGCAGCTGACCACGGTGTCGGTGCTGACGCCGATGTGGGTCAACTTCAGCCTGTCGGAGAACGAGTTCCTGCGCATCCAGAACGACATCCGCGATGGCCGGCTCAGGCTGCCCAAGGACATGAACATGGTGGTGGAGATCGTGCAGCCCGATGGCAGCATCTTCCCCTTCACCGGCAAGATCACCTTCGCCGACCCGTCCTACAACGCGCAGACCGGCACCTTCCTGATCCGCGCCACGGTCGACAACCCCAAGGGCGTGCTGCGCCCCAACCAGTACGTGCGCGCGCGGCTCAAGGGCAGCGTGCGGCCGAACGCCATCCTGGTGCCGCAGCGCGCGGTGCAGCAGGGCGCGAAGGGGCACTTCGCGTGGGTCCTGAACAAGGACGGCAAGGCCGAGCAGCGGCCGCTGGTGGTGGGCGACTGGTACGGCGACGGCTGGTTCGTCAACGAAGGCCTGGCCCCCGGCGACCGGCTGGTGGTCGACGGTGGACAGCGCCTGTCGCCGGGCGCCCCGGTCATCGTCGTGATGGCCGACGGCAAGGCCACCGCCGCTGCGGCTGCCGCAAGCGCGGCAGCCAGCGCTCCCCGGTAGACGCGGCCGGCGCATGTTCTCGCGCTTCTTCATCGAACGGCCGATCTTCGCGGCGGTGGTCGCGATCCTGCTGTGCCTGGCCGGGCTGGTGTCGATGACCGTGCTGCCGGTGCAGCAGTACCCGGCCATCACGCCGGTGCAGGTGACGGTGCAGGCCACCTACCCGGGCGCCGACAGCAAGACGCTGGCCGACAGCGTGGCCTCGCCGATCGAGGCGCAGATCAACGGCGTCGACAACATGCTCTACATGAGCAGCACCAGTTCGGCCACCGGCCAGCTGGTGCTGACCGTGTACTTCTCGCTGGACACCGACCCCGACATCGCCCAGGTGCAGGTGCAGAACCGCGTCAACCTGGCGCTGCCCGCCTTGCCCGAAGCGGTGCAGCAACAGGGCGTGTCGGTGCAGAAGAAGAGCTCGTCGATCATGATGCTGGTGGCGGTCACCGGCTCCGGCGGGCGCTACAGCGCCGACTACGTCGCCAACTACGCCAACGTCTACGTGCTCGACGCGCTGAAGCGCGTGCCCGGCGCCGGCCAGGCGCAGATCATGGGCGTGCCCGACCAGGCGATGCGCATCTGGATGAACCCGGACCGCATGGCCTCGCTGGGCATCACCACCAGCGACATCGCCAACGCGGTGAACCAGCAGAACGCGCTGTTCGGCGCCGGCCAGATCGGCCAGCAGCCGAGTAGCGGCGACGTGCAGCTGACCTTCCCGGTGGTGACGCAGAGCCAGTTCACCGACCCGCGCCAGTACGAGCGCATCATCCTGCGCGCCAATGCCGACGGCAGCGCCATCGTGCGCCTGGGCGACGTGGCACGGGCCGAGATCGGCCTGCGCCAGTACATCGTCGACAGCCAGCTGAACCGCGAGCCGGCCACCTTCATCGCCATCTACCAGCAGCCCGGCGCCAACGGGCTGGTGGTGTCGAACGCGGTGCGCAAGTCGCTGGACGAGATGAAGGCGCGCTTCCCCGAGGGGCTGCAGACCACCATCGCGCTGGACACCAACGACTTCGTGCGCCTGTCGATCGAGGAGGTGATCCACACGCTGGGCGAGGCGCTGGTGCTGGTGGTGCTGGTGGTCTACCTGTTCCTGCAGAGCTTGCGCACCACGCTGATCTGCGCGATCGCCATCGTCGTCTCGCTGGTCGCCACCTTCAGCGGCATGCTCGCCTTGGGCTTCTCGATCAACCTGCTCACGCTGTTCGGTCTGATCCTGGCCATCGGCATGGTGGTCGACGACGCCATCGTGGTGTGCGAGAACGTCGAGCGCAACATGGTGCAGCACCACCTGTCGGCCAAGGACGCGACCATCCGCTCGATGGGCGAGATCGGCAGCTCGCTGGTGGCCGTGGTGCTGGTGATGGCCTCGGTGTTCATCCCGGCGGCCTTCCTGCCCGGCACCACCGGGCAGCTGTACAAGCAGTTCGCGATCACCATCGTCGTGTCGGTGATCATCTCCGGCTTCGTCGCACTGACCTTGACGCCGGCGATGTGCGCGCTGCTGCTCAAGCACACACCGCCGCCGACACGCGGCTTCTTCGCCTGGTTCAACCGTCAGGTGGACCGGGTGACTCGCGCCTTCGGCCATGCAGTGGAATTCGTCATCAAGCGCATGGTGGTCGCCTTCGTGCTGCTGGGCGTGTTCCTGTATTCGATCTGGCACCTGTTCAACATCCTGCCCAGCAGCTTCGTGCCGCAGGAGGACCAAGGCTACGCGATGGTGGCGATCATCATGCCGCAGGCCGCCAGCCTGGAGCGCACGCAGGCCGTGGCCTCGCGTGCCGACGCCATCCTGGCGAAGATCCCGGGCGTCGCCACACGCTCGGTGGTCACCGGCTACAGCCTGGTCGATGCCGGCTTCAAGACCAACTCGGCCACCATCTTCGTCACCTTCGAGGACTTCAAGGAACGCTACGCCGACATCGCCACCGCCAAGGAACAGAATGCGCGCGCGATCCTCACCGCCTTCTACGACCAGGCCAAGCACATCCAGGAAGCGGTGGTGATCCCGATCGCGCCGCCGGCCATCCCCGGCATCGGCAGCACCGGCGGCTTCGAGTTCTGGATCCAGGACACCGCCGCCGGCTCGCCGGTGGAGCTGGGCAACAACGTGCAGGCCTTCCTGGCCCAGGCGCGGCAGCGGCCCGAGCTGGCCGGCGTGAACACCACCTTCAACGCCAACTCGCAGCAGCTGCGCGCCGATGTCGACCGAGAGAAGGCGATGCTGCTGCAGGTGCCGGTGCAGGACGTGTACAGCGCCATCCAGGCGCAGTTCGGCTCGCTCACCGCCAGCCAGTTCAGCCAGTACAGCCGCGTGTGGTGGGTGATCGTGCAGTCGGACGCGCAGTTCCGCCAGACCCCCGGCGACCTGACACGCCTGTACACGCGCTCCAACCAGGGCAAGATGGTGCCGCTGTCGGCCGTGGTCAGCACCGAGTGGACGGCGGGGCCGGACCTGCTGCCGCACTTCAACGGCTTCCCGGCGGCCAAGGTCATCGGCAACGCGGCGGCAGGCTACAGCTCGGGCCAGGCCATCGCCACGATGGAGGAGCTGGCGCGCGAGTTGCCGCCAGCCTACACCTTCGCCTGGTCGGGCCTGGCCTTCGAGGAAAAACAATCGGGCGGCACCTCGGCGCTGGCCTTCGTCTTCGGCCTGCTGATCGTCTTCCTGGTGCTGGCGGCGCAGTACGAGAGCTGGACGCTGCCCGGCGCGGTGATGACGGCCATCCCCTTCGGCGTGCTGGGCGCGCTGCTCGTCAACCACATCCGCGGGCTGGAGAACGACGTGTACTTCCAGATCGGCCTGCTGGTGCTGATCGGGCTGGGCGCGAAGAACGCGGTGCTGCGCGTCAGCGCCGCGGTGGACTTCCGCAAGCAGGGCTACAGCATCATGGACGCCACGCGGCTGGCCGGCGAGCAGCGCCTGCGCCCGATCATCATGACCTCGCTGGCCTTCGCGGTGGGCGTGCTGCCGCTGGCCATCGCGGTGGGCGCCGGCGCCAATGCGCGCCACTCCATCGGCACCGGCATCATCGGCGGCATGATCGGCGAAACCACGCTGGCGATGCTGTACGTGCCGCTGTTCTTCTACATCTTCGACCGCTGGGGCGAGGGCCGCAAGGCCAAGGCCGAAGCCAAGGCAAAAGCCAAGGCAGACCTGCCCGCCGCCAGCGAAGGGGCCTGAGGGTGCTGCGGCGCGCGCTCACCAGCTGCGCCATGCTGGCGCTGGCCGGCTGCACGCTGGGCCCGGACTACAAGCGCCCCGAGATCGCTGCGCCGGCCACTTTCCAGTACGAGCCCAAGGACGCGGCCGCCACCGCCGACACGCCGTGGTGGCAGCAGTTCCAGGACCCGGTGCTGGAGCAGCTGATCGACGAGGCGCTGAAGCACAACACCAACGTGCAGATCGCCGCGGCCAACGTCGAGCAGGCGGCGGCGCTGCTGACGACCACGCGCTCGCAGCTCTTCCCGATCCTCGGCTACGGGGCAGGCGCCCAACGCGAGCGCGCGGTCGAGCCGGCCTTCGCCTCGCAGATCCCGAACTACCCGAACCCCACCTCGGCCTACCAGGCCGCGCTGCAGGCCAGCTGGGAGATCGACCTGTGGGGCCGCATCCGCCGCCAGTCCGAGGCGGCCTACGCCAACGTGCTGGCCACCGAGGAGGCGCGGCGCGGCGTGATCCTGTCGCTGGTGGCGCAGGTCGCCAACAGCTACCTGCAGCTGCGCGGGCTGGATGCGCAGCTGGACGTGGCCAGGAAGACGCTGCAGACCTACAAGGAATCGGTGGACCTGTTCACCTTGCAGTTCCAGTACGGCCAGGTGTCGATGATGAACGTGGCGCAGGCGCAGTCCCAGTACGAGACCGCGGCCGCGCAGATCCCGCTGATCGAATCGCAGATCGCGCAGACGCAGAGCTCGCTGGCGGTGCTGATCGGCCGCGACCCGGGGCCGATCACACGCGGCAAGTCGGTCTACGAGCTGCAGCTGCCGCAGGTGCCGGCCGGCGTGCCGTCGGCGCTGCTGGAGCGCCGGCCCGACCTGAACCAGGCCGAGCAGCAGCTGATCGCGGCCAATGCGCAGATCGGCGCGGCCAAGGCGCTGTACTTCCCGACCATCTCGCTGACCGGCGCCTTCGGCAACGCCAGCGCCGACCTGTCCAATCTGTTCAGCGGGCCGGCCCGGGTGTGGAGCTATGCCGGCTCGCTGGCCGGGCCGATCTTCACTTTCGGCGCGGTCAGCGGCCAGGTGGCGCAGGCCGAAGCCGCGCAGAACGCGGCGCTGCTGAACTACCAGCTGTCGATCCGCAATGCCTTTGCCGATGTCGACAACGCGCTGATCGCCAACCAGAAGCTGAAGGAGCAACTGGACGCGCAGCTCAAGCTGGTGGCCGCGCTGCAGCAGTACAACGAGCTGGCGCGGCTGCAGTACGACGGCGGCTACACCAGCTACAGCACCGTGCTGCAGGCCGAGCAGGCGCTGTTTCCGGCCGAGCTGAACCTGGCTTCGATCCGTGCGCAGCTGTTCGCCTCGGCGGTGAACATCTACAAGGCGATGGGCGGCGGCTGGGTGGCGCAGGCCGACC
>CAYUPF010000153.1:0-9819 GCA_964446545.1 uncultured Rubrivivax sp.
GTGCTGTACGAGGACCTACAGGACATCGTGCTGCTCGGCTTCTCCTACGGCGGTTTTGTCGTCACCGGCGCGCTGGAGCACATCGCCGACCGCGTGCGGCACCTGGTGTTCCTGGACGCCTTCGTGCCGAAGCCCGGCGACACCGTCGGCGGCCTGGCCCGCGGCGCGCTGCCGGGCCGGACGAAGATCGAACTCGGCGAGGACTGGCTGCTGACCGGGCCGGTGCGCGACTACGACGACCCGGCCGAAGCGCAGTGGATGGCGGCGCGCCGCACCACCCACCCCAAGGGCTGCTTCAGCGAGCCGGTCCACCTGGCGCAGCCGCTGGAGGACTTTCCCTTCAGCCGCACCTACATCAAGGCCACGGCGGCGCCGGAGTCCGACCCGGGCAACGCCGCCTTCTGGCAGGCGGCGCGCCATGCGCAGGCGTCGCCCGCATGGTTGTACTTCGAGATCGCCACCAACCACATGGTCGCCAACAACCGGCCGCAGGAGCTGGCGGCGGTGTTGCAGCAGGTGGCCGGCGCGGCCTGATTCAGGTGCGCACGCGCGAGCCGGGCGCAATCGTCGGCGGCGCCGCGTTCAGCGTCTCGATGGCCAACCCGGCGGCGGCCTTGTAGCGCGCCATGAAGGCCTCGCGCTCGGCCGCGGGGATGACGGTGTCGATGTCGTCGAACACGCCGCCGCAGCGTTCGTCCAGCAGGTTCAGCAAGCCGAAGGGCCCGGCGCCGCGGTTGCGCAGCACCAGCGCCGAGATGTCGGCGCAGAGCTTGCGGTCGTAGGCCTGCAGCGCCGCCGGGCCGACGCCGTGTGTCAGCAGTGCCGCACCCAGCACGCGGGCGTCGACGATGGCCTGGCTGGCGCCGTTGGAGCCGGTGGGGTACATCACGTGCGCGGCATCGCCCAGCAGCGCGATGCGGCCGTCCACCCAGGTGGGCACCGGGTCGCGGTCGATCATCGGGTACTCGAAGATCTCCTGCGCGCCGCGCAGCATCGCCGGCACGTCCAGCCAGCCGTAGTTCCAGCCGTCGAAGTGGTGCGCGAATTCTTCCAGCGCCACGCGCCGGTTCCAGTCGCCCTGAGTCCAGCCGCCGCGGTTGTCGACGGTGATCTCGGCGATCCAGTTGATCGTCGCCAGGCCGCTGGCCGCATCGACCGGCGAGATCGGGTACAGCACCACGCGGTGCCGCGCCGAACCGACGCCGACGAAGGAGGCGCCGCTGCGGATCGGCACGCCCGGCGCGGTGCCACGCCACATGATCGCGCCGCCCCAGTGGATCGGCGGCTGCTGCGGGTACATCTGCGCGCGCACGGCGGAGTGCAGTCCATCGGCGGCGACCAGCAGGCGGCCGGGGACTTCGAGCGTGCCGCCGTCGCGCGCTTGCAGCAGCGCGGTGACGCCGTCGGCGTCCTGACGGTAGCCGGCGACCCGCTGGCCCAGCCGCACGGCCTGCGCGCCCAGGCGCTCGCACACCGTGCGGTACAGCAGCATCTGCAGCTGCCCGCGGTGCACCGAATACTGCGGCCAGCGGTAGCCGGCCAGCAGCCCGCGCGGCTCGGAATAGACGTCGTTGCCGTTGCGCCCCACGAGTGCCCATTCGCGCGCCTGGATGCCGATGGTGTCCAGCAGTTCGGCGCCCAGGCCCAGGTCGTAGAGCTCGCGCACGGCGTTGGGCTGCAGGTTGATGCCCACGCCCAGCGGCTTCAGCTCGGGCACAGACTCGAAGACGATGCAGGGCACGCCGATCTGCTGCAGCGTCAGCGCCAATGCCATGCCGCCGATGCCGCCGCCGGCGACGAGTACCGGTCGGGAAGATGAAGGTTCAGCCATGCGCAGGATTGTCCGCGATGGCCGGTGCGCCGAGTCTTTAGTCGGCGTCGCCGGCGACGAGCCCGGGCGGGCGTGTCGCCCAGGGGTAGCCGGCCGCGCCGAGCTTGTAGCCGACGAGGAACAGCTCGTTCATATACTTCCGGTCGAAGGCTTCGGCCAGCTCATGGTCGAAGCTGTCGGGGATGTAGGCGAGGCGGAAGTGCGCACCGTCGCGCCGCGCCTGCGCGGCGATCTCGTACAGGTTGCCGATGCCCTGGGTGTGGATCAGCGACGCGACGGCGCGCCCGGCAATCGCCAGCGCATCACGCTTGACTTCGGACGACGCGACTTCCATGCGCGAGTTGCGGATCACGTAGATCGTGCGCTCACGGCGCGCGACGCTGGTGATCACCAGTTCAGGGGGCAGCATGAAGACCTGTTGCGTCGTGCCGCCGTCCACATGCATCTCCTGGTAGCGCTTGCCCTGCACTTCCACGTCGATCATGGCCGGCGGCAGTTCGCCCGGAATCGCCGCCGACGCGACGAGGATCTTGCGGATCAGCGCCAGCGCCTGCGGGCTGCGCGATTCGGCCATCAGCGTCAGGTTCCAGTAGACGCTGCGCCGCGCATCCAGGTCGGTGGTGCCGACCAGCAGCATGCGGCCCTTGAGCGACTCGTCGGCGATCGCGTCCAGCACCTCCTGGGTGACGTTGGCCTCGACCAGGCGCTGCAGCGGCAGGTTGTCGGCCAGTGCGTCGTCGAACAGCGCGCTGATCGTGCTGCGCAGTTCGAGCACGTCGTGTGCCGCGATCTCGGTGTACAGCCGCTTGAGCTGCGCGTCGTAGCGCGGTCCCAGGAACGCGAACGGAGCGATTAGCGCGCCGGTGCTGATGCCGGTGACGACGTTGAACTCCGGGCGGTCGCCGTGCGCTGTCCAGCCGACCAGCAGGCCCGCGCCGAACGCGCCGTTCTCGCCGCCGCCCGACAGCGCGAGGAAGCTGATCGGTAGCAGCGGCCCGTCGTAGCCCTTGTTGCGCAGGTAGGCCTGCTCGCGCTCCACGGTCGTGCGCAGGTCCTTCAGCAGGGCATCGACCTGCGGCTGCCGATAGCGGACGTTCGGCATGCCGGGTACCACCGCTTCGTACTGCAGTTCCCCCGGCACGGCCGGCAACCGCTCCAGGGAACTGCAGGCTCCCAGCAGCAGCACTGCGCCGGCGGCCAGCGCTCGCCGCAGGCTGCCGCACGGGAATGCAAACACCGTGTTCATCGCTCGGTTCTCCGCTCGGCGCAGGGTATAGCACACGTCCGCCGGCAAAACCGCCGCCGCGCGGTCCACGCTCTCGGGAGGACCTGATGCACTCAGGCGCGCGACAGCTGCCAGGCGACGACGCCGGCCACGATTGCCGGCAGCAGGAACACCAGCACCAGGATCGGCGCCTCCTGGCGCACGGTGTAGCCGGCGTGGCTGACGCCGACCCACATGTTGACCAGCGCGACCGCTGCCCAGGCGGGCACGAAGAGCTTGGCCGCCAGCGCCATGCCGGCGGCGCTGGCGCCCCACAGCCAGCCGAACAGCACGAAGATGCCCAGCAGCGCCAGCCCGCCTGTGATCACCATGGCTACATGCATGTCGTGCTCACTTGGTGGTGTAGCCGCCGTTGATCAGGATCGTCTGGCCGGTGACCCACCAGCCATCGCTGACCAGGTGGCGGATGAAGGGCACCACGTCCTCGATGTGCGTCAGGCCGCTGGGCGAGGACGGCGACAGCGCCGCGGCGGTCTTGTGGTAGGCCACCGCATCGGCGCCCTCCTGGCCGTAGAAGAAGGGCGTGTCCATCGGGCCCGGGCCGACCGCGGTGACCGAGATGCCGCGCGCGCCGAACTCCTTGGCCGCCGCGCGCGTGAAGTGCTCCACCGGCGCCTTGGTACCGGCGTAGGACGCATAGAAGGGCGTGAAGGCGCCCAGCAGCGAGGTGACGATCGTCAGCACCTTGCCGTTGTCGTTGAGGTTCCTGCCCGCCTCCTTCAGGAAGAAGAAGGCCGTCTTGGCGTTGACCGCGCTCATCTCGTCGTATTCGGCCTCGCTGATCTCGGTGATCGGCTTCTTCAGCACCTTGCCCACGGTGTTGATGGCGATGTCCGGCTTGCCCAGCGCGGCGACGGTGTCGGCGAACAGCTTTTCCATCGCCGCCGCCGATGTCAGGTCGGCCTGCAGCGCGATGGCCTTGGCGCCCAGCTTCTGCACCGCGGCCACGGTGGCTTCGGCATCGGCGCGCGTGGCCGCGCTGTTGTAGTGGATGGCCACCGCCTTGGCGCCGTGCCCGGCCAGGTCGCGGGCGATCAGGCCGCCCAGGTTCTTGGCGCCGCCGGCGATCAGGACCACCTTGCCTTTGATGCTGTGCTTGTCCGACATCTCTGCCCCCTGTTGCGTTTGAAGAAACGGGCACAGTCTATTAACCAGAACTGTCGTGATAAATGCAGAATCCAGACCTACACAATCCAGTGATCCACAACAATCTACGCCCATGGACCGCATCGACCATCTGCGCGTCTTCGTGCGCATCGCCTCCTGCCGCAGCTTCGTGCAGGCCGCCGACCAGCTGGGCCTGCCGCGGGCCACGGTGTCGCTGGCCCTGCAGCAGCTGGAGACGCGGCTGGGCGCGCGGCTGCTCAACCGCACCACGCGGCGCGTCGGCCTGACGCAGGACGGCGAGGCGCTGCTGGAGCGCGCCGCGGCGCTGATCGCCGACATGGAAGACATCGAGCAGCAGTTCCGCCCCGCCGGCGGCGTGGTCGCCGGCCGCTTGCGCGTGGACGTGCCCAGCCGCATCGCCCGGCGGCTGATCGCGCCGGCGCTGCCCGAACTGCTGGCGCGCCACCCCGAGCTGCAGGTCGAACTCGGGTCCAGCGACCGCGCCGTCGATCTGGTGCACGAAGGCGTGGACTGTGCGCTGCGCGTCGGCCCGCTGGCGGCGAGCAGCCTGGTCGCCCGTCCGCTGGGCTTCATCGAGCTGATCAACTGCGCCAGCCCGGCCTACCTGCAGCGCCATGGCACGCCGCACCGCCCGCAGGACCTGACTGCACACGAGGTGGTGGACTACGTGTCGCCGACCTCGGGCCGCAGCGCGCCCTGGGAATGGGTCGAGGACGGCGAGACGCGCACCATGCTGCCGCGCAGCCGCGTCAGCGCCAACCACGCCGAGACCTACATCGCCTGCGCGCTGGCCGGGCTGGGGTTGATCCAGATCCCCGCCTTCGACGTGCAGCAGCACCTGCTGGCGGGCGATCTGGTGCGGCTGATGCCCGGCGCACAGGCGCCGCCGATGCCGGTGCACCTGGTCTACCCGCACCGCAAGCACCTGTCGCGGCGCCTGCAGGCCTTCATGCTCTGGCTGGAAGCGCTGATGAGCCCGCATCTGAAAGCGCAGGGCTGAGCGCTTCACAGCAGGCTTTCGGGCACCAGCACGGACAGGAAGTTCACCTTCCACCAGGTCCAGCGGTCCACGCCGGGCTCGTCGTCGTGGATCTCGACTTGGCCCGCCTTGTCGACCCGCACCCACTCCAGGCCGTAGCGCCGCTGCGGTGCCAGCCGGACCTCGTAGGCCGCCTCGCGCTTGAACAGCTCGATGATCTGGCGCATGTCGCGCGCCAGCACCGGGTCGTGCGCGATCACGCCGAGTTCGGTGTTGTGCTCCTCGGAGCGCGGGTCCAGGTTCATCGAGCCGATGAATGCCACCTTGTGGTCCAGCACCGCGTTCTTGGTGTGCAGCCGGAAGGGCACCGGCTGCATGCCGGCCAGCACCAGGTGCCGGCTGTGCTCGGGGCTCAGCTCGTACAAGCGCACGCCGGCGCGCAGCATGTTCTCGCGGTAGCGGCGGTAGCCGCCGTGCACCACCGGTTCGTCGGTGGCGGCCAGCGAATTGGTCAGGATGCTGATCTGCAGGCCGCGCAGCACGTTGTTGCGCATGCCCTCGAGCGCCGCCGCGCTCGGCACGAAGTAGGGCGTGGTCAGGAACAGCTCCTCGCTGGCGCGCGACATCTGGTCCACCACCGTGCGGCGGATGTTGTCCAGCGTCGCGCCCGAGGGCAGCGTCTCGGCCTGCGCCTTGCCGATGGCCTTGTCGGGCGGGTCGGCATAGGCGCGCGCCGGTCCCCAGGACAAGGCGAAGCTGCCGCGCGCCAGGTCCACCGACAGCGGCGGGTAGCCCAGCCGGTCGGTCGCCGGCGGTGCCGGCGGTTCGGGTGCACTATCGATGGCCACGGCCTGGTCGAAGGCCTGGCGGCGCTGCGCCGGGCTGTCGGTGGACCGCATGATGGCGTCCACCGGGTAGGCATGCGGGCTGTTCCAGTAGGCGTCGAACAGGCTGCCCAGCTGCGGCAGCACCGCGCCCACGACGATGGCATCGAAGTCCAGGAAATTGATGGTTTCACTGCGGAAGAAGTAGTCGTCGCCCAGGTTGCGCCCGCCGACGATGGCCACCGCGCCATCGGCGACGAAGAGCTTGTTGTGCATGCGCCGGTTGATGCGCGAGAAGTCCGCCAGCGCAGACGCAAAGCGCGACGCCGTGCTGCCGCGCGTGGGGAAGGGGTTGAACAGCCGCACCTCGGCATTGGGGAAGGCCGCCAGGCCCAGCAGCAGCGGCTCCATGCCCTCGGTGTACATGTCGTCCAGCAGCAGCCGCACGCGCACGCCGCGCTCGGCGGCATCGCGCAGTTCGCGCAGCACCAGCCGGCCGGTCTGATCGTCGTGCAGGTGGTAGTACTGCAGGTCCAGCGAGCGCTGCGCCGCGCGCAGCAGGTCCAGCCGGGCGTGCAGCGCGGTGATGCCGACATGGATCACGCGAAAGCCGCTCAGCGATGCATCGGCCGGCCGCGAAGCCAATGCCATCCTGTCCAGCGGCGTGCTGTCGGCCGATGCGATGGCCAGCGAAGGCGGGCGCTGCACCTGCTCGGGCAGGCTGGCGCAGCCGCCGATGGCGATCGACAAGGGCAAGAGGGCAATACGCAGCCAAGCCAGCATCGGGCGTTCCTTCACGAACTTGGGATCAGAGCTTCTCCCGCCAGGCCAGGCTGCCCAGCCAGTAGGCGCGGCGTTGCGGCAGCCAGCCGGTCTCTTCGCGGTAGCGGATCCAGGTGTTCAGATAGGCCAGGAAGTCGGCATCGCCGCGGGCGATGGCAAAGACCTCGCTGCGCAGCGCCAGCGGCTCGGCCAGCGGCACGTTGAAACCCCGCGGATCGATCAGCGCGATGAGTTCCGGTGTCGGCGTTCGCGCCACCAGCCCGGCGACCTCGCCGCTGCCCAGCGCACCCAGTTGCGCCTCGTCGCTGTCGAAAGGCACGATCGTGGCGTTCTTCAGGCGCTCGCGGGCGACGGCCTCGGCCAGCCCGCCGCGGCGCACGCCCAGCCGCACGCCCGGCTTGTCGAAATCGCCAAGCTTGGACAACCCGCCCGTCTTCTCGCGGCTGGCCACCAGCGTGATCAGCGTCGAGGCATAGGGGTTGCTGAAGTTGACGACCAGGCCGCGCCGCGGACCGGGCCACAGCCCGGCGGCGACATCCACGCGCCCGGCGGCCACATCGTCCGCCGCGCCGCCCCACGACATGCGCACGAACTCGGCACGCACCCCCAGGTCGGCGGCCAGCTGCCGGCCGATGTCGACATCGAAGCCGGTCCACTCGGCGTTGCGGTCGGGCATGGCCCACGGCACCATGGACAGCACGCCGACGCGCAGCACGCCGGCCTTGCGGATGCGCGCCATCGGGTCGCCGGCCGGCGCCTTTGCCTCGGCGGATTCGGCGGGCCTGGCCGCGGTCGTGTCCGGCGGGCTGGCACAAGCTGCCAGGGCCACCAGCGCCGCCAGCAGCCCCACCCGGACCCACTTGCCGCATGTCCCCATGCCCTCTGCCTTGTGTGCTGCGCCGCCGTCAATCACGGTAGTACTCGACGATGTTGCTGCTGTCGCCGACCTGGGTGAGCCGCAGGCCGCGGTCGGTGCGTGTGACCGCCAGGCGCGCGCCATCGTCGAACTGGAGCACGTCGCCGCCGGTCCAGCGGCCGTACACCGTCTGCCCGCGCGCGCGGCCCTCGACGCGCCCGCTCGATCCGATGCTCAGCTCGGTTTCGATGCGGTAGCGCGGGTTGTAGCCGTGGTAGCTGCCGATCATCCACGACGGCATGCTGCTGGCATGGTCGGCGTGCTCGTCGTGCTTGTCGTGGCTGGCGGCGAGGACGGCCAGCAGGCCGATACCCACCGCCGCGCCGATTGCTGCATTGCGGTCGGAGCTGGAGCCCGCGGAATCATCCTCGACGCGGAAGCGGCCCTTGCAGCCCTGGTCGACCCAGATGCCGTGGCTGTCCGTGCCCCAGGTTTCGTTCTGCTTGCAGGGCCAGAAGCCTGAGCTGTCGACCAGCCGGACCGAGCCGTGGCGGCCGGTCGAGCAGTACGCGTGGCGCATGCCGTGGCTTTCGCACGTCACTTCCCGGCTCGCCGCCTGCACCGGCAAGCCGGGCAGCGCGAGCATCAGGGACAGCAGGTACGCTGGTGCGCGTGTGCATCGATTCATGCGGCCTCCCTTGGCGTGTCGGTGACGCGCTGATCATGCCGCACCCGCGGCGCCGGTCGCGTCGCGGCGGGCCCTCCGATTGGATGTGTTTTCTGGATGATCCATCCAGCCCCGGCATGCGATCCAGCGCAACCGGCTGCCTGGACTCAATGCCCGGAAGATCGCTGCGTGCGCTTGGGCGTGTGGTCAATTGTTGATCGCGATGATGCGCACGATGTCGGCCTTGCCGATGCCGGAGAACCAGAGGCCGCCATCGCCGATCGACACGCCTTGCGCGTTGGCAAAGAGACCGGCATAGGACTGCTCGGCAACCGCGCGCTTGATCTTGGCGGTGACGATTTCGTCGTAGCGCGCCACGAACTGCGATGCGTCCTTGACGGTGACGGCCTTGCCGTCGATGCGCGTGCGCAGCGGGTAGTCGACAAGGTCCGCCACGGCCTGGCGGTCGTCCGCGGCCACTGCGTGCTGCAGGACCCCGAAGAAGCTCTTGTACGGAGCGTGCGTGCCGAACAACGTGTCGAGCCTCGCGTCGACCTCGGCGACGGTCTGTGCCTGCGCCGTGCCCGCCGCGCCCCAGGCGATCGACGCGGCGCCCAGCACCACACAAAGGTGCTGTCGCAGCGCGCAGCGACGGGTGCAGGGCTGGAACAACGTCATGTGGCCTTCTTCGGTTGCTTCTCGGACATTCCTTCGCACAAGCGGTCGGGGCCATTGTTGTGGACGCCGGGCGCCGGTGGCTTTCACAATCGGGCAGGACTTGCATATTCCATCAACATCCGCAGGAGTTGGCCGCGATGAACGAGGCCGTGACATGAACAAGATGGAATGTGTGTTCGCCGGCGGGCCGGCGGCGGATGTGCTGCCCGCGATCGGCGACATAGGGGCCGTACCCGCCGCCTGCAGGTACGAGGCATGGACGCAGGGCGAACAGGTCCGTCATCGGCTCGCGGACTTCTGGTCCGGCGCCGAGCGCTGGGAGTCGACATGAAGGCCATCATCGAAGTCTCTGGCCAGGCTTCGGTCTTCAAGACAGCGGCCGCCCAGGTGGCGGCCGCTCGGAAGGGGCGTGTGCCCGACGTCCGTCGCAGCTTGGAGTCGGCGCGCTCGTTGTCCGCAGAACTCACGCCGGCACGCGTCGACCTGCTCGGCACCCCGCGCCGTGTGGGGCCGTGCCGCGTCTACGCATTGGCGAAGGCTGCCGAGCGCAACGACTCCAAGGTGCACACCGACGCCGCGCGCCTGGAGGAGTGGGGCCTGATCGACCGCACCGCAGAAGCCGAGATTCTGGTTCCCTGCGAATCTGTAGAGATCGTCGTTCCACTGGCCCGCGCCGTAGCCTGAGCGCCTCAGTCAGACCACGCTGTCACCCCGGCGATCGCCCGGGCGCCCTGCCGCCGCCGAACACCGGCCTCACCTCGTGCAGCCACGGCTTCGTTCGTTGATGA
>CAYUPF010000154.1:0-1402 GCA_964446545.1 uncultured Rubrivivax sp.
TGGCCACTGTGCGTGCATGCCGCCAAAGGCAGGCGGTCCACCGCGCCAGCAGCGCCGGCTCGCACGTCGGCGAGCTCGATCTCGAGCAGGGACCGCCCTCAGGCGCTGAGTCGGCGCAGCGCCAAGTCCAGGTGTTCGGTGGGCAGGCGCTTGAAGCCCGAGCGTGCATAACGCTGCAGCCGGCCCACCGTGAGCGCCGTCAGCGCCGAGGCCAGCGCCTGCGCGTCCACCGTCGGCGTGCTCGACCCGGCGGCCTCGGCCGCCAGGCGCAGCGACTGGCGCAGCTGCGATTCGACGCGGTCGAAGAACAGGTTCATGCGCGCGGTCAGCCGCTCGTGTTCGAACACCAGCGCGTCGCCGACCATCACGCGCGTCATGCCCGGGTTCTTCTCGCCGAACTGCAGCAGCACGGTGACGATGCGCTGCGTCTGCTCGGCGCCGCCGGTCTCGCGCTCGACGATCTGGTTGACGAGCGTGAACACGCTGGATTCGATGAACTCGATCAGCCCCTCGAACATCTGCGCCTTGCTGGCGAAGTGCCGGTACAGCGCCGCCTCGCTGACCGACAGCCGTGCGGCCAAGGCCGCGGTGGTGATGCGCTCGGCACCGGGCTGTTCGAGCATGGTGGCCAGCGTCTGCAGGATCTGCACGCGGCGCTCGCCCGGCTTGGGGCGCTTGCGAGCGCGCGCCGTGGGCGCGGCGGCCTCGGTGACACCGTCTTCCGGCTGGTCCTGCACCGCGTCGGCATCGGCGGCGGCATCGGCAGGGCTCTGCGGCGTGTCGGACATGGCGTCGGCGTGCTCGTCGTGGAGGCCGAAGCATTCTTGCATAGGCCCCGGACGCCTCCGGATGCAGGTAAACACTGACTTTCGCCGTGCGCGGGCACGGCCGAACCTCAGCCTTGCGGGTGCGTCGGGTCGATCCAGCGCACGTTTTCGGGCGCTTCGGCCGGCTCGATGTCCAGGTTGACGGCCACCGCCTCGCCGTCGCTGCGCACCAGCACGCATTCCAGCGTCTGGTCCGGGCTGGCGTTGATTTCCTGGTGCGGCACGAAGGGCGGCACGTAGATGAAGTCGCCGGGCCCGGCCTCGGCCACGAACTCCAGCGCTTCGCCCCAGCGCATGCGCGCCCGGCCCTTGACCACGTAGATCACGCTTTCCAGCGGGCCATGATGGTGGGCGCCGGTCTTGGCGTTCGGGTGGATGTGCACGGTACCGGCCCACAGCTTCTGCGCGCCGACACGCGCGAAGTTGATGGCCGCCTTGCGGTCCATGCCCGGCGTCTGCGCGGTATTCGGGTCGAGGCGGTCGCCGGGGATAACGCGCACGCCGTCGTGCTTCCAGGTCCGGGGGGTGTCATTCATGGCGGCAGCTCCTGCGTGGCGATGCCGCATTCTGCAGGC